>DVMK01000268.1 GCA_018715025.1 Candidatus Caccousia avistercoris
GCCTTCCGGGGCGGGTTTTTTCGGTTTTCTTCTCTCAGGTGTTCTTGTCCACCTGGTGAAACTGCTTCAGGTTTCCGGTTTTTTCGCTGCGCTTTTCCAGCTCTGCCTCCACCTCTTCCAGGGAAATTCCCTCGTTCACCATAAGGACCGTCAAATGGTACAGCAGATCGGAGATTTCCAGCACCGTTTCCCGGTTGTCGCCGTTTTTGGCGGCGATGATCACCTCGCTGCACTCTTCCCCGCATTTCTTTAAAATTTTATCCAGCCCCTTCTCAAACAGGTAGCAGGTGTAGGAGCCTTCCTGCTTTTGCTGCCTGCGCTGCAGAATGGTGCCGTATAACTGCTGCAAAGCATCGCTCATGAATCTTGTACCTTCCCTTCTTCCACAATCGGACGGAAAAAACAGCTGTGGCTGCCTGTGTGGCAGGCCGGGCCCGTCTGTTCCACCTGGATCAGCAGCGTGTCCCGGTCGCAGTCCCCGTGGATGGAAACCACCCGCTGCACATGGCCGGAGGTCGCCCCCTTATTCCACAGCTCCTGCCGGGATCGGCTCCAGAACCAGGTGAAGCCGGTTTCCAGCGTTTTCTGAAAGGATTCCCGGTTCATATAGGCCAGCATCAGCACCTGGCCGGTCGCCTTTTCCTGCACAATGGCGGGGACCAGCCCGCCCTTTTGAAAGTAGCTGTCCAAAAAGGAATAATCTGCCACCGTTACACCCTCCCGGTTTTGCACAGCGCAATGGCCTGGTGAAGGCTCAGGTCGCCGGAATAAATCGCTTTCCCGCAGATGGCCCCATACAGCTTCAAATCTGCCAGGGTGATGATGTCTTTCAGGCTGCTCACCCCGCCGCTGGCGATTACCTGACAGGAAACCGCCCGGTTCAGCAGGTCAAGCTGGGCAAAATTAGGGCCGGAAAGCGTGCCGTCGCGCGAGATGTCGGTAAAAATAATGTACTGCACGCCGATGGCGTCCATCCGCTTCCCCAGCTCCAGATAATTTACCGAGGAGGTTTCTGTCCATCCCTCGGCGGCCACCATGCCTTCGTTGGCGTCGATGCCCACCGCGATCTTGTCGCCGTACTTTTTCACGGCCTCCTCTACCAGCTTCGGGTTATTGATGGCCGCAGAGCCCAAAATGACCCGGGCCACCCCCTTGCTCAGATAAAAGTCGATGTTTTCCATGGTGCGGATGCCGCCGCCGATCTCGATTTTCAAATGACAGCCGTTGATTATATTCAAAATAAGTTCTGTGTTGACAGGCTCGGTGGCAATTGCGCCGTTCAAATCCACAATGTGAAGCCATTCGGCGCCCACGCTCTCAAAGGCCTGGGCTGTCTTGACCGCGTCCCGCGCCACCTTGTAGGCGGTGCCGTAGTCGCCGCGCACCAGGCGCACACAGCAGCCGTTCATAATGTCTATTGCTGGAATTACTATCATTCGTTCACCCCTTGCCTTTCTACAGAACAGAGGAGTCCCGCTTGCTGCAAGCGAGGCTCCCTGCCGGATTACCGCTCTTCCCTCTTGTCGTCCTTACACAGAAAAACCACCTGTTTTTTGTGTGCGTATGATGAAAAAAGAGATGCGGTAAAAAAGGATTCTATTACTATTATAATACACCTTTTGTAGAAAGCAAGCCTTTCTTTTCAAAAACTGCCAGCCGCATGGCATGCGCCGCGGCTTTGTAAAGCGCTTCCGCCTCGTGGTGGCCGTTCGCGCCGTATTCCAGGCGAAGGTGCAGGGTAATGCCCGCGTTCACAGCCAGCGCCCGGAAGAATTCCTCCGTCAGGCAAAGGTCGTACTCCCCGCATCGTTCCTGGGAAAACGCAGCCTGAAAGCGGAGAAAGGGCCGGCCGCTCACATCCACGGCGGCAAAGGCCAGGCTTTCGTCCATGGGCACATAGAAGCTGCCGAAGCGGGCAATGTTGGATTTGTCCCCCAAAGCTTCCCCAAAGGCCTTGCCCAGCACGATGCCGGTGTCCTCCACCGTGTGGTGGCCGTCCACCTGCAGGTCTCCCTTCACCGCCGCCTGCAGGCCAAAGCCGCCGTGGACGGCAAAGGCGGTGAGCATGTGGTCGAAAAAGCCGATTCCGGTGGAAATGGAAACCGGTCCCCCGTCCAGAGAAAGGGAAACCGAAACGTCCGTCTCCTTGGTCGTTCTTTTCACACAGGCTGTTCTCATTCTGCAGCCCTCCCCTCGCGGAAAAGGGAGCGGAAGGCTTCCAAAAACCGCCGGTTTTCCTCTTGGCTGCCCGCCGTCACCCGCAGGAATTCCCCCATGCGGCGCACAGCCACGCCAGCTTCCAGAAGGCCCTCGAAAAGGCCGGCGGCGCCGGCAGGCTTCAGGAAAATAAAGTTGGTGCAGCTGCGGTACACCTGCAGCTGCCCGGGAAATTCCGCCGCAAGGGAATCCAGCGCGGCCTGCAGTTCATCCCGCGAAGCCAGAATCTGCCCCAGGGCATAGGACGCCCACTCCTTTTCCCGCAGAACCAGAGCGCCCACCGTTTGGGAAAGCGAGTTCACGTTGTAGGGGGATTTCACCGCCCGCAGGGCCGCGGTAAGGCGGCGGTTGGCCACCGCGAAGCCGAGGCGCAGGGAGGCAAGGCCCAGGGCCTTGGAGCAGGTGCGCAGAATCACCAGGTTCTCGTATTCCTCCACCTGGGGAAGAAGGCTCTGGTCCCAGAAATCCATGTACGCCTCATCCAGCACCACCAGGGCTTCCACAGAGCGGACAAGCCGGCGCACCTCCTGCCGGGGAAGGCCCAGCGAGGTGGGGTTGCAGGGGTTGGAAAACAAAATCAAGCGCGCGTTGGCTTCCTTGGCCCTGCGGATCACCTCATCCACATCAATGGTGAGATCCTCCCTTTTCGGGCAGGAAACCACCTCTACCTCGGAAAGAGAGCCGTAAAACCGGTACATGGAAAAGTCGGGCTCCAGCACCAGCATGGACTCCCCCCGCATCAGCATGGTAGAGGTGAGCAGGTACAGCAGCTCGTCAGAGCCGTTGCCCACCGTCACCAGCGAAGGGGAAATGCCGTAAAAATCGGCAAACGCCTCTGTGACCTTCCCGGCCAGGGGGTCCGGGTAGCGCTGGAACGCGGCCCGGGACACCGCCCGCCCAATCTCCTCTCGCAGCTCCTCCGGCAGGGAAAGAAAGGACTCGTTGGCGTCCAGGCGGACGGGGTACTTCCCGGAAATAGGCTCATAGGGGGTCAGGCTCCGCACTTTTTCGTTCAATTCATACATGGATCATTCCTCCTTCCGCACGCGGATGGAATTGGCGTGGGCGGTAAGGCCCTCTGCCTCTGCCAGGCGGATGATGTCGTCTGAAGCGGAGCGGAGCGCCTCCCTGGTGTAGGAGATAAAGCTGGATTTTTTCACAAAGCTGTCCACCGAAAGGGGCGAGAAGAAGCGGGCGGTGCCGCTGGTGGGCAGCACATGGTTGGGCCCGGCGAAATAGTCCCCCAAGGGTTCGGGGGAGTAATTGCCCAGGAAAACGGAACCGGCGTTGTCCAGCCTGCCGATATATTCCATAGGATTGGCGGCGCACACCTCCAGATGCTCCGGGGCCAGCTCGTTGGCGAAGCCCACCGCCTCCTCCATGGAAGAGCACACAATAACAGCGCCGAAATTCCGCAGGGATTCCAGAATGGTTTCCTTTCGGGAGAGGGCCTGCACCTGCTGCTCCAGCTGGGCGGCCGTCTGCTCTGCCACCAGGGCCGAGGTGGTGAGAAGGATGGCGGAGGCCATGGGATCGTGCTCCGCCTGGCTCATCAGGTCGGCGGCCAGGTACCGGGGATTGGCGGTTTCGTCCGCTAAAATCAGAATTTCGCTGGGGCCCGCGATCATGTCAATGTCCACCGTGCCGTACAGCTGCTTTTTGGCGGTAGCCACATAGATGTTGCCGGGGCCCACAATCTTGTCTACCTTGGGGATGCTCTCTGTTCCGTAGGCCAGGGCCGCCACGCCGTGAGCGCCCCCCACCTGGAACACCCGGTCCACCCCGGCTGTCAGGGCCGCCGCCATAATGTCCGGGTTTGGCTTCCCGTTCTTCACCGGGGTTGCCATAACAAGCTCGCCTACCCCGGCGATTTTGGCCGGAATGGCGTTCATCAGCACAGAGGAGGGGTAGGCGGCCGTGCCGCCGGGCACGTACAGCCCCACCCGGGCAAGGCCCCGCACCCGCTGGCCCATAATGACCCCGTCCTCCCGGGTGGTGAGCCAGCTTTGCTGCTTCTGCCTGGCGTGGAAATCCCGGATATTTTCCGCCGCCCGGCGCAGGGACTCCACAAAGGCCGGGTCCGCCTGGGCAGCCAGTCGTTCCAGCTCCTCCCGGGGGATCTCCAGGCTTTCGGGAGCGCCGCCGTCAAATTTCGCGGCGTACTCCCGCACCGCCCGATCTCCGTTTTCCCGCACGTTTGCCAGAATCTCCGCCACAGCGGATTCCACCTGGCGGCCTGCCTCCTGGCTGCGCTTTTTCAGCAGCTCTACATATTCCCTGGCGGACGCGCCGCCTTCCTTCACCAGCTTTATCATTACGCGTTCCCTCCCGCTTCCCTTTTTCCGGCCGTCTCCCGTTCCATCTGCTCCACAAGCGCTTCTATCTCACGCTTGCGCAGCTTCAGGCTGGCCGTGTTCACAATAAGCCTGGCAGAAATGGGGCAAATTTCACTGATTACCGCAAGGCCGTTTTCCTTCAGGGTGGTGCCCGTCTCCACAATATCCACAATGGCGTCGGAAAGGCCCAGCAGCGGGGCCAGCTCTACTGAGCCCTCTATTTTGATGATGCGCACGTCCATGCCCTTGCTTTCAAAATAGCTGCGGGCCACATTGGGGTATTTGGTGGCGATGGTGCGGGCGGAATAGCCGCTCCAGAAGTCGGCCCCCGCCGGGGCGGCCAGTGCGAATCTGCAGCGCCCGAACCCCAGGTCCAGCACCTCGTAAAAGCTGCTGCCGTTTTCCATGATGGTGTCTTTGCCCACCACACCCAGGTCGCACACGCCGTGCTCCACATAGGTAATCACGTCGGCCGCCTTGGCCAGCACCAGCTCCAGGCTGTCCCCCACCGGGAGGATCAGCCTGCGCCCCTTGTTGTGGACGGCCTGGCAGTCGCAGCCGATGCGCTCCAGCAGGGCCACGGTGTCCTTTTCCAGCCGCCCTTTGGTGAGCGCCATGCGCAAAGGCTTCATCAGGCCTCTCCTCCTTCCTCATTTTTGGGGGAAAGGCGGATTTCCCGCACATGCTCCCCCACCACCGCCACCCGGGGAATCCCACGGCGGCGGGCAAAGTCCATCGTCTCCTCCTCAGTGGAAAAGACGGAGGTTTCACAGCTTCCCCCCTGGCCCGTTATGCCGGAGGCAAACAGCAAAGCCTTCATCTCATAGCCGTCCTCCCCGAAAATAAGCACCTCGGGCCTTGGAAGGGGCGGGGTGAAGCCCCGTTCGCCCAAAAGCTTGGCCACCGCATCCACATTGACGGAAAAACCGATGGCCGGCATGGGCATGTCAAAGCAGGAAAGCAGGTTGTCGTACCGCCCGCCCAGCAGCACAGCGTCGCCGCAGTCCTCTGCGTAGGCGCTGAACACCACGCCGGTGTAGTAGTCGTTGCGCTGTACCAGGCCAAGGTCCACCATCAGGCGGTCCCCCAAGCCAAGCTTCACCAGGCTGCCGTACAGGTCGTGCAGGTACCCCAGCATTTCCTCCGCCTGGCTGCTGCCGCAGAGGGGGGCCGCCTGGGCGAACACCTCCTCCCCGCCGAACAGCCGGGGAAGCCGCCGCATGGCCGTCACCGAGGGGGTTTGCTCCAGAGCGTCCAGCATGGTGTTCAGCGCCGCATAATTTTTCGACTCAATGGTGGAACGGATCTTCTCCCGTTCCTCTGGGGAAATGGGAAGCTGGGCGGCAATGGCGCGGAAAAAACCGGCGTGGCCCAGCTCCAGGCGGAAATCCGGCAGGCAGCGGGAAAGCGCCTCCACTGCTGTGGCGATGGCTTCCAGGTCGGCCCGTTTCCCCGCCGCCCCCAGCAGCTCCACGCCGGACTGCAGCACCTCGTCGCTGCGGCCCGTCAGGTTGGGGTTGCTGCGGTAGATGCGCTGGGTATAATACAGGCGGATGGGCTTTTCCTGGTTCTGCAGCCGGGTGGCCGCCAGCCGGGCGATGGGCATGGTGGAATCCGGCCGCATGGCGATCAGCCGGCCGCGGCGGTCCGTAGTCTTATACATCACCTCAGGGCTGATGCCGGAAACCTCCGGCTCAAACACATCCATAAATTCCAGCCCGGGCGTAACCACCTCGTGAAAGCCCCGGGAGGAAAAAACCTCCCCCAGCCGCCGCTCTATTTCCCGGTGGATGAGGCATTCCTCCAACAGAAGATCCTTCGTCCCCTCCGGGGTAACCTTGTTGTATTTTTTCATGCGCGTTCCTCCATGTGGAATTTACGCTTTAGCGTGCTACTATAATATCATAATAAATCATTCCGGTCAAGTACCTTCTCAGCCGGAAGGCCTCTTTCTAAAAGAGCGTCATCTGCGAGCTTTCCGGCAGGTCCTTCAAAGCCCCCGCCTCGCTGAGCATTTCGATGACGGCCTTGGAAACCTTGGAACGGCTCTGCAGATCATCCACCGAGATGTAGGGCCCCTGCTGGCCGGCCTCGTACAGGCTGTTGGCGGCCGCCTCGCCCACGCCTGCCAGGGAAGCGAAGGGCAGGCGCACCTTCCCCTCCTCCACCAGATATTTCTTCGCGTGGGAGCGGTACAGGTCCACCGGCAGCACCTGGATGCCCCGGGCCAGCATTTCGTTGACGATTTGGAGGGTGCTGAAGGCGTCCTCCTCCTTTTTGCTGGCCTCTTTTCCCTTCATGGCAATTTCGCTCATGCGGCGGCGCACCGCCTCGCGCCCCTGGGCCACCAGCACGCCGTCGAAGTCCTCGCCCCGCACGGTAAAGTAGGCGGCGTAGTATTCCACCGGCTTGTGCACCTTGTACCAGCCCAGGCGCAGGGCGGAAATCATATAGGCGGCGGCGTGGGCCTTGGGGAACATGTACTTGATTTTCAGGCAGGATTCAATGTACCATTCCGGCACCCCGTGGTCGCGCATCGCCTGCTTGTGCTCGTCGGTAAGCAAGGAGGGCGCCTTGCCCTTTCGGGTAATCTCCATAATTTTAAACGCCATTTTGGGCTCCAGCCCCTTCAGCAGCAGGTAGGTCATAATGCTGTCGCGGGTGCCGATCACCTCGGAAATGGTGCAGATGCCGTTTTTGATCAAATCCTGGGCGTTGCCCAGCCACACGTCCGTGCCGTGGGAAAGGCCCGAAATTTGCAGGAAGTCTGAGAAGGTGCGGGGCTGGGAATCCAGAAGCATCTGGCGCACAAAGGGGGTGCCCAGCTCCGGCAGGGAGAAGGTCCCCGTCTGGGAATCGATGTCCTCCGGCTTCACCCCCAGGGGCTCGGTGGAATGGAACAGGGCCATTACCTCCGGGTCGCTCATGGAAACCTTCATCACCGGAATGCCGGTATATTCTTCCAGATAATGGTAAATAGTAGGCACATCGTGCCCCAGCTCGTCCAGCTTGCAGATGGTGTCGTGAATGGAATGGAAGTCGAAGTGGGTGGTAATGTTGTCAGAGTTCTGGTCGTTGGCCGGGTGCTGCACCGGGCAGAAATCGTAAATTTCGTACCCCTTGGGCACCACCACCATGCCCCCCGGGTGCTGGCCGGTGGTGCGCTTGATGCCGGTGCAGCCCAGGGCCAGCCGCTGTTCCTCTGCCCGGTGGCAGGTGAGCCCCTTTTCCTCCTCATATTTTCTCACAAAGCCGATGGCCGTCTTGTCGGCCACGGTGGCAATGGTGCCTGCCTTGAACACGTGGTCCTTGCCGAAAAGCGTTTCGGTGTACCGGTGGGCGCCGCTTTGGTACTCGCCGGAAAAATTCAGGTCAATGTCGGGCGTTTTGTCCCCGTCGAAGCCCAGGAAGGTTTCAAAGGGAATGTTGTGGCCGTCCCGGTCATAATCCGAACCGCACTTGGGGCACTTTTTCGGCGGCAGGTCAAAGCCGGAGCCATAACTGCCGTCGGTGATGAATTCGCTGTTTTTGCAGTAAGGGCAAATGTAGTGGGGCTCCAGCGGGTTTACCTCCGAAATGCCCGACATGCTGGCCACAAAGGAGGAACCTACCGAGCCTCGGGACCCCACCAGGTACCCGTGCTCCTCTGAGTTGGCCACCAGCTTCTGCGCCGTCATGTACAGCACCGAGAAGCCGTGCTTGTTGATGGAGTTCAGCTCCCGTTCCAGCCGCTTGTACACAAGCTCCGGCATGGGATCGCCGTAAATTTCCTTGGCGCGCTTCCAGCAGATGCTGTTCAGCTGCTCCTCCGCCCCGTCGATGAAGGGCGGGAACACGCCGTCGGGAATGGGGCGGATCTCCTCCGTCATGTCGGCAATCAGGTTGGAGTTTTTCACCACCACCTCATAGGCCTTTTCCTTGCCCAGGTAGGCGAACTCCTCCAGCATTTCCGCCGTGGTGCGGAAATACAGGGGGGCCTGGTTGTCCGCATCCTCGTACCCCTGGCCGGCCATGAGGATTTTCCGGAAATCCGCATCCTTGGGATCCATGAAATGCACGTCGCAGGTGGCCACCACAGGCTTGTTCAGCTTTTCTCCCAGCCGGACAATGGTGCGGTTGAACTCACGCAGCTTTTCCTCGTCCGGCACGGAACCGTCCCGCACCATGAACAGGTTGTTGCCGGTGGGCTGAATTTCCAGGTAGTCGTAAAACCCGGCAATCTGGCAAAGCTCTTCCCAGGGGGCGCCGTTGAACACAGCCCGGTACAGCTCGCCCGCCTCGCAGGCGCTGCCCAGAATAAGCCCTTCCCGGTATTTCATGAGCACGCTTTTGGGGATGCGTGGCTTTTTGAAGAAATAGTCCAAATGGGACATGGAAATCAGCTTGTACAGATTTTTCAGACCCGTCTGGTTTTTTACCAGGATGATCTGGTGGTAGGGCCGCAGCTTCTTCCAGTCGCCGCCGGTGAGGGAGGTGTTGATGTCCTGCACGGTTTTGGCGTTGGTGTCCTCCTTCAGGCGCTGCACCAAGGCAAGGAAGATATTGCCCAGCACCGTGGCGTCGTCGCTGGCCCGGTGATGGTTGAAGGGGTCCAGCTTCAAATATTTCGCCACCGTATCCAGCTTGTGGTTTTTAATGTCGGTGAGAAGGGAGCGGCACATGGGCAGCGTGTCGATGTAGGTGTAGGGAAAATCCATCCCGCAGCGCCGGGCGGCCGCCCGCATGAACGAGGTGTCAAAGTCGGCGTTATGCGCCAGCAGAATCGCATCCTCCCCGCCGCAGAAGCGGCAGAAGGCTTCCAGCGCTTCCTTTTCAGAGGGGGCGCCGCGCACCATCTCGTCCGTGATGCCGGTGAGCTGGGTGATCTTGGGCGGGATGGGCCTTTCCGGGTTGACGAAGGTGTTGAAGCTTTCTACGATTTCGCCGCCTCGCAGGCGCACCGCGCCGATTTCCGTGATGCGCTCCTGGTTCGGGCTCAGGCCGGTGGTCTCAATGTCAAAAGAGATAAACTCCCCGTCCAGATCCCCGTCGGAGGAGCCCTTAACCGCGGGCACCATATCGTTGATGAAATAGGATTCCACCCCGTAAATCACCTTGATATGCCCGCCCTTGCCGTTGATTTTGGCGGCGGCGTTCATGGCGTCCGGGTAGGCCTGGGCCACGCCGTGGTCGGTAATGGCAACCGCCTTGTGGCCCCACTTGGCGGCGCGGGCGATAAGGTCGCCCGCGCTGGTGACGCCGTCCATGCTTGACATGCTGGTGTGCAGGTGCAGCTCTACCCGTTTTTCCTCCGCATCATCCACCACCTTTACCTGCTCTACCGTGGCCACCGCCCGGGGGCGGAGGACGATCTCATGGTCGTATTTGTCGTACTCCACCTCGCCCCGCACTACGATGCTCTTTCCGGCAGAAAGCTCGTCCAGCGCCCTGCACTGCTTGGCGTCCTGCAAAATTTTCAGCGTGATGGAGCCGGTATAGTCCGTAATGTTGATGGAATAGATTTTCCGGCTTTGGTCCCGGGTCATGCGGGTTTCCAGGGAGAAGATTTCCCCCCACACGGCGGTGCTGCCAATGTCCTGCGTAATTTTGGAGATGGGAATGAGCCGCACCCGGCCCATGCGGCCGTGAATCTCCTTCATGGTTTCCGGCAGGATGGCCGGCAGCAGGGTGGCCTCGGTGCGAACGCTGATTTGGGGCGGCAGGCGCTGGCCCCAGGTTTCGGCCGAACCGCCGGTGCCCGGGCGGCTGGCCGCGGCAGCCCGGGCCGCCGCCTTTTTCTCAGAGGGCGACTGGCGGCTCATGGCGCTTTCGTACTGGGCCATGCTCTCTACCACGGCGGCGCGGCGCATGGTTTCCTCGGCGTGCTTCTGCCGTTCTATGTATTCGCTGCTCTCCCCGTCCACAGCCACCACGCCGTCGAAATCCACCGGCAGAGCCAGGCCGAATTCCTCGGAAATAATCCGGCTCATGAGCCGGTCCGCCTTGCGACGGCGCATCAGCTCGGCCCCGCCGTGGGCCAGGGTGACGATAATCTTCCCCTCCTCCAGGCGGGCCGCAGCGTCGGAAAAGGTACCGTTGATGCTGGCGTCGCGCCGCTTCATTTCCAGCACAAGGCTGGGAAGGTAATCGGCGGAAAACGCCTCCTGCGGGAACCTGGGGTGCAGGACCGCCCGGGCCAGCTGAAGCTTTGGGGCCATGGCGACCCGCTTTTCCGCCTCGTACAGGGCGGCGCGCTCCACCAGCCCGGAAAAGGCCACCCGGGCCGCCACGCTCCTGCTTTTCGCGTCCACCTCAAGCGCTTCTATTACCCCCTGCACCAACGTTTCCGGCAGGTTTTCCATGGAAAAAAAGGGGCTGAAAAAATCCCCGAAGGTCTTGTTCATCCTACTGCATTCACCCTTAATATCTCAATCCTGAACCGGCAGCCGGGGGCCAGGCCCCAGCCGCTCACAGCTTTTCAATCTCCTTCATCAGCTCGTCCACCAGCTGATCCTCCGGCACCTTGCGGATCACCTGGCCTTTTCGGAACAGCAGGCCCTCCCCCTGGCCGCCTGCAATGCCCACGTCGGCCTCCCGGGCTTCGCCCGGGCCGTTTACCACGCAGCCCATAACCGCCACCTTGATATTTTTCCGGCAGGAGGCCAGCCGTTCCTCCACCTGTTGGGCAATGGCGATCAGATCGATGCGGGTGCGGCCGCAGGTGGGGCAGGAAACAAGCTGCGGCCCGGGGCAAAGCCCCAGCGCCCGCAGAATGTCACGCCCGGCGGCCACCTCCTGCACCGGGTCGTCGGTGAGGGACACCCGGATGGTGTCGCCCACGCCCCGCTGCAGCAGCGAACCAATGCCGATGGCGGACTTGACCAGGCCCATGCGCAGGGTGCCCGCCTCCGTCACCCCCAGGTGCAGGGGGTAATCGCAGCGGGAAGCGCACAGCTCGTACGCCTTTATCATGGAATCCACCGTGGAGGACTTCAGAGAAAGCACAATGTCGGTAAAATCGAACTGTTCCAGCAGGGAGGCGTGGTACAGGGCGCTTTCCACCAGGGCTTCCGGCGTAGGGCCGCCGAATTTCGCCAGGATCTCCTTCTCCACCGAACCGGAATTTACCCCGATGCGGATGGGGATCCCCCGCTGGCGGCAGGCCTGCGCCACCGCCTTCACCCGGCTGCTGTCCCCAATGTTGCCCGGATTGATGCGGATCTTGTCCACTCCGGCGGCAGCGGCCTCCAGCGCCAGACGGTAATCGAAATGGATGTCGGCCACAATGGGGACCTTCACCGCCTCTTTCAGCGCAGGAATCAGGGCCACGGCTTCCCGGTCGGGCACAGCGGCGCGGATGATGTCGCATCCGGCAGCCTCCAGCGCCTTGGCCTGCCGCACGCTGCCCGCAATGTCGGCGGAGGGTACGTTCAGCATGGACTGCACCGTGACGGGAGCGCCCCCGCCGATGGGAACGCCCCCCGCTTTCACCTGTCTGCTCACTGCTAGCCCCCCAATCCCTTTCCGGTCACCAGCCGGAGAATGTCGCTGAAGGTCACCAAAACCATAAAGCCCATCAGGATGACAAAGCCTGCGGCGGTGATCCAGCCCTCAAACCGGCGGGGCAGCGGCCTGCGGACAATCGCCTCAATGAGCAGGAACAGCAGGCGGCCGCCGTCCAGCGCAGGAATGGGCAGCAGGTTCATAATCCCCAGGTTTACCGTGATGATCATAATCACATAGATGATATTGCTGAGAGCCCCCGCAAAGCCGCTGCTGGCAAGGCCCTCTGAGGCCGCTTCGGTAATGACGGTGGCGGTGCCCACGGGCCCGGCCAGATCGTTCAGGTTAAACTGGCCCCGCACCAGGAGGTACAGGCTCTGCCACACCACCCGCACGGTAGAGACGGTGTCCGCCGCCGCCTTCTGCAGCACGGTCCCCGCGTTTTTGGGAATGGCAAGCACCTTGAAGTCGATGGTCACCACAGACTGGCCGTCCTCGGTGGTGCTGCCATTCAGCTTCACATTCTCAAAATGAAGCTGCTGACCCTCCCGTTCCACGTCGATGTCCACCGTGAAGTCGCTGGCGTCGTCCATACTCATGAAGGCCAGGGCGTACATCAAATCCTTGTCCGTATGCACGGCGTAGCCGTCCAAATTGGTAATTTTGTCCCCCACCTGAAGGCCCGCCGCCTGCAGGGCGGAATTTTCCTCGAACATGGCAATGGTGTTGGAGCCCAGCAGAGGGGTCTGCAGTTCGATGATAACCATAAGAACCAGCCCCAGAAGAATGTTCATGACAGCGCCCATGGCCACCACAATCATCCGCTTCCACACCGGCTTGTTGTTGAACGCCTTGTCGTCGGGGCTGTCCTCGTCTTCGCCTTCCATGGCGCAGTAGCCGCCGATGGGCAGAAGCCGCAGGGAGTAGGTGGTTTCGCCTTTGGTGAAGCTGAACAGCTTCGGCCCCATGCCGACGGCAAACTCATTGACGCGGATGCCGCAGAGCTTTGCGGAAAAGAAATGGCCGAACTCGTGAAGGGAGATTACCAGCCCGAACAGGAGGACGGCGATAATGATGAGCAATACCTGCGTAATAGGGATCACCTCGTTTCAAGAATTTTTACCCGGCTGCGGAGAGCACCGCCTCACGGGCGGCGCGGTCTGCCTCCAGCACGGCCTGCAGGGTGTAGGTTTCCTCCCCGGCGGGCTGAGCCTCCGCCGCCTGGGCGGCCAGCTCGCTGATGCGCAGGAAGGGAATTTTCCCCTGCAGGAACAGGCCCACCGCCGCCTCGTTGGCGCCGTTGAGGGCCGCGGGCGCAAGGCCGCCCCTTTCCATGGCCCGCCGGGCCGCCCCCATGGCGGGGAAAGCCGCCGCGTCCGGCGGGAAGAAGGTCAGCTTCCCCCACTCTGCCAGGCTGAGCCGCTTCACCGGCGAGGGGAAGCGGTCTGGGTACGTAATGGCGTATTGAATGGGGATGCGCATATCCGGCACGCCCAGCTGGGCGATCACGGAATTGTCTGCATATTCAATCAGGGAATGAACGATGCTTTCCCTGTGGACGACTACGTCAATGCTTGAGACCGGCAGGCCGAAAAGCCAGGAGGCTTCTATAATCTCAAGCCCTTTGTTCATCATGGTGGCGGAGTCAATGGTGATTTTCGCCCCCATGCTCCAATTCGGGTGGCGCAGGGCCTGTTCCACCGTTACGCCCTGCAGCTCCTCCCGGGTTTTTCCAAAAAACGGCCCGCCGGAGGCGGTGAGAATAATCCGCTGCAGGGCGCTTTTCCCCGGGCTGCCCTGCAGGCACTGAAAGACGGCGGAATGCTCGCTGTCCACCGGGAGAATCCGCACGCCCTTTTCCCTGGCCCTCGCCATTACCAGGGCGCCGCCTGCCACCAGGGTTTCCTTGTTGGCAAGGGCGACGTCTTTGCCGGCCTCTATGGCGGCCAGCGTGGGCTGCAGGCCCACCATGCCCACCACAGCGCTGCACACCAGCTCTGCCTCCTCCAGGGAGGCGGCCTGGCACAGCCCGTCCATTCCCTCCCCCACCTGCGTGTCTGTGTCGCGCAGGGCAAGGCGGAGGCTCTTTGCCGCTTCGCCGTCAAAGACGGCGGCAAACCGGGGCTTGAACTCCCGGATTTGCCGTTCCAGCAGATCCAGGTTTCCCCCGCGGGCGGCAAGGGCGCAGACGGTAAGGCCCAGCTGGCGGGCAACGTCCAGCGTTTGTGTTCCAATTGATCCAGTTGATCCCAGGACAGAAATCTTTTTTTTCATGATAATTACCAAAGCCCTTCTGAAAAGGAACAGAAGCCGCCCCAACGGACGGCTTCGGAACAAGCTTCAACCGGGAAATCCCGCCGGGATTCCCCTTTAGTATATGACATTCCCCGCCTTTACATGTACGGGGGGACAATGGGCATAATCTGCACCAAAAACAGCACGAAGGGAGACACGAAGATGACGCTGTCAAAGCGATCCATGATTCCCCCGTGGCCGGGCAGAATATCGCCGAAATCTTTGATATGGCAGCTTCTCTTGATGAGGGAAAAGCTCAGGTCGCCCACCACGGAAAGACCCGCGCCCACCAGGCCGATCAGCGCCAGCGTCAGGTAATTCACCGGCACCTGCCCGCCGTACATGACCTGCTGGAACACAACGCCGAAGGCCAGCATGGCCGCCACGTTCAGCACGAAGCCGCCCACCAGGCCCTCTACCGTTTTTTTCGGGCTGATGGAGGGGCAAAGCTTATGCTTCCCCCACAGGCTGCCGGCGGCAAAGGCCCCTGCGTCCGCCGTCCAGGCGGCGAACACCGAGATGATTACGTAGAACATGCCGTGGCGGCCGCCGCAGGCCCGAATGGAAATGAGCGTTTCCAAGGCCGAGGGGATGAGAAGGGTCATGCTGTAAATGACCCCCGCCTCCCGAAAGGTGACGGAATCGTGGTACAGAATCAGCGAACTGAAAATAACGACGGTGTACACATAATTGGCCGCCTGGTGCCACAGCCCGTCGGGAAGAAAGGGCAGCACGGCGGCAAACACCAGGCTCGGGGTCAGCAGGACAATCTTCTTGGCCAGTCCCAGCGCCTTCACAATCTCCACCACGGCGAACACGCCCACCACAGCCACCGCAATATTCAGAGCCAGGGGAAAAATATCGTTGAAGATGACAATCGCCGCTACAAACAGGAGCAGAATGGCCGCGGAAAAGACTCTTGATTTCAAAGCTAAACCCCTCCAAAGCGCCGGCTGCGGTTGGCGTACTCCCACAAAGCGGCATTCAGATCATCCGGCGTAAAATCCGGCCACAGAATATCCATAATCACATACTCCGCATAGGCGGACTGCCACAGCAGGAAATTGCTGGTGCGATGCTCCCCGCTGGGGCGGATAATCAAATCCGGGTCCGGCTGGCCGGCCGTGTACAGGCTGCCGGAAATAAGCCCCTCTGTGATCTCCTCCGGGGAAAGGGCGCCTTCTTTCACCTGCCGGGCCAGCGCCTGAAAGGCATGCACCAGTTCGGCGCGCCCCCCGTAATTCATGGCAATGTTCAGCACCATACCCTTCCTGTCCTTGGAAACCTCCCAGGTTTCGGCAATCAGCTCCTGCAGCTTTTTCGGGAAAGCAGAGGTGTCGCCGATGAAGCGCACCACAATGTCGTCTTCCCGGAAATCCCGCAGGGCTTCTTCCAGATACTGGCGGAACAGCACCAGAAGGGCGGAAACCTCCTCGGCGGGACGGGCCCAATTTTCGGTGGAAAAGGCGTATACCGTCAGGTAACGGATGCCGATGGAGGCGCAGTAGCGGGTAAGCTTTTTAAAATTGGCGGCCCCGGCCGCATGCCCGGCAGAGCGGGGCAGCCCCCGCTTTTTTGCCCAGCGGCCGTTGCCGTCCATAATAATTCCCAGGTGTGCCGGCAGATTTTCAGGCAGCTTTGCTTCCATAAGCCGTCAAATCTCCATGATTTCTTTCTTTTTCTTTGCCTCCACCGAATCGATCTCCTTGCAGTATTTGTCCGTGAGATCCTGGGTCTTTTTTTCCGCCTGCTTCAGGTCGTCCTCAGTCAGGTCGCCGCCCTTCTTCATGGCCTTCAGCCTATCCATGGCTTCGCGGCGGATGTTCCGCACAGCCACCTTGCTTTCTTCGGCCATTTTGGAAATTTCCTTGGCCAGCTCCTTACGGCGGTCCTCGGTGAGCTGCGGGAACACAATGCGGATGATTTTGCCGTCGCTCTGGGGATTGATGCCGATGTCGGAGGTTTGAATGGCCTTTTCAATCGCCCGGCAGACAGAGGAATCCCAGGGCTGAATGGTGAGCACGCGGGCCTCTGCCACAGAGACGGCCGCCAGCTGGTTGATGGCGGTGGGGGTGCCGTAGTAGTCTACCCGCAGCTTGTCAAGCACGGCGGGGTTGGCCCGGCCGGCCCGGATGGCCGCGTAATCCTCCTGCAGAACGGAGATGGTTTTTTTCATGTGGTCCTCTGCTTTTTTCAGTACTTCCTGCATGATTTATGCCTCCTTCACTAATGTGCCCACGGGCTCGCCGCAGATTGCCTTCACAATGTTCTCGGGATGATCGATATTGAACACAAGGATTTGGATGCCGTTGTCCCGGCAGAGAGTGGCGGCGGTGCCGTCCATAACCTGCAGGTTTTTGTTCAGGACCTCCATGAAGGTGAGGGCGTCGTACTTGACCGCGTCGGGATTTTTCTTCGGGTCGCTGTCGTACACGCCGTCCACCATAGTGGCCTTCATAATAATGTCTGCGTCAATTTCCGCCGCGCGCAGGGCTGCTGCGGTGTCGGTGGAGAAGAAGGGGTTGCCGGTGCCGCAGCCGAACACCACTACCCTGCCCTTTTCCAGGTGGCGCACCGCCCGGTTGCGGATGTAGGGCTCGGCGATCTCCTGCATGGAAATGGCCGTCTGCACACGCACGGGCACGTCCAGCTGTTCCAACGCGTCAGCCACCCCCAGGGCGTTGATGGTGGTAGCCAGCATACCCATGTGGTCCGCCCGGGTGCGGTCCATCTTCCCGCTGCTGCGGCCGCGCCAGAAATTGCCGCCGCCCACCACAATGGCCACCTGCACCCCCATTTCCACACACTGCTTGATGGGCTGGCAGATGGAGAGAACCGTGTCAAAGTCGATTCCATGCTTCCCGTTTCCCGCCAGGGATTCCCCGCTGAGCTTTAAAAGGACGCGCTTATACTTTGGCTCCAAATAAAACACCCCTAATATTCGAATTTTCTTCCGTTATATTTTACAATAAGCGAATGGTAAAGTAAAGGGGCTTCCGCTTTATTATTGGCAAGATTTATAGTTTAGTCATATTCGCACAGGCTGGAACTCATTCATTTTTTCCGATTTTTATATAAAAAAAGGAAAAAGCGCCTCTTTTTTCTCCTTCTTTCCCTGCTGTGCGGCAAAAACGGGCCGGGTGCAGAAAAGGGCGGCGCGCCCCGCAAGCGGGAAAGCGCGCTGCCCTCGCCTGGGCAGGCCCGGCAGAAAGGCAGGGCCCGCCTTATTCCTCTGTAAGAAGCACCCGGGCGCTGACGCACCGGCTGCCGGAAAGCCGCTGGCTCTGCTCATCCGGCTGGCAGCCGCCTGCAAACAGGGTGAAGGCGCCGGGCTCCCAGCGAAGCCGGCCTTCCTCGTCCACCAGGCTGAAGGCGACAGCCTCCACGTCTATTTCCACTGTGATGGACTGGCCCGCCTTCACCGCCACGCGGCGCATGCCGCACAGCTTGTGCCGGGGGACGCGGGTGCTGGCCTCTTCGTCGCGGACGTAAAGCTGCACCACTTCCTCCCCGTCGCGGTCCCCGGTGTTGCGAAGGGTTACCCTGGCGGTAAGGCCCTCCTCCGGGTGAATTTCCTGCTGGCTGACCTGAATGCCCTCGTAGGCAAAACGCGTGTAGCTGAGGCCGTAGCCGAAGGGGAACAGGGGCTCTTCCCTGAAAAACTTGTAGGTCCGGTTTTCCATGGAATAGTCCTCAAAATCCGGCAGATGGTTGTCGTTCCGGTAGAAGGTGGCCGGCAGGCGGCCGGAGGGGCTGAATTTGCCGAAGATCAGATCCGCAATTGCCTTGCCGCCCATGGCCCCCGGGTACCAGCCCTGAATGATGGCGGAAGCGCCCTCGTTGGCGCAGCCGAAGTCAATGGAGCTGCCGGTGAGGTTCACCAGGATGAAGGGCTTCCCGGTTTCGCACACAGCCTTCAGCAGCAGGCGCTGGGGCTCGGGCAGAAGAAGATCCGGCTTGTCGCCGCCGCAGTGGCCCTTCATCTCTTCCCCTTCAATGGTTTCGTCCAGGCCCACCACCAGGATGACGGCGTCGGCCAGCTCGCACTGGATTTTCACCTCGCTGAGGCAGTCGCCGCTGTAGCCCGGATCCTCCAGCTTGTTTTCGTACAGGTGGCAGCCCTTGGAATAATTCAGGCGCACATCCTCCGGCAGAAGAGAGCGGACGCCCTCCAGCACTGTCCAGGCCTGGTTGGGCGTGCCGTGGTAGTTGCCCAAAAGCGCCGTGACAGAAGCCGCGTTGGGGCCGATAACCGCCACATTTTTCAGCTTGCTTTGGTCCAGCGGAAGAATGCCGTCGTTCTTCAGCAGCACCAGGGAACGGCAGGCCAGCTCGTAATTCAGGGCCCGATGCAGGTCGCAGTCCACCACGTCGTAGGAAATATTGTCAAAGGGGGTGTGCTGGTCGAACATGCCCAGCTTCATGCGGGTGGTCATAAGCCGCACGGTGGAGCGGCGGATCATTTCCTCGGTAATCAGCCCCTCCTCCAGCGCCGCCAGCAGGTGGCCGTACAGGTTGCCGCAGTTCAGGTCGCAGCCGTTTTTCAGGGCAAGGGCCACCGACTGGGTGGCGGTGTCGGTGACATGGTGCTGCAGGTGGAAGTCTGAAATGGCCCAGCAGTCAGAGGTCACATATCCGTCAAACCCCCACTCACCCCGCAGAAGATCCACCAGAAGGGTTTTGCTGCCGCAGCAGGGCTCCCCGTTGGTGCGGTTGTAGGCCCCCATAAAGCCCTCTACCCCGGCCTCGCACAGCTCCTGAAAAGCGGGCAGGTAGGTTTCGGCCATGTCCTGCCGGGAGGCCACCGCGTTAAACTCGTGGCGCTTGCTTTCCGGCCCGGAATGGGCGGCAAAATGCTTGGCGCAGGCCGCCGACTTCAGGTAATGGGGGTCGTCCCCCTGCAGGCCCTGCACAAAGGCCTTGCCCAGCTTGCCGGTAAGCCAGGGATCCTCCCCGTAGGTTTCCTGGCCGCGGCCCCAGCGGGGGTCCCGAAAAATATTGACGTTGGGCGACCAGAAGGTGAGGCCCTTGTAAATCCCGTGGTCGCCGTATTTCTGGCACACATTGTACTTGGCGCGCCCTTCCTCGGCGGCTACCTCCGCCGCCTTGCCCACCAGCTCGCTGTCGAAGGTGGCGGCCAGGCCGATGGCCTGCGGGAACACGGTGGCCATGCCGGAACGGGCCGTGCCGTGAAGGGCCTCGTTCCACCAGTTGTAGGAGGGGATTCCAAGGCGCTCCACCTTGGCGGCCTCGAACAGCATCTGGGAGGCGCACTCCTCCACCGTCATGCGCGAGACCAAATCCTCCGCTCTCTCCCGGAAGGAGAGGCTTTCGTCCTTGTATTTGGGTGTTTCTGCCATGATCATTTCCTTTCTCTCGTTCATAACCTGCGCTGCGGGGCGTTTTTCAACAGAACGGCTCAAGGCTCGTCGGAAGCGAAAAAGCGCATTTCCAGCATGGCGCAGAGGGTGTGGTAAACAGGCAGGTGCAGCTCCTGAATGTCGGCGGTCACGGTTTCCGGCACGTTCAGGCACACGTCGCACAGCTCCCGCAGCTTTCCGCCGCCCGCGCCTGTCATGGCGATGGTGTGCAGCCCCCGGGCCTTCGCCACCCGGGCCGCCTCGCACACATTGCGGGAGTTGCCAGAGGTGCTCAGGCCCAAAAAGCAGTCGCCCGGGCGGCCGTAGCCGTAAACCTGCTGGGCGAACACCAGGTAAGGATCCACGTCGTTGAGGAAGGCGGTGGAAAGGCCGGGGTGCTGGGAAAGGGCCAGGGCGGGCAGCGCCCGCTGCAGCTTCTCCCCTACCTCCCCCAAGGCCTGCCGCTCTTCTTGGGGCAGGGGGCGGCGAAGGTAAAAGCCCTTCATCAGCTCCCCCACAATATGGTCGGCGTCGGCGGCGCTTCCGCCGTTGCCGCACACCAGCAGCTTGCCGCCTGCCGCGAAGCCGGCTTCCAGCAGCCCGTAGGCTTCCTGCACCTTGTCCCGCAGGGGGGCAAGCTGCGGGTACCTTCTCACCAGGCGTTCCAGCTGGGCCTCAAGCGTCATTTCCTCTTTGTTGATTCCACTCAATCAAATCCACCTCCTGAAAAATTCGGGGATACGCAAATTACAATAGAACTTCCGTTTTCACAGGGCGAAGGGATGCCGATGCGGTCAGCTGTTGGTAAGCACCTGATTCACCAGCGTGGTGTAAAAGTTATTTGCCACAATCTCCCCTGCGCCGATC
>DVMK01000269.1 GCA_018715025.1 Candidatus Caccousia avistercoris
CTGGAGTTGTCAACTTCTTCAACAATTCCACTGCATAGTCCCTGCCAGCAGGACTCAGGCGGTAGTGCGTCCATTTACCCTCCTGGCGACTGACGACAATGCCAGAATCGCAGAGGATTTTCATGTGGTAGGAAAGGCCGGACTGCGTTAAATCCAATGGCTCTTGCAGGACGCAAGCACACTTTTCACCGCTCCTTAACTGTTCCAGGATTGCAATCCGTTTCGGATCGCAGAGAGCCTTGAATACCTTTGCCTGATCCTGATACGCTGTTCCCATGTTCTCACCTCACATCAAATCATTTTGATATGAATAGTATATGCAGCAACGCCACGTTTGTCAACAGTTCAATCAAAATTTTTTGAAATCACCGCCCGCCCCGGTCAAGGGAGCGCCGGGGCCGCTTGCGTCCTTTCTCCCCCGTTCCCGCTGCTTGCCGGCCTCCACCGCCGCCTTGTTTCGGGCCAAAAGTCCGCTTGACTCGTTCATAGACAGAAAATAGGAAAACCGCAAGTCCCGAAAAATGGGGCTTGCGGTTAGAAAGTTTTATTCCCACTCGATGGTCCCGCAGGGCTTGGGGGTGAGGTCGTAAAGGACGCGGTTTACGCCCTTCACTTCGGTGACAATGCGCTGGGTGATTTTTTGCAGCAGGGCGAATTCCAGGGGCTCTACCGTGGCGGTCATGGCGTCAACCGTGTTGACCGCACGCAGGATCACCGGCCATTCAAAGCAGCGGGCGTTGTCCCGCACGCCGACCGACTTAAAGTCAGGGACAATGGTGAAGTACTGCCACACCTTGCCCTGCAGGCCGGCCTTTGCGAATTCTTCCCGCAGAATGGCGTCGGATTCCCGCACAGCCTCAAGCCGGTCGCGGGTAATGGCCCCCAGGCAGCGCACGCCAAGGCCCGGGCCCGGGAAGGGCTGGCGGTACACCATGGAATCCGGCAGGCCCAGCGCTGTGCCGCAGGCGCGCACCTCGTCCTTGAACAGCATTTTAAGGGGCTCTACCAGCTGGAATTTCAAATCCTCCGGCAGGCCGCCCACATTGTGATGAGCCTTTACCGCCTTTGCCGTCTTGGTGCCGCTTTCAATAATATCCGGGTAAATGGTGCCTTGGGCCAGGAAATCGATGCCGTCCAGCTTCCGGGCCTCCTCTTCAAACACGCGGATAAATTCTGCGCCGATGATCTTCCGCTTCTGCTCCGGTTCGCTGACGCCGGCCAGCTTGTCCAGGAAGCGATCCACCGCATCCACATAAATCAGGTTTGCCTTCATCTGGTTGCGGAACACCTCCACCACCTGCTCCGGCTCGCCCTTCCGCAGAAGGCCGTGGTTTACATGAACACAGGTGAGCTGGTCCTCCACCGCTTTGATGAGCAGGGCGGCCACCACCGAGGAATCCACCCCGCCGGAAAGGGCCAGCAGCACCTTTTTGTCCCCCACCTGGCGGCGGATCAATTCCACCTGGTCGTCAATAAAATTCTGCATATTCCAGTTGGCTTCCGCATGGCATTTTTCAAACAGGAAATCAGAGAGAAGGCTCTTCATCTCCTCCTCGCTCTGCGGCCAGGCAGGCGCGTCCTGACGGGGGGCCTTGGGATGATCCACAATCAGGAGGGGATAGTCCGCGGTGTAGACCGCAGGCTCCACATCCACCTCTGCGCCGTCTACCACACGGTTTTCCCCGCCGCTCAGCACCAGGCCCTTCACGTTGGGCATGGCCTTCAGGCTGGCCAGCGGCGTGTCGTGGGGGTAAATTTCGCTGTAAACCCCCAGGCTGCGGATGGCCCTGGCCACCCGGGCGTTCTCTGTGCTTCCCAAATCCAGAATCACAATCATGTCCTGTTTCAATTCACGGATCCCTCGTTTCTCAAAATTTTTGCAGGCAGTCTTTTCTTTTATTGTACCGCGAAAAAGGAAATCCGTCTATACAAAATTTCCGGCAACCGCAGGAAAGAAAAAGGACGGAGAACGTTTTTACCCATGCGCTTTCCAATAGGCCACAAATTCCTGGCGGGTAACGCGGCTTGCCCCTTCCCGTTCCACGTCTGTCAGGCCGTCGATGGAAATGCCGTATTCCCGTTCCACCAGCGCCTGAATGCGGGGGCGGCAGAACGTCCCCTGGCAGAAGCCCATGGAGGCCCTGGTGCGGCGCTTCACCCCGTCTACGGTGGTAACGGGAATGCCCCGGCGCAGGGCGTCCAGGATCGTCCCCTCCTCCACCTGCTCGCAGCGGCAGATGATTTTTTCCGGGCAGGAGGGCACGTCCACCAGGGCGTTCACCTGGGCGAAGGGGCGCATCTGCTCTTTGCGGGAAATAATGGGCTTGCGGTATGGGTCGTAAGAGGGATCCTCCTCCAGCGCCAGGCCCTGGGCGGCCAGCTCCTCTGTCAGAAGATCCGCGATGGCCGGGGACGAGGTAAGCCCGGGGGACTGAATGCCCGCCGCGTTCAGGAAGCCGGGGGTCTGGGTGGCGCCCACCAGGAAGTCGTCGGTGGAGGCCACAGGGCGCACCCCGGTAAAGCTGCGGATAAACTGGTTGGGATCAATTTTGTCCGTGGTCTGCAGCCCGGCCTGGTAAATCTGCCACAGGCGTTCCACATGGGTGCTTCGATCCACCGGGCCGTCCTCGTCAATGGCGTCCGGGCCCAGCAGCAGGTTGCCGTGGTAGGTGCGGGTTACCAGGATGCCCTTGCCCATTTTGGACGGCATTTGAAACACCACGGTATTCAGCACCTTCCCGGTACCCCGGGCGAAGAGAAGGTATTCCCCGGAACGGGGATGGATGGCAAAAGTAGGCGGATTCACCATCTGATCCACCTGGGCGGAGCCAAGCCCGGCACAGTTCACCACAAAACGGCTTTGAAGGCTGCCCTTCGGGGTTTCCACCGTAAAAGAACTCTCTTCTTTCCGGATGCTGGTCACCGGAGTGGAAAGGTACAGGCGGACGCCGTTGTGCACGGCGTTTTCCCCCAAGGCAATCGCCATTTCATAAGGGGAGCATACCCCGGCCCCCCGGCAGTACAGGGCGTAGGCCGCCTGAGGGTTCACGTTGGGCTCCAGAGCCAAAATCTGTTCCCGGTTCAGAATTTCCAAATCCGGCAGCCCGTTTTTCCGCCCATTCTCCAGCATAGCTTCCAGCTTGGGCAGGTCGGCCGGGTCTGTGGTGACAACCAGGCTGCCCGTCTCTTCAAAGCCGAAGTGCAGCTCCCGATCCAGCTGGGCAAACTGGATGCGCCCCTGGTAGCATAAGCGGCCCTTTGTTTTTTCATGGGCCTCGGCGTAACCGCCGTGCACAATGGCGCTGTTGGCCTTGGTAGCCCCCATCGCCACATCCGGCTCCTTTTCCAGCACGGCGACTGAAAGCTTGTACCGGGAAAGGCGGCGGGCTGTCGCCAGCCCCACAACCCCCGCGCCGATAATCAAAACGTCATACATCTTTTTCCTTCCCTTCCCCGTAGCGCAGCCGGGATTTTTATTAAGAATAGTAATTGTTATTATAACTTTTCCTGAGGAAAATTACAAGGGCAAAAGACACCCCTTAGTGGATAAGGAGCAAAGCGGTTTCCCTGGGCCGGGCAAGCCCCCGGCTTCGTTTTCCTCCTTGCCTTCCGAAAAGGAAGGCTGCGCCGTCAGCCTTGCCGGGAACCCGCCCGTTCCCCGGTAAACTCTCAGAGACCGGACGGGTGAGAAAAATCGGGGCTGGGAAGGCCGGCTTCCGCCTGCCGGGGACGAGAACACACCCAGCGCCTGTTTTCCGCCCCGTCCGGCGCTTTCTCACTTTGTCCACGAAGGCCCCCCTGAAGCAAAGAACAGGGCTTCCGCAGCGGAAGCCCTGTTCCCATATTTTTCAGCCTGGCGCAGGCCCTTCCGGCTTTTTGGCCAGAAAAGCCAGGAAGGTGGGCACCCGGAACCGTTCCAGCTCGCCGTACCCGTTGGTGTCCTCGTACAAATCCACCAGCTGGAAGCCCGCCTGAAGCAGGGGGCGAAGCTGTTCTTCGGTGGTGTGAGAAAACTGCACGCCCTCGTTGGTTTCCATGGATTTCCGGTACAGCTCCTCATCCTTCAGAGGGTTGTAGGGCAGCGGGCGGGCCAGAACCGTTTCCCGTTCGTCAAACAGGTAGTTGAGGCCGTTGTCCACCCCGGCCAGCAGCAGGCCGCCCTTTTTCAGCACCCGGAAGCATTCCCGCCAAACGGGGGCTACCTCCTCCACGTAGCAGTTGGACACCGGGTGAAAAATGCAGTCGAAGCTTTCTGCCGGGAAGGGGAAAGGCTTCGTCATGTCGGCCCGCACGGTTTCTATGGCGTACCCCTCCCGCTGGGCTACCATGGCTTCGCTTTCCAGCTGGCGGGGGGAATAGTCCAGCACGGTGCACCGGGCCCCCAGCGCGGTAAAGACCGGCATCTGCTGCCCGCCGCCGGAGGCCAGCCCCAGCAGCCGGCAGCCCTTCATGGGCGGGAACCACTGGTGCGGCACCGGCTTGGTGGGGGTGAGAAGCACGTCCCATTCCCCCCGCAGGGCTTTTTCGTAGGTTTCATGGGAAATAGGCGTTCCCCACTCCCAGCCGCTTTCCACCCAGCTGTCGATGGTTTTTGCGTTGATTTCCGTATAATCCGAATTCATTTTCATTCCTCCTCCCCCAGTCCTCCGGCCGGGGGATATTTTATTCCTGATTCAGCACCTTCATCACATTGGCCACTTCCTCCTGGGTCTGTTCCGCCGTCAGATAATCCCAGGAATAGAACATAAAGCCGTCGCACTCTACCGTGCGGCCCAGGCTTACCTGGCGGGCCAGAATATCGCTGGCGTTTTTCCAGGTGCCGCCGTCCGCATCGGAGCCGGCCTTGTACACAGCCAGGCCGAAATACAGCTCAATGTCCGGATCTTTTACTAAATTTTTCCACGCCTGCGCCGCCGGGCCAAAGGGAAGCGCTTCGTTCTCAAAATTCACATAAAGCTGGGGGCAGATATAATCCACGAATCCCTTCGCTTTGCACCAGGAGGCCACGTCGGCCCCCATATTCCAGTCGTTCTGCAGGTTTCCCTGGGGCGCGATGCCAAACTGCACCTGAGGGTTGGCCGCCTTGACCTGCTGGTACACCTGGGCCACCAGGGCGTTGATGTTGGCGATGCGCCATTCCTGCAGGGAAAGGGGGACGCCGCTTTCCAGGGCAGAGTCCCGGTAGGCCTCGTAGGCGGCCTTGTCAAAGCCCTCGTCCTGCGTGGGGTAAAAATAGTCGTCGAACTGAATGCCGTCCACGTCGTAGTTGGCGGCAATTTCTGCCGCGCAGTCTGCAATGAGAGAGCGCACCTGGGGGTAGGCCGGATTATAATATTTGCCGGAACCGCTTTCTACCGCCCAGCCCTCCTTTTCCGGGTCATCCTTCCACAAATTCCATGGGTTGTTTTCCGCCAGGATGGAGGGAGTCCCATTGATTTGGATGCGCAGCGGGTTCATCCAGGCGTGAAGCTCCAGCCCCTCGCTGTGGGCAATCTCCACCATAATTTCCAAAGGGTCGTAGCCCGGGTCCACCCCCTGCGTGCCCGAGACAATGTGGCTCCAGGGCGCGTACTGGGAGCGGTACAGAGCGTCGCCGAAGGGGCGCACATGCACCACCAGGGCGTTCATGCCGTACTCTTTGGCGCCGCGGGCAATGGCGGAAAATTTTTCCCGGAATTTCTCCTCTCCCCGGTCCTCGTCCTTGCTCATGTCAAGGCTCATATATGGGACCCAAACAGCCCGCATCTCCTCCTCCGCCGTGGTCTGCACGGCTTGCGCCGCAGGCTGGGAGGAAGGCGGCGCGGATGCTTCCGCCTGGGAGGAAGGCGCGCTGGAAGAAGAAGCCGCCCCGGCGGAGGAAGCGGAAACCGCCCCCTGGGAGGAGGACGGGACAGGGTCCAAAAACGGCGCCGGTTCCGGCCCGCGGTTCCCCCCGTTTACCAGCATGGTAACCGCCACTGCCAGAATCAGCAACGCCGCCCCCGCCAAAATACTGTGCCGCTTCAGAAACCGGATCCCCATCCTGTACCACGCCTTTCCTTTGACATCTTGTCCGAAATCCTGTACAATCTTCTTGCCTTTATTTTTATGCACAGGAGGACAGGGTCATGACAATGCCATGGGGGCTTCTTCTTATTCTCTATTGGATCCTGATCAGCTTTCTCTCGGTAATCGTCACCGTTTCAGACAAGCGCAGGGCGAAAAAGCACCGGCGGCGCGTGCCGGAAAGCGCCCTGCTCTGGCTGGCCGCCCTGGGCGGCGGGCCGGCCATGTACGCCGCCATGCGGATCATCCGCCACAAGACCCTGCACAAAAAGTTTATGGTAGGGATCCCGGTGATTGTTTTGCTGGAGCTTCTGGCCGCCTTCCTGCTGTGCCGGTTCCTTCTCTGAGCGCAGAAGGCCTACATGCCGATCCCCATCAGGAGGATGAAGGAGGAGATGCAGGCGATGCTGATGACAAAGGAGATGGAGCTGGTAAAGCCGGAGAGGGAGGCGTCCCCGCAGAGGCGCTCTGTAAAATAGGGCGACATGGAGGGGATGGGCGCAAAGCTGAGAAGCACCAGCACCTGGCGGATCTCCAGCGGGAAGGGCGCAGCGAAGTAGAACAGGCTTGCAAACAGGGCGGCCGCCCCATAGCGCATGGCCAGCACGAAGGCCGCCTTCTTCAGCCGCGCCCCGTCCAGGGAAATTTCAATGGTCATGCCCACCATCAGCATAGAGAGGAAGCTGTTGGCCGCCCCAATTTGGGAGGAAAGGGCCAGCAGCGGCGACGGCAGGGTCAGCCCGAAAAAGCTGAGGATCAGCAGGACGATGTACGTGTCGATGGGGACGGAGGAAAACAGGCGGCGGAAAAAGGCTTTCAGCCTCCCCTCCCCTGCCTGCCCCATGAGGGTGGAGGTGAGGGCGTAGTTGCCGCCGGTGCACATGACGGAGTTGCCCATGTCGAACATGCACACGGCCACCACGCCGAAAGAGCCCAGAAAGCTCTGCACAAAGGGCATGGTAAAGGAGCCTATGTTGTAGCCCGGGATATTCTGGGTGTAGAAGGCCCGCACCGTCTCCCCCCTTCCCCGGGAAAAAAGCCAGCTGAGCCCCCACAGAAGAAGATTGCAGAACAGCCCCAGCAGCACCAGCAGGTACAGCAGGGAATCCTTCCGGAAGCCCTCGGAAAAGGCGTTGATTACCGCGCAGGGCAGCGTCAGGCGGAATATGATTTTAGACACCACCCGGTAGTCGTCCTTGCCGAACAGGCCCACCCGCTTCAGCACATACCCCATAAGAATAATCACAAGAAAAACAGAAACCTTGATAAGAACCTCTGTCACACAGCACCGCTCCCCCGCCTGCCCTGCGGCAGGCATAAAATGGGGCCGGCCTTTCCCCGGAAAAACCGGGCGCAAGACCGGCCCCTTGTTCTTTTTATTCGCCCGGGCAAGCGCTTTCCCCGCCCGGCCGCAGAAATGGTTCAGGCTCTTTTGCCCGCTGGGGGCTTATTTCGCCACCAGGTTTACCAGCTTGCCGGGCACGCAGATCTCCTTGACAATCCGCTTCCCTTCCAGCTCGGCCGCAATTTTCGGCTCCGCCTTGGCGGCGGAAATGGCGTCCTCTTTGGAAATGTCCGCAGCCACCTGCAGGCGGGCGCGCACTTTGCCGTTCACCTGTACGGCAATCTCCACCGTCTGCTCCCTGCACTTGGCCTCGTCGTAAGCCGGCCAGGCCTGACGGCACACCATGCCGCCGCCGAAGCCCATGTTCTCCCAAAGCTCTTCCGTCACATGGGGCGCGAAGGGGTTCAGCAGAATGGTAAAGCATTTGAGCTCCTCTGTGGTAATGGAACCGGTGTCGTACACCTCGTTCATCAGGCTCATGAGAGCGGCGATAGCGGTGTTGAACTTTAGGTTCTCCACATCTTCGCCCACCTTTTTGATGGTCTTGTGGAAAGAGGTTTCCAGCTCTTTGCGGAGCCCGCCCTCCACAGCGATGTTCTGGAAGGCCCAGAACCGCTCTATGAAACGGCGGCAGCCCTTGATGCTGGCAGGGTTCCAGGGGGCGGCCTTCTCAAAGTCGCCGATGAACATTTCATACAGGCGCATGGTGTCGGCCCCGTACTCCCGCACTACGTCGTCCGGGTTCACCACGTTGCCGCGGCTCTTGCTCATCTTTTCGCCGTTCTCGCCCAAAATCATGCCGTGGCTGGTGCGCTTGGCATAGGGCTCTGCGGTGGGCACCACGCCGATGTCGTACAGGAATTTATGCCAGAACCGGCTGTACAGCAGGTGCAGGGTGGTGTGCTCCATGCCGCCGTTGTACCAATCCACCGGGGACCAGTAGTTCAACGCCTCTTTCGAGGCCAGCGCCTGACTGTTGTGGGGATCCATGTACCGCAGGTAATACCAGGAGGAACCGGCCCACTGGGGCATGGTGTCGGTTTCCCGCTTGGCGGGGCCGCCGCAGTGGGGGCAGGTGGTGTTCACCCAGTCTGTCATGTGGGCCAGGGGGGATTCGCCGTTGTCGGTGGGCTCGTAGGATTTCACATCAGGCAGGCGCAGGGGCAGCTCGCTTTCCGGCAGGGCCACATAGCCGCACTTGTCGCAGTGTACAATGGGGATAGGCTCGCCCCAGTACCGCTGGCGGGAGAACACCCAGTCACGCAGCTTGAAGTTCACCTTGCTGCGGCCAATCCCCTTTTCTTCCAGATATTTCTTAATCTTTTCCTTTGCGTCGTCCACGGTGAGGCCGTCCAGAATACCGGAATTTACCATAATACCGGAGGCGCAGTCGGTGTAGGCTTCCTTCTCCACGTCGCCGCCCTTGACCACCTCCACAATGGGGAGGCCGAACTTTTTGGCGAATTCCCAGTCCCTGGTGTCGTGGCCGGGCACCGCCATAATGGCGCCGGTGCCGTA
>DVMK01000017.1 GCA_018715025.1 Candidatus Caccousia avistercoris
CTTTTACAACCATGAGCGCATCCAAAGCAAAACAGGAGTGCCGCCGCTCTCGCTGCGCCACTCCTGCTAAAACCGAATATTCCTGCACCAGGGGCTCTTTTTGTACTGTCTGCACAATCTGGGTCAGTTCAGCCGCGCACAGGGCGGCTTCCCGGGAGGGGGCGTTCTCTTTTCCTTTTCGGGTTTCCGCTTCCGCGGCCAGGCGCGCTCAGCGCTCTTTCTCTGCCGGGCGGGAGAAGGCGTACCGGCCCGCCGTCAGAAGCTGGGGTTCGCTGTCCCCGGGAAGGGTCAGCTCTGCCTCGGCCCCGAAGGGGATGGTGAAGGTGTAGAGGATCTTCTGGCCGTTGTCCTGGTAAGCCCAGGCGCTTTCGTACCGGCCAACCGGGGAGAGGAACACGGCCTTCGCATGGGAAAGCCGGCTGTCCGGCATGGGGCGCAGCCGCACCCGGCGGAAGCCGGGGGCCTCTTCGCAGGGGTTCAGGCCGCACATGTGGCGGTACATCCACTCCGCAATAGAGCCATAGGCGTAATGGTTCAGGCTGTTCATGCCGGTGTCGCTCATGCTCCCGTCGGGAAGCACGGAATTCCACCGTTCCCACACGGTGGTGGCGCCCATGCCCACCTCGTACAGCCAGCTGGGGAAATCGTCGTTCAGCAGCAGGGTGTAGGCCATGGCGTTGGCCCCGTTTTCCGAGAGGACCGGGCACAGGCTGGGCGTGCCGGTGAAGCCGGTGTCCAGGTGGCAGCGGTTTTCTCTCAGCTTTTCCGCCAAAAGGGCCAGGGCGCCCGGCCGGTCCTGCTGGGGCAGCAGGCCGAAGGCGAGGGCCAGCACATAAGAGGTCTGGGTGCCGCATTTGTTGCCGCCGCCGGGCAGCAGGTATTCCCTCTGGAAGGCGGCGCGGATTTCCTCGGCCCATTCCCCGTAATAGGCGGCGTCCTCCTGTTTTCCCAAGGCCCGGGCGGCCTTGGCGGTGAGAAGGATGCTCCAATAATAGTAGGCGCTGGCTACGTAATAGGGATCGGTGCCGCCGAAGCAGCTGTTCTTGTCCGGATTGTCCAGGGCCAGCCAGTCGGCGAAGTGGAAGCCGCTCTGCCGCAGGCGGCGGTTCCCGTTCTGCTGATCCTCCAGGCGCAGGTACCCGGCCCAGGCCGTCATGTTCGGGTACTCCTGCTCCAGCAGGGCTTTGTCCCCATAGAACAGGTACTGCTGCCAGGGAATGATGGCGGCGGCGTCCGCCCAGGCGCAGGAGCCGTGCTGATCCCGCTTGGGGTCGTGGATCACCATAGGCACCACATGGGGGACAGAGCCGTGGTACAGCCCCCGCTGCTCCGCCAGCATGTCGTACAGGTATTTCCGGTAAAAGGCCGGGGTGTACAGGTTGAAGCTGGCGGTGGGGCAGAACACCTCCGCGTCGCCGGTCCAGCCCATGCGCTCGTCGCGCTGGGGGCAGTCGGTGGGAACGTCCAGGAAATTGCCCCGCTGGCCCCACAGGGCGTTCAGGAACAGCCGGTTCACCCGCGGGTCAGAGGTTTCCACCCAGCCGGTGCGGTCCAGAGCGGTGTGCAGGACGCAGGCGGTGAAATCGCCGGGGTCAAGATGTTCCAGCCCTTCCACCTTCACATAGCGGAAGCCGTAGAAGGTGAAGTAGGGGCGGATTTCCCGCGCTTCCCCGTTGGAAATGTAGGTGTATTCCGCCTTGGCGGAGCGCAGGTTGTCGTTGTAGAAGCAGCCGTCCTGCAAAATTTCCCCGTACTGCAGGAAGATGCGCGCGCCCTCGGGTTCATGGCAGCGGAACCGCACCCACCCGGTGATCTCCTGGCCGAAGTCCAGCACCGTTTCCCCCTTGGGGGTACGCAGCAGGGCCGGGGCGGGCAGGGTTTCGGTGACGGCAACCGGCGGGCTCAGCCGTTCCCGCAGCAGGGCGCAGGTGAGGGCGGTGTTTTCCACGGCCGGGCGGAAGGGGGCGGGGGCCTCCGGCTGGCTGGCCCAGCCGGGAATTTCCCGCCGGGCGTCGTACTGTTCGCCGTCGTAGATGCTGCTTTCCAGCACAGGGGAGGGGGCCCACTGCCAGGAGGAGTCGGTGCCGAAGCACAGGCGGCGGCCGTCCTCCAGGGTGACGTGCACCTCGCAGAGGAAGGCGAAGCGGCTGCCGAACAGGTTGCGGCGCAGCTCTCCCTTTTCAAAGCCGAAGCGGCCCTTGTACCAGCCGTTCCCCAGCATGGCCCCCAGCACGTTGTCCCCTTCCCGCAGCAGGGCAGTAACGTCGTACGTTTGGTACTGCTGCCAGAAATGATAATCATTATAATAGGGGGTAAAATATTCGTCCCCCACCCGCGCCCCGTTGGCGTACAGCTCGTACAGGCCCAGGCCGCAGGCGTAGGCGCGGGCCGAAACGGGCCTGCCGGGCAGGGTGAACCGGCCCCGCAGCAGGGGGTGGGCCTCCTCCCCCTCCGGCGGGGAAATCCACCGGCCGTACCAGGGCTCGCCCAGCTTCCCGGTTTCAAACCAAGAGACGGCGGCGGCGCTGTCCCCCGCGTCGTCGGCAGCCTGTACCTGCCAGTAGTAACGGGTGCGGGGGGCCAGCTCCAGCGCCGGGCGGTAGCCCAGGGAATCCAGCCCTGGCTGGCTGCCGCTGTCGTGCACGGTCTGCTCCATCTCTGGGTCAAGGGCCACCCGCACCCGGGCGGCCGCCTGCTTTGTCCCCCTGGCCTCCTCCGGGATCCAGGAGAGGCTCAGGCCGGAAAGATCATACCCCAGCGGGGTTTCCAGGTGATTCGCGCGCATCCTTGTAATTTTCATCAATACTCCTCCTCCTATGGACTTGACGGACAAATTCTGATACACTGGAGTAACAGGGAATATCATTACTATACCGCGATATTTCAGGATTTTCAAAGGCCGGTTGGGACAATTTCAATAGGAGGATTCGGACATGATAGACACGAAGGGCACAGAGCGGCTTCTCTGCCGGCTCACCCAGCTGGAGCAGGCGCTTTTCCGGGGGGAGGTTTCCCAGCGGGAGTTCGCCCGGTTTCTGGCCGGCAGGCAGGAAGAAGGCCTCTGCCTGCACCGGTGGTACGGCCCCCAGGAGGAGGAGCCGGTGCGGTGGCTGCCCGGCGCCACGCCGGAGCTGGACGAAAAGAACGTGATTCTTTCCGGCGGGGATGTGTGGGTGACAAAGCATAAGAGCTACGACAGCACCCCGCCTCACACCCATAATTTTTATGAGCTGGTGGCTGTGCTGCAGGGGGTGGCGGCAAACCAGGCGGCCGGGCGGGAATTTCTGCTGCGCCGGGGCCATGTGTTTCTGCTTCGGCCCGGGGCGGCCCACAGCATTTCCTGCTCCAGCGACGGGGTGGTGCTGAACATCCTCATTCGGCCCGCATTTTTCCAAACCTCCCTGCCCGCCCTGTTCGGCCCGGCCGGGCTTCCCGCCGGCTTTTTCTCCCCCCAGGGGCCAAGCGGCCGGTACTGCCTGTTCGACGCGGGGGAGGAGGAAGAGATCCGGCAGCTTCTGCTGCTGCTGGCGCGGGAGGCCCTCACGGATCGGCCGAACCGCAGGGCGGCCATGAACGGCGCGCTGATTTTTCTGTTTTCCCTGCTGTTTGACCGGTGCGGCGCGGCGGTGGAGCAGGAAAAGCCCCCTTCCCGTTACCAGGCGGCCTTTCAAAGGCTTTTCGCCTACCTGGCGGGCAATTACCAGGAGGCCAGCCTGCAGGGCGCGGCCGATCACCTGCATTTCAGCACCCGCCATGTGGATCGGATCTGCCAGGAGGGCAGCGGCAGGGGGTTCACCCGCTTGCTGCAGGAGGTGAGGGTGGAAGCCGCCAAAAGGCTTTTGGAAGAGACCGGCCTGCCGGTGGAGGAGGTGGGCCGGGCCGTTGGATTTTCAGAGGGGGGATATTTCATCCGGATTTTCCGCCGCCTGCAGGGCGTGACTCCTTCTGCATATAGACGAAGGTACCGGGAAGACCACAATATATAATGTATAGAGGGGCAGAGGAGAAATAGGACGGAAAACCGGCGGATTTGCGGGGAAAACGGGCCTCAAAAAAAGTTTAAATTTTTTTCAAAAACCCGTTGACAAGGGGAGGCAGGTGTGGTATTATAGTCAAGCCGTCGAGAGAGACGGAAAAAACTGACAGAAAACCGCGAAAGCGGAAGGAAGTCAGAAAAGCTTCCAAAAAAGAGAAGAAAAAAGTGCTTGACAAAGACGCGGAGACGTGATAAAATGTAAA
>DVMK01000018.1 GCA_018715025.1 Candidatus Caccousia avistercoris
GCGGCCCTTTCCCTTATTTTTTGAACGCAGAGAAAAACCCCTTCTTCTCATAGGGCTCGCTTCTTACCGAAAGCACCCTGTAGCCGGTGGCGTTCACGGCGGCCCGCAGGGCTTCCTCGTCAAGGGGAGCCTCTGACACCACCACGGTTTCTCCCCTGGCGTGGGAGGAAGAAACCTTCCTCCCCGGGAAGGCCTTCCGTACCGCATCGTTCACATGGGACTCGCACATCCCGCACATCATGCCGTCTACTGAAAGCGTGTATTTTACCATGCCGCGTTCCTCCTTGCCAGCTTCCCCGCTTTGCGGGAAAGCTATAGTTAGTTATTGCTAACTATAGTATAGCACGATTTCCGCCGCCCGTCAATTTCCTGGCCGCTCTGCTTTCGGGCAAGCGGCGGCAGGCTGAAGAGGTGTTCCCCACCCTGTGGGAGAAAGAAAATCCGTGTCAGGTCTATATTATGAGTATAGTCAAAACTAAAACAGCGGAATACGCCAACCGGAAGGGGCTTGCGGGAACTGGCCGCAGGGGCTGAACGCGAAATAACCGGCGGCGTAAGAAAGAGAAGCTGATGCCAAATTCTCCGCCGAGCCGGCGGAAATCTTCCGTTTTCCCCGAAAAGCGTTTTCCAGGCAAAAATTTTCCCCTGTTTTTCTTGAAGAAAAAGGAGGGATATGGTATACTAAACCTTGTTTGGGCGGCGGTTTCCGTCCGGCCAAGGCGTAACAGCAGACAGCGAAAAGCGCCGCTTGGCCCAGCGGGCCTTTTTTCTTGCTGGGACTTATTTTTATGATAGATGGAGGAATCGCCCTTTGCAGGAAAAAGAGCTTGCCGCCCGTCCCAATGGGGATTTGATTGACGAAATTGCACAGATTATGAAGGTGCGCGCCCGCGGGGAGCGGCCCATGGCCTATGTTCACTCCTACGGCTGCCAGCAGAATGTGGCGGACGGGGAAAAAATCGAAGGCTTTTTGGAGCAGATGGGCTTCGGCTTCACCCAGGAGCCGGAGGATGCCGACTTCATTCTGTTCAACACCTGCGCCGTGCGGGAGCACGCGGAGGACCGGGTTTTCGGCAATGTGGGCGCGCTGAAGAATGTGAAGCGCCGCCACCCCTCTGTCATTGTGGCCCTGTGCGGCTGCATGATGGAGCAGGAGCACGTGGCTGAGCGCATCCGGAAAAGCTACCCCTTTGTGAACCTGGTGTTCGGCACCCATGTCATCCACCGGTTTCCCCAGCTTCTGCTGGACGTGCTGGTGAACGGGCGGCGGGTGTTTTCCCGCGGGGACGAAAGCGAGGACAAAACCATTGTGGAGGGCCTGCCCATTCACCGCGAGGGCAGGGTGAAGGCCTGGGTCACGGTGATGTACGGCTGCAATAATTTTTGCTCCTACTGCATTGTGCCCTACGTGCGCGGCCGGGAGCGCAGCCGCGCCCCCGAGGCGATTCTGGAGGAATTCCAGGGCCTGGTGCAGGCTGGCTACAAGGATATTACTCTGCTGGGGCAGAACGTAAATTCTTACGGAAAAACGCTGGAAACGCCCGTCTCCTTTGCAGAGCTTCTCCGCCGGCTTGACAGCGTACCCGGCGACTACCGGCTGCGCTTCATGACCTCGCACCCCAAGGACGCCACCCATGAGCTCATCGACGTCATCGCCGGGGGGACGCACATCAGCCATCATCTGCACCTGCCCTTCCAGTCCGGAAACGACCGGATCCTGCGGGAGATGAACCGGCACTACGACCGTGCGAAATATCTGGACCTCATCCGCTACGTGAAAGAGAAAATCCCGGACGTGTCCCTCACCTCCGACGTGATCGTGGGCTTCCCGGGGGAGACGTACGAGGAATTTCAGGACACGCTTTCTCTGATTCGGGAGGTAGAGTTCACCTCTCTGTTCACCTTTCTCTATTCCCCCCGCAGGGGAACCAGGGCCGCCGCCATGGAGGATCCGATCCCCGCGGCGGAAAAATCGCGCTGGTTCCAGGAGCTTTGCGCCGCCCAGGAGGAGATTGCCGCCCGGCGCTGCCGTGCTGCGGTGGGAACCTGCCAGCGGGTGCTGGTGGAGGAGGAGGGCCGGAAAGAGGGCTTCCTCTCCGGCCGGACAGACGGGAACGTGATGGTGGATTTCCCCGGCCCGGCTTCCCTGGTGGGGCAGTTCGCCCAGGTGGAGATTACCGGCGCCAGAAATTGGATTTTATCCGGCAGGCTTGCCGGGGCTGGAACAGACCAGACAGAAATTGAAAATTAAAAAAATAATGGAGGTTTTCCCATGGAAGAAATGGATATTATTGAATTGACCCGCGAAATCGGCCGCCAGCTGCAGAAGGACGAGCGTTACCTGGCGATGCGCGCCGCCAGCGAGGCCTGCGACGGGGACGCCGTCCTGCAGAATCTGATCGGCGACTTCAACCTGAAGCGCATGGCCATCAACAACGAGGCCAACAAAGAGGTGCGGGACGACGCCAAGCTGCAAGAGCTGAACAACGAGCTGCGCCTGGTGTACGGCGAGATTATGCAGAACGGCAACATGCTGGCCTACAACGCGGCCAAGCAGGAGCTGGACGCCCTGCTGAACCGGGTCAGCTCCATCATCAGCCAGTGCGCGGACGGCGGCGACCCGGACACCGTGGACTATGAGGAGCACAGCTGCAGCGGAAACTGCGGTTCCTGCGGCGGCTGCGGCTGAACCGGTGCGCATGTGCCGGTAAAAAGGGAAGCAACACCGGAGCATGCGGAAGGGGTTCTGCCCCTTTCGCATGCTTTTTCCATAAGAGAGATCCATTTCAAGCGGGCTTGGAGGCAACGACATGGCTAACCTTTCTCCCATGATGCAGCAGTATTTTGAAATCAAGGAAAAGAACCCGGGCACGATCCTGTTTTTTCGCCTGGGGGATTTTTACGAGATGTTTTTCGACGACGCCAAGCTGGTTTCCCAAGAGCTTGAGCTGACCCTCACCGGCCGGGACTGCGGCCAGGAAGAGCGGGCCCCCATGTGCGGGGTGCCCTTCCACAGCGCAGAAAGCTACATTGCCCGTCTGGTACAGAAGGGCTACAAGGTGGCCATCTGCGAGCAGCTGGAGGATCCGGCCCTGGCCAAAGGCCTGGTGAAGCGGGACATCATCCGCGTCATCACCCCCGGCACCGTGCTGGAAAGCAGCATGCTGGACGAGACGAAGAACAACTATATCTGCTCCCTCTGTGAGGGGGAGGGGCAGGCGGGCTGCTGCTTTGCAGATATTTCCACCGGCGAGCTTTTCGTCTCTGTCCTGAAGGGGCAGGATCTGAGCGCCCAGCTGATCAACGAGCTTTCCCGCTTTTCGCCTCGGGAAATTCTGCTGCATCCGGCCCTGCTGGACAGAAAAGAGCTGCCGCCCTTTATTCGTGACAGGCTTTCCGCCAGCCTGGAGCTTCTGCCGGAGGAGGAATACAGCCTGCCTGGGGCGGAAGCGGCCGTGCAGGCCCAGTTCGGCGGCCAAACCCTGGAAGAGCTTGGCCTGGCAGACAAGCCCCTGGCCACCGCCGCCCTGGGGGCCCTTCTGGGCTACCTGAAGCGCACCCAGCGCACCGGCCTGGAACGGCTCAGCCAGATCCGCCTGTACAACGAGGCCCAGTACATGCATCTGGACCTGAACGCCCGGCGGAACCTGGAGCTTTTGGAGACGCTGCGCACCAAAGAGAAGAAGGGCTCTCTGCTCTGGGTGCTGGACAAAACCCGCACCGCTATGGGGAAGCGGCTCATCCGCGCCTGGATCGAGCAGCCTCTGCTGAGCCCGGCCCAGATTGTGCGCCGGCAGAACGCGGTGGAAGAGCTGGTGGACAGCGCCGCCCTGCGGGACGACGCCGCAGAGGGGCTTTCCGGCATCCACGACCTGGAACGGCTCATGAGCCGTATTGTGTACGGCTCCTCCAACGCCAGAGAGCTTCGCTCCCTTTCCGCGGCCCTTTCCCGGCTTCCGGCGGTGAAAAAAGCGCTGGAAGGGGTTCGTTCCGCCCTGCTCACCTCCCTGCGGGAGGAGATCGATCCTCTTGAGGACGTGTGCGCCCTCATTCAGAATGCCATTGTGGAGGATCCGCCCTTTTCCGTGCGGGAGGGCGGGCTCATTCAGCCCGGCTACAGCCAGGAGCTGGACGAGCTGAAGGGCGACATGACCGACGGCCGGGGAATCGTGGCCCAGATTGAGGCAAAGGAGCGGGAGCGCACCGGGATCCCGAAGCTGAAGGTGGGGTACAACCGGGTGTTCGGCTATTACATAGAAATCAGCAACTCCTACCGGGACCAGGCCCCGCCGGAGTACATCCGCAAGCAGACCCTCACCAACTGCGAACGGTACATTACGCCGGAGCTGAAAGAGCTGGAAGGGCGCATCCTGGGGGCCCACGAGCGCTCTGTTCAGCTGGAGTACACCCTGTTTGATCAGGTGCGGAAAAAAACGGCGGGGGAGCTGGCCCGCATACAGCGCACGGCGGCGGCGGTGGCGCAGCTGGACGTGCTTCTGTCCTTCGCGCAGGTGTCGGCGGCCCAGGGCTATGTGCGGCCCGTCATCAGCCTGGACGGGCGCATCGCGATCCGGGAGGGCCGCCACCCGGTGGTGGAAAAGCTGCTGGACGCGCCCTTTGTGCCCAACGACGTGACGCTTGACAAGGGGGAAAACCGGGTAGCCATCATCACCGGCCCCAATATGGCGGGAAAATCCACCTATATGCGGCAGATTGCCCTCATTGTCATCATGGCCCAGATCGGCTGCTTCGTGCCCGCCGCCTCGGCGGAGATTGGCATCACCGACAGCATCTTCACCCGGGTGGGCGCTTCCGACGACCTGGCCTCCGGCCAGTCCACCTTCATGGTGGAAATGAGCGAGGTGGCGGAAATTTTGCGGAACGCCACGGCAGACAGCCTGCTGGTGTTGGATGAGATTGGCCGGGGCACCTCTACCTTTGACGGCATGAGCATCGCCCGGGCGGTGCTGGAATATGTGGCGGACAAAAAGCAGCTGGGGGCCAAGGCCCTGTTCGCCACCCACTACCACGAGCTCACCGAGCTGGAAAGCCTGGTGGAGGGCGTGAAGAATTACAACATTGCGGTGAAGAAGCGGGGGGACGACATCACCTTCCTGCGGCGGATTGTGCGGGGCGGGGCGGACGACAGCTTCGGCATTGAGGTGGCCAAGCTGGCCGGCGTGCCCAACAAGATCATCCACCGGGCCAAGCAGATTTTGGCCGAGCTGGAAAAGGGCCAGGAGGTCACCATGCCCAGGGCCAGGGGGAAGGCCGCCCTTCCCCAGGAAGGGGAAAGCCAGCAGCTTTCCCTGACGCCCCAGAACGAGCAGGAGGTGCTGGACCGCCTTCGCAGCCTGGACGTGAACACCCTTACGCCCATTGAGTGCATGACGGCCCTGTTCGAGCTCTGCACCCTGGCAAAGAAGCAGTGACGGCCCCGGCCGCCGGAAAGGAGTACCCATGGCACGAATTCAAGTTCTGGACAAGCACGTGGCCGAGCTCATCGCCGCAGGCGAGGTGGTGGAACGCCCCTCCTCCGTGGTGAAAGAGCTGGTAGAAAACGCGGTGGATGCCGGTTCCTCGGTGGTTACGGTGGAAATCAAGCACGGGGGGGCCTCTTACCTGCGGGTGACGGACAACGGCTGCGGCATCGCCCGGGAGGACGTGCCCGTGGCCTTCCTGCGCCACGCCACCAGCAAGGTGAGAGATCAGGAGGACCTGGAGGGCATCGGCACCCTGGGCTTCCGGGGCGAGGCGCTGGCCTCCATCGCGGCGGTGGCCCGGGTAGAGCTTCTCACCCGGGAAAGGGATCAGCTGGCCGGGACGCGGTACGTAATTTCCGGCGGGGAGGAGGAAGCGCTGGACGACGCGGGCTGCGCGCCCGGCACCACCATCATTGTGCGCGATATTTTCTACAACACCCCCGCCCGCATGAAATTCCTGAAAAAAGACGTGGTGGAGGGCAACTCGGTGGCGGGTGTGATGGATAAAATCGCCCTTTCCCACCCGGAGGTGTCCTTCCGCTTCCTTCGGGATGGGAAAGAGGTCCTGCACACGCCGGGGGACGGCAGCCTGAAGTCCGCCATTTACGCCGTGTTTGGAAAAGAGTTCACCCAGGGCCTGCTTCCGGTGCGCTACGAATACGGGGGCGTGTCGGTGGAGGGGTATGTGAGCAAGCCGGCCGCCGCCCGCCCCAACCGGAGCATGCAGAACTTTTTCCTGAACGGCCGCTACGTGAAAAGCCGCACCGCCATGGTGGCGCTGGAGGAGGCCTTCAAGGGCTCCCTCATGGTGGGCAAGCTGCCCGCCTGCGTGCTGCACCTGAAGGTTTCCTTCCGAGCGGTGGACGTGAACGTGCACCCGGCCAAAATCGAAGTGCGCTTTGTGAATGAAAAGCCTGTGTTTGACTGCATATACCATGGGGTGAAAACGGCGCTGAATCAGGAGGATACCCCCAGCGTGGCGTCGTTCCCGGTCAGGCAGGCGGCCCCTGTGCTTCCCCAGCCCGCCGTCCCGGAGCAGATCCGGCTTTCTCCGCCCCCCTCCGCCCCTCAGGCGGCCCAGGCGGCAGAGGAGGAACCGCTTCCGCCCCGCCCGGCGCCCCCTTCCCGGGAGGAACCGGAGATCTCGGTGCCAAGGCTGCCGCAGCCCTACGCGGCCGGGGCGGGCCGCGGGGTTCTGCGGGATTCCGCCTCGGTTTTTTCCTCCCCGTTCGCGTCCCGGCCTGCACAGCCGCAGCCGGAACCGGAACCGGCCCCCCTGCGGGCCGGCGGGGAAACGGAGGAGGAGCCTGCCGCCCCTGCCGCAGAGGCGGAGCCCGCCGCCCGGGAGACGGCCCCGCCCGCCGTTCAGGAGGAGGAATTCCGCCTGGTGGGCGAGGCCTTCGCCACTTATATTATTCTGGAGCGGGGCGGCGAGCTGGTGTGGATTGACAAGCACGCCGCCCACGAGCGGATGATCTACGAGAAGCTGAAGGCGCAGCGGGGGGATGCGGACTGCCAGCTGCTTCTGCAGCCCGTGTCGGTGACGCTGGAAAAGAACGAATACGCCGCCGTGCTGGAGGCCGGGGAGCTGTTCCGGCGGGCCGGGTTCGAGGTGGAGGATTTCGGCGCGGGCACCATCCTGGTGCGCACCGCCCCCATGATCCTGGAGGGGCAGGGGGTAGCCGATGCGGTGATGGAGATGGCCGGGTATCTGGCCAGGTCAAAAACCGACCTGACCACGGAAAAGCTGGACTGGCTGTACCACAACGTGGCCTGCCGGGCCGCCGTCAAGGCGGGGGACGAAAGCTCCCCTCAGGAGATGCTGGCCCTGGCCAGGCGGCTGGCGGCCCACCCGGAAATCCGCTACTGCCCCCACGGCAGGCCGGTTTCCATTGTGATGCGGAAAAAGGACCTGGAAAAGCAGTTCGGCCGCATTTCATAGCCCAAATACGGCAAATTTTACGCCGCCTGTCCCGTATGATGGAGAGAGGCGGCAGGGGAGGTGAAGAAAACGGAACCGGAACAGAAAATCCCTGTGGCGGTGGTGTGCGGGCCCACCGCCTCCGGAAAAACCGCCCTGGCGGTGGAGCTGGCCCTCCGCTTCGGCGGGGAGGTAATTTCCGCCGACTCCATGCAGATTTACCGGGATCTGCCGGTGGGGACGGCCCAGCCTTCTCAGGAGGAGATGCGCGGCGTGCCCCACCATCTCATCGGCTTCTGCGGGTGGGACACCCCCTTCAGCGTGGCGGATTACCTGAAGCTTGCCGCCCGGTGCATCCAGGAGGTCCGCGCCAGGGGCCGCCTGCCTGTCCTGGCAGGGGGGACAGGCCTGTACCTTTCCTCCCTCCTTCACAACCTTTCCCTGGCCCGCGAGCCGAGGGACGACGCCCTCCGGCAGAAGCTGGAGCAGCGGGCCCGGCAGGAGGGGGGCGCAGCCCTTCTGGAGGAGCTTCGCGCCTTTGACCCGGAAACGGCGGCCCGCCTTCACCCGAAAGACGTGAAGCGCATCGTCCGCGCTGTGGAGCTGTACCGCCTTACCGGGAAAACCATGACCCGGCAGCGGGAGGAATCCCGCCGCCTGCCCAGCCCCTACCGGGCCTGCTGGCTGGGCCTTGCCTTTGAGGACAGGCAGCTTCTCTACCAGCGGATCAACCGGCGGGTGGACGTTATGCTGGAAAACGGCCTTCTGGAGGAGGCCCGCCGCCTGCTGGAAGCCCCCGGGGCCGCCACCGTGAAGCAGGCCATCGGCTACAAGGAGCTTTTTCCCTATTTGCGGGGGGAATGCTCTCTGGAAGAGGCGGTGGAAACCCTCAAGCGCGAGACGCGGCGCTTTGCCAAGCGCCAGCTTACCTGGTTCCGCCGGGAGGAAGAGATCCATTGGCTGAAATTGGATCGGCTGGACGGCCCCGCTTTGCTGGAACAGGCCGCCGGGCTGGTTGAAAAAGTGCTGGAAATAGGCTATAATAAATAAGATACGCCGGCGGGGCTTTGCGAAAGCCTCTTGCCTCTTCCTCCGGGCGGGCGCCGCCCTTCCCCGCATAAGAAAGGAAAAGAACCCATGAACAGTCCCCTTCTTCGCAGGCTGGCCGCCGTGCTGCTGGCTTTCTTGCTGCTCTTCTACATAGGGTACCAGGTGTACAACGCCAACTATTCCTCCGTCCAGACTGAGATCGCCACCTACGCCAGCTCTGACGACCCTGGGGCTTCCGAGGTGATTCAGGTGACGGGGACGGCGGTGCGCAAGGAAACGGTAATCCAGCAGCAGACCGAGGGCGTGGTCACCTACGTGGTGAAGGACGGGGGCAAGGTGGCCAAGAACGGAACGGTGGCCGAGCTGTACGCCACCGCCCAGGACGCCGCTTCGGAACAGAAGGTGGAGGAGCTGAACCGGCAGATTTCCCAGCTGCAGGAGCTTTCCTCCCCCGGCAGCACCCATACGGTGGATCAGGAATCCCTCACCAAGCAGATCAGCCAGAAGCTGATTTCGCTTCTGCAGCAGGCCTCGGAAGGGGAGTACGCCACCCTGAACGAATCCCGGGAGGATTTGCTCTACGTGCTGAATCAGCGCCAAATCGCCACCAAGCGGGTGGATAATTTTGACAGCAGAATCGCCGCCCTCACCTCACAGCGGGACGCTCTTTCCGTAACCCGGCAGAAGCTGGGCAGCGTTTCCGCCCCGGCTTCCGGCCTTTTTATCAGCACGGTAGACGGGTACGAGTCCGTGTTTTCTTACGACGACATCCTCAGCCTGACGGCCGGGGAATACAAGGAAAAGCTTCAGTCCGCCGCCGCCTCCGCTGCGGACGCGGTGGGGAAGATCTGCCAGGAGTTCAACTGGTATTTCGTCTGCACGGTTTCTGCCGGGGACGCGCTGAAATTTCAGGAGGGAAGCTCCGTTACCCTCAGCTTTCCCTTTGCCACCACCCAGACGGTGCCGGCCGTGGTGCGGGCGGTAAACCAGGAGGGGCTTGACGCGGAGGCGGCCGTGGTGATGGAGTGCAGCACCATGAACGAGGATCTGGCCCGCCTGCGGACAGAAACCTGCGGCATTTCCGTCTCTCAGTACAGCGGCATCCGGGTCAGCCAGAAGGCCGTCCATTTTGCAGAGGTGACGAAAACCTACACGGATGAGAACGGCGAAGAGGTTTCGGAAACCCGCGAGGTAAAGGGCGTGTACGTAATGCACGGCAGCGAAATCCGTTTCCGGCAGATTATCCCCGTGTACAGCACCGCTTCCTATGTCATCTGCGAAGAAAACCCCGACCCGGACGAGCTGATGACAAGCGAAACCGTACAGCTTTACGACGAAATTGTGGTGGAAGGGACTGATTTGTATGACGGAAAGGTCGTCAAATGATTTTCAGGAGCGGTTTCTGGATTTGGAAGAAAACCTGAAGCGCATCCGGTTTGAAATGGAGGAGGCGGCTTTGGCGTCAGGCCGTTCGCCGCAGGAGATTACCCTGCTGGCCGCCACCAAGACCGTGCCGGTAGAGGTGGTAAACCACGCCATTGCCCTGGGGGTTTCCCATATCGGCGAAAACAAGGTGCAGGAGCTCTGCGGCAAGTACGATTCCTACGCGCCGGTGGATCTGCAGTTTATCGGCCACCTGCAGACCAACAAGGTGCGCCAGCTGGTGGGCAAGGTGAGCATGATCCAGTCGGTGGACAGCCTTCGCCTGGCGGCCGAAATTTCCCGCCAGGCAGAAAAGCAGGGCCTTGTCATGGACGTGCTGCTTGAGGTGAACATCGGGCGGGAAGAAAACAAGTCCGGCGTTTTTCCTGAGCTGCTTCCCCAGCTTGCGGAGGAGACGGCCGCTTTGCCCCATGTGCGTGTCCGCGGGCTGATGGCCATTCCCCCTGCGGAGGCGTCCAGAGCCGAGACAAACCGGTTTTTTTCCCAGATGACGCAATATTTTATTGACATGAAGAACAAAAGCGGAGATAATGTTACTATGGATTATTTGTCGATGGGGATGTCGGCTGATTTCGCCGACGCCATCCGTCAGGGATCCAATATGGTGCGGGTTGGCTCCGCTCTTTTCGGCCCGCGGGTTTACCGCTGAAGGGCCGGACTTTTGGAATTACAGTCAGGCAGGAGGTTTCTGAGCTATGGCAGGTTTGGTACAAAAGATTAAGGATATGTGGAATCCGCCGGATGACGAGTACGAGGATTATTATGAGGAGGAGGAGCAGGAAGAGGAAATCCTCCCCCAGAACGAGAACCATGGCCGGGATGTGATCAAGCGCGCGCCCTCTTCCTCCTCCGGCAATAAGGTGGTCAACATCCACGCCACCGCCCAGCTGCAGGTGGTTCTGTTCAAGCCGGAGCATTTCGGCGAGGAAACCAGGGCCGTGGCGGACGAGCTTTTGAAAATGCACACGGTGGTGCTGAATCTGGAAAATACCGGGAAGGACGTTTCCCGGCGCATCATCGACTTCCTCTCCGGCGTGGCCTACGCCAACGGGGGGAAAATCAAGCGGGTGGCCACCAACACCTTCATCATCACCCCCTACAACGTGGATCTCACCGGCGACGACGTGATGGACGAGCTGGAAAACAACGGCGTATATTTCTGATGGAGAAAAGCCGAGAGGATTCCCTGCTGGAGGCGCGTCTTTCCGACGCCCTCCGCATGGCGGAACAGAAAAACAGGCGCGCCTTCCTGGGCTTTTTCGACGAGAGGGAGGCCGCCCTTGCCCGCGCCTTCCTGCGCCGTTCCCGCTGTGAAAATTTTTTGCTGTGGGGCGGCCATGAGGAAGCGGAGCGGGTTATGCTGGGGGTGTTCCCGGATTATCAGGAACCGGAAGCGTCCTCCTTCCCGCTGGCGGCGCTGACCGTCTCGTACCGGAAGGAGGACGTTCTCACCCACCGGGATTTTTTGGGCGCCCTTCTGGCCTGCGGCGTGGAGCGCGCCTCGCTGGGCGATATCCTGGTGGGCGAAGGGCGCGCCGTGCTTTTTGCCCGCGAGGAGATCGCCCCGTTCCTTGCGGAGCAGGTGGAAAAAATAGGCAGGGTGGGGGTGAGGCTGGCCCTGGGGGCGCAGGAGCCTTACCCGGCGGCCCACCGCTATGAGGATTTTTCCGCCGTGGTGGCTTCGCCCCGCCTGGACTGTGTGGTGGCGGCAGCCGCCGGGCTCAGCCGGGAAAAGGCGGCGGCCCTGGTCTCCTCCGGCCTGGTGGTTTTGAATTACAAGGAGGAGACGTCCTCCTCCGCCCAGGTGGAGGAGGGGGCAAAGCTTTCCATTCGGGGAAAAGGAAAATTTGTGGTGGACCGTCTCGGCCCCCTGACAAAAAAGGGGCGCCTTTGTATTTCCGGCAGGAAATACGTGTGAAGAAAGACTCTTTTCGGCCGCAGGGCCCGAAGGGGAAGAAGGGAAAGGGGAAGGGCAGCACATGCTTTCACTGAACGACATTACCAACGTCAGCTTCCGAAAGGCGGGCTTTTCCGGGTACCGTCCCGAGGATGTGGACGATTTTATCGACCGGGTAAAGGAATCCTTTGAGGAGCTGATGAAGAAAAGCCTGGCCCAGCAGAAGGAGCTGGAGCAGGCCCAGGAGGAAAAACGCCAGCTGCAGAAAAAGC
>DVMK01000019.1 GCA_018715025.1 Candidatus Caccousia avistercoris
ATCACAACGGTTATGTCAACTAAATTGGGAAAGAATGAGGAAAAAACTTGCATCATAAGCCTGCAGCGACTACAATAGGAAGAAAGAGACGCCTCCTTCCGCGCCCGGGGAAACGCTCTGGTTCCTCCTGAATGCGGAAGGGCAACGAAAGGCAAAAAGGAGGTTTTCGCCTTATGGATCGCTATGAGGACGCCCTGGCGCGCCAGCGGCGTTTTTTCCAGACCGGCGCCACCCTTTCTCTCGGGTTCCGGCTGGCTGCCCTGAAACGCCTGCGGGACGCTATGAAGCGGTATGAACCGCAGCTTTTAAAAGCCCTGCAGGAGGATTTGGGCAAGGCCCCCTTCGAGGCCTATGCCACAGAGCTGGGCGTGGTGTACGAAGAAATTTCAGAGATGCGCAGGAATCTGCGGGACTGGATGCGCCCCCGGGCCGTGAAAAGCCCCCTCGCCCAATTCCCCTCCCGCTGCGCCGTATTTCCCGAGCCTCTGGGCGTTTCCCTGATCATCTCCCCCTGGAATTACCCGGTACAGCTCACCCTGGCCCCGCTGGCTGCGGCTCTGGCGGCCGGGAACTGCGCCGTGGTGAAGCCCTCCCGCTATGCGGCCAGGACTGCCCTGGTGCTGGATGCGATGCTGCGGGCCGCGTTCCCGCCGTATCTGGTCACGGTGTTCCAGGGCGGCGCCCAGGTGAACACAGCCCTTCTGCAGCTGAAATTCGACCATATTTTCTTTACCGGCAGCCCTGCGGTAGGCCGCGTTGTCATGGAAGCCGCCGCCCGGCATCTAACCCCTGTCACCCTGGAACTGGGCGGCAAAAGCCCCTGCATTGTGGACGAAACCGCCAACCCGGCCCTGGCCGCCCGGCGGATCGCCTGGGGCAAGCTGCTGAACGCGGGACAGACCTGCGTAGCCCCGGACTACGCCCTGGTGCACGAGAGCGTATTCCCCCGCTTTGTGGAGGAATATATCCGTGCGGTGGGCAGGATGTACGGGGAAGAGCCTATGAAAAATCCGGAGTACGGAAAAATCATCAACGAGAAGCACATGGAACGGCTGAAGGCCCTTCTCAGCAGCGGCACACCCCTGCTGGGCGGCGTGTATTCCGACCGGGAGCGGAAAATCTCCCCCACCCTGCTGACAGATACCGGCTGGGACAGCCCCGTGATGCAGGAGGAAATTTTCGGCCCCATCCTTCCCGTGCTGCCCTACCGGAATTTTTCCGCCATGCTGGAGCAGCTGAAAGACAAGCCCAGCCCGCTGGCCCTCTACATCTTCAGCGAAAACAGGGAGCACCAGCGGCGGGCCCTGCGGGAGGTCCGCTTCGGCGGCGGCTGCGTCAACGACGTGGTGGTGCACCTTACCAACCCGCGCATGCCCTTCGGCGGCGTGGGAGAAAGCGGCATGGGCGCCTACCACGGGAAGGCCGGGTTCCTGGCCTTCTCCCATGAAAAGGGGATTCTGAAGAAATCCGCCAGGCTGGACCTTCCGGTGCGGTACGCCCCTTACCACGGCAGGCTGTCCCTGGCCCGCCTGCTGATGCGCTGAAAGGAGGAACGGCCACATGAACGAAGCGGCAGAGCGGCTGCAGGCCCTGGTGGACGCCAGCCGCCGCATTGTATTTTTCGGGGGAGCCGGTGTTTCCACAGAAAGCGGAATCCCGGATTTCCGCAGCACCGACGGGCTGTACCACCAGCAGTACAAATATCCGCCGGAGCAGATGCTGAGCCACACCATGTACGAAACCCACACCGAGGAATTCTACCAGTTTTACCGGGAGAAAATGCTTTACCCCAACGCCAGGCCCAACGCCGCCCACCGGAAGCTGGCGGAGCTGGAGCAGGCGGGGAAGCTTTCTGCCGTAGTGACCCAGAACATCGACGGGCTGCACCAGGCGGCGGGAAGCAGAACCGTTTACGAGCTGCACGGCTCTGTGCTGCGGAACTACTGCCTTCGCTGCCATAAGGAGTATGGGCTGGAGGCCATTCAGAACAGCAGCGGGGTGCCCCGCTGTTCCTGCGGCGGCGTGATTAAGCCGGACGTGGTGCTGTATGAAGAAAGCCTGGATCAGGCCACCTTGGAAGGGGCGGTGCGGGCCATTTCCAAGGCGGATATGCTCCTTGTGGCGGGCACGTCCCTGGCTGTGTACCCGGCCAGCGGCCTGATAAACTATTACAGCGGGAACCGCCTTGTGGTGATCAACCGCAGCTCCACCCCCATGGACAGCCGTGCGGATCTGGTCATTACCGGCAGCGTGGGCGAAGTGCTGGAACAGATTCGGGCGTGACCCGAATCCTTCCCTGCAGGCAGAAAAAACGGGCGTTATTCTGGAAACGGAAATTTGACAGCTTCCCCGCCCTTTCGGAAGCAAAGAAAAACAGCGGCAAAAAATCCCTCTGCGCCGGTTCTGGCGCAGAGGGATTTTTCGGTTCCGGCATTCGCTTATGCGAACGCTTCCTCGTAAATTTTTTCCAGCTCCTCGTGCTGGGGCGAGACAATCATGCTCACATAGCTGCCCCGCTGCTCCACGCTGCACGCCTGCAGCATGGCGAATTCCTCGGGCTGGTAATCCTTCATGGTGTTTTCCTTTTGCCGGTAGCGCTCGTCCATTTTTTCCTTCAGGGCGGCGGCGGCCTGGCTGTCGGTTCCCTCCAGCAGGACGATCTCGTCCCCCTTCAGGCCGGTGGAGTCGATGTAGACGGCAAACTGCTTCACCTGGCTGGCGTCAATGCCGTACTGGGGCATCAAATCCTCCTGGGACAAATCCATCATTTCCGTGTTTTCCAGCACGGCCTTCATGTCGTCCATCACCTGGTTCAGGTCGGCGCTTCCCGTTTCCCCGCCGCTGCACCCTGCCAGGGCCAGCAACAGCAGGACGGACGCCGCCCATGCGGCTACTTTTTTCATTCTGGCTGCTCCTTCCCTTGCCCCGCGCCGCCAGCGCTTTCCTGGCCTGCGCAGGGGTTGAAATATCACGCTTGAGGCGTATGGGTGTAAAGATAATCAATCCAAATCCGGCATCCCTCGTCCGTAAAATGGATGCCCATATCGTCCGGGTCGCTGCAGTAGGCGGCGTTCAGGTTCCCTTCCCCGTCCTGCACGGCAGAGCACACATCCACCAGGTACCAGCCGTTCTTCTGGCACAGCTCTGCCAGCTTGTCGTTGTACAGGCGCAGGTTGGAGTTGTTCAGCTTGTTCGTCTCAATATTTTTCGCCTTTGTCAGGGGAGTGGCCGTCTGGATGAAAATTTCCGCATCCGGCGTTTTTTCCAGAATCCCCTGCAGCAGGGTTTCCATGTTGGCCGCAGCCCCGTCCACGCCGTACACCGCCAGGTCGTTCATGCCCAGCATGATGTACACCTTTTTCGCCCCGGACTTGGCCACCGCATCGGCCAGCGACAGCTTTTCCCCGTTGTACAGGGGGTGAATGGAGCTGTCAGAGACGGGCTGCAGGGCGTTCCCGCTGCCCATGCTGCCCGCTGTGAGGAATTGGGCCGTCCCCAGCAGGCCGGGCTCCTCCTTCCTGTGCTGGGTGGTGTACAGGTTCAGCTTCAGGCTGACGGAATCGCCGATAAAAACGGCATCGTCAAAATACGAATCCTCCGCCCGGGCCGACTCAGGCAGCGCCGTTTCTGAAACAGACGCCGAAGCAGAGACGGCGCCGCCCCCGGAGGAAGCCGTTTCAGATGCTTCAGAGGAAGAGGGGGCTTCGGCAGAAGAAGCCGGGGCGGAAGCCTCCTGCCCCGAGGAAGCGGGCGGTTCCTCCCCGGAGGAGACCGGCTGGGAGGAAGCGGAAGAAGAGGCCTGCGCCGCAGAAGAAGCCGCCTCTGGCTGGGACCGCTGGCCGCAGGCGCTCAGCAGCAGAAGCGAAGCCAGCAGCAGGGCCATTACATTCTTTTTCATAGGGATTTTCCTTTCCTTTGCACACAGATAGACACACAGCCGCTTCCCCGGCGGGAGGGCGGCGCATTTTGTCAGACTTTGTCAGACACGTTCAGGATACCACGCCTGCGGCGGGCAGATCGCGCAGGCTTCTGCCGTCGCAGGGCAAGGAAGCCTTCCCAGACGGAAAAGCCCGCGGCGCAACCGTTCGCGGGTAATTATATTATACCAGGGGAAAACTGGCAAGGAAAGTTACAAAACTGCCACAACCGTTACAGACCGGTTAAGTCTTCCTTCCCAGTATTCCCCGCAGAAAGGGAAATCATGCGGAAAAACAGCGGAAGCCCGGCCTCTGCAGGAAGCCGGGCTGAGACAAGCGGAAGGGCTTGTCCTTATTTCTTGTTGAAGATGGACATGATGTCCACAAAATCGCTGTCGTCCACCACCGGGTTGCTGTCCAGGGAAGGGGCAGGCTCCCGGGTGTTGGCGTATGTGGGGGAAGACGCCTTGGCGGGCTCTTCCTTCCGGGCCGGGGCCGCGGCCGCCGTGCCGTCGTGGGTGGGGAACCCGGTGGCGATCACGGTGACGCTCATTTCGTCCTCCATGGTTTCGTCAAACGCGGCGCCCCAGATGATGTTGGCGTCCTCATGGGCCTGGGTGGTAATCATGGAGGAGGCCGTCTCGATTTCTTCCAGCCCGATGTCGGGGGAAGAGGTAATGTTGATGATAACGCCCTTCGCGCCGTTGATGGCAGTTTCCAGCAGCGGGCTGGAAATCGCCATGTTGGCGGCCACCTCGGCCTTGTCCTTGCCGGAAGCATGGCCCACGCCCATGTGGGCGTAGCCAGCATCCTTCATTACGGCGGTCACGTCGGCAAAATCCAGGTTTACCAGGCCGGGCAGCTTAATCAGGTCAGAAATGCTCTGCACGCCCTGGCGCAGCACATCGTCTGCCACCGAGAAAGCGTTCAGCAGGGTAATCTTCTGCTCGCTTACCAGCTTCAGCCGCTCGTTGGGAATTACCACCAGGGAGTCCACATGCTCCCGCAGGGCGCAGATGCCGCCCTCGGCCTGCTCCATGCGGCGCTTGCCCTCAAACAGGAAGGGCTTTGTCACGATGCCCACGGTGAGGATGCCCATGTCGCGGGCAATTTCAGCCACAATCGGAGCCGCCCCGGTACCGGTGCCGCCGCCCATGCCGGCGGTGATGAACACCATGTCGCTGCCCCGGATGGCGGCGGCAATAGCCTCGCGGCTTTCTTCGCCGGCCTTCTGGCCCACCTCGGGCTTGGAACCGGCCCCCTTGCCGTGGGTCACCTTTTCCCCAATCTGGATCTTCTGCGTCGCCTTGGAGCGCACCAGGGCCTGCTTGTCCGTGTTGACGGTGATGAATTCCATCCCCTTTGCGCCCATCGTCACCATGCGGTCAATGGCGTTCCCACCGCCGCCGCCTACGCCGATGACTTTTATCACTACACCGTTGTTGTCGAAATCGTTGTCAATTTCAAAAGACATATCGCCCGCGTCCCCTTTTCTGTATTTTCACGCAGGGTACCGCCCTGCCGCAGCATTTGTCGTTTCCTAACAGATAACCATAATAATATTACTGTACCATGTTTTACCGATAATTTCAATAAAGAAATTTGAAATCGGAAAAATTTTCCTTCTCTTCCATTTCCATACACATATTGCCGGAATCTCTGTCTCCCATTCCCTGATTGGAAGAACCCGCGGGCGGGCTCTCAGGCCGCCTGGGAAGAGGCGGCGGAAGCCGCCGGCGCAGACGAAACAGGGCTCCCGGCGGAGAAATAGGCGTGGTCGTTTTCGTCCGCCAGAGAAAGATCCAGCGTGCCGGCGTCCTCCGCCGTCAGGTTTCCCTCCTCCAAAAGGGAGGAGAAAAACTTCAGCTTTTCCGGGAAGGAGGTAGGGGGCCCCAACTCCAGAAGGATGCGCCCGTCGTAAAGCACGGTGGAACTGTAGGGATCCGTCAGGTCAATGGCGGTAATAGGCGTCAGCCCGCTTTCCTCCAGGGCTTTGCTCAGCGAGGCGTACACCTGGCTTGCCTCCCCCTCCTGGTAGGTGATGAAGCCGCCCAGCCGGGCCGACTCCACCGTCAGCCCTTTCACGACGGGGCAGCCCTCCGGCGGGGACTCCTCCCGCTCCAGCACCTTTCCGCCGGCGGAAAGGACCACGTACTGGGCGTCGTCCACCACCGCGCTGAAGGCCTTCTCCTCCGACACCTCTATCAGCAGGGTGGCCGGCAGCACCCGCCGGATTTTCGCCTCTCCAATATAGGGCAGCTTTGTTTCCACCGACTGGGCGGCGGTTCCGGTGTCTGCCAGGAAGAGGTTTTCCCCCGGCTCTATGGCGGCGGCCTCCAGAATCTGCTCGGCGGAATAGCGGCTTTCCCCCGTTATCTTAATTTCTTCAATGCGGAACAGCACCGTAAAGGAAAGCGTCACCGCCGTGCCGATGACCAGCAGAAAAAGCACAAGGTAAAACACCAGCATCCGCCTCCTGCGCCTTTTGCGGCGCTCCGCGGCCCCAATGGGCGGCCGCCGCCTGCGCGGGGGCGGCGGGGCGGGACGGCGGCGGGGGGGCTTGTCCGGCACAGGGGCGGCCGCCCTGGAAGCAGGAGGCCTGCGCTTCTGCCCGGAAGCGGGCAAAGGGGGCTGCGGCCGCCGCACCGGAGGATGCGGCGGCCTTCCCCCTGTGGGGGCCCTCCCGGAAGGGGGAGAGCCCTTTCGGGCCTTTGCCATTGCCTTTCACTTCCTTTTCCCTACTGGTATTCCCGGCGGATGTCCGCCCCAAGCAGCGCCAGGCTGCGTTCCATATTCTCGTAGCCCCGGTCAATGTACCGCAGGCCGGTAACCTCTGTGTCGCCGCGGGCCGCCAGCCCGGCCACCACCAGCGCCGCCCCGCCCCGCAGGTCGGCGGCTTCCACCGGCGCGCCGGAAAGCCTCGGCACCCCCTCCACCACCGCCACGCGGCCCTCTACCTTGATATTGGCCCCCAGGCGGAGCAGCTCGCCCACATGCTTGTACCGGCTTTCAAAGATATTTTCCACAAAAATACTGGTGCCGGAACCCAGGCATGCGGCGGCCATCAGCGGCGCCTGGGCGTCGGTGGGGAAGCCCGGGTACGGCATGGTGCGCACGCTCTTGATCCTTCCCATCCGCCGGGGCGCGGCGATGCGCAGGCTTCCGCCTTTGATTTCAATGGAGCAGCCCAGCTCTTCAAAAGCGGGCATTACCGGCTCCAGATGAGCGGGGATCACATGGTTCAGTATAATGGCGCTGCCGGTAGCCGCGGCGGCGCTCATATAGGTGGCCGCCACAATCCGGTCTGGAATCACCCGGTGCTCGCAGCCGTGAAGCTGCCGCACCCCCTCGATCACCAGGGTGCTCTCCCCCGCGCCCCGGATCCTGGCCCCGCAGCGGTTCAGGAACATGGCCAGGTCGCAGATTTCCGGCTCCCGGGCGGCGTTGGTCACAATGGTGGTCCCCTCCGCCAGGACGGCGGCCAGCATAATGTTTTCTGTGGCCCCCACGCTGGGAAAGGAAAGGCCGATGGCCGCCCCGCGGAGGGAGCCGTCCACCGAGCAGGAAAGGCAGCCGTAATCCTCCGCTATGCGCACCCCCATTTTCCGCAGGGCGTGCAGGTGCAGGTCAATGGGGCGGGGCCCCAGCTCGCAGCCCCCGGGGAAGGACAGAACCGCGCGCCCGGTGCGGGCCACAATGGCCCCCAAAAACACAATGGAAGAGCGCATTTCCCGCATAAGCGCGTCCGGAATATCCCACTGGCATACGCCCCGCGGATCCACCACCAGGCTGCTCCCCTCCCACTGGACCGTACAGCCCAGATGCCGCAGGATCCGTGCAGAAACCTCCACATCAGACAAATGGGGGCAGTTATGTAGCACGCATTCGCTTTTGCAGAGCAGAGCCGCCGCCATGAGCGGCAGGGTGCTGTTTTTGGCCCCGTGAACAGAAAGCTCCCCGCTCAGCCGGTTAGGCCCGTGAATCAATAGCTTCACCATAAGAAAATCCCCGCTTCCTTTTCTGAATTATGCCATACTATGCGGGGATGGGAAAAGCGGTGACCCGGGGAAATTTACTTGCCTCTGCTGGCAAGCACGTCCCGGATGAGCCGGTAAATTCTGTCGTTTGCGTCGAGAATCGCCATTTTTTTCGCGTTCTCTGACAGGGCGGGAATGGTGGCCGGGTCGGCGAACAGCTCCTCCACCATGGCGCACAGCGCCCCGCCGGAAAGGTCCTTTTCCTCCAGAATCCTGGCGGCCCCCCGGTTTACCAGGGCCATGGCGTTGTGGTACTGGTGGTTTTCCGCCACGTTCGGTGAGGGGATGAGGATGGACGCCCGCCCCTGGGCCTGCAGCTCGGAAAGGGTAATGGCCCCCGCCCGGCAGATGACCAGATCAGCCGCCGCCAGGCATTCCGGCATATTGTCAATGTATTCCCGCACGTCGATTTCCGGGTGGGCGGCCAGGTCTACGCCCTTTTCCCGCAGAAGGCCCGGGAACCAGCGGCCCCACTGGCCGAAGGCGTGAATGTGCTGGAACCGGCCCTGCCGGATGCTCCAGGCCAGCAGGTCGGCGGCCGCCTCGTTGACGCGGCGCGCCCCCAGGCTGCCGCCGAAGCTGAGAATGAGAGGGCGGCTGTCCAGGCCCAGCTTTTTCCGCGCCTCCTCACGGCTGGCGCGCAGCACGGCGGGGCGCACCGGGTTGCCGGTGAGGACGCACCGGGCCTCGGGCGGCAAGTATTTCTGCGCGTCCGCCACCGCCAACATGGTGTAGGCCGCCTTTTTGCTGAGGGCCTTGTTGGTCACGCCCGGAAAAGCGTTCTGCTCGTGAATGAGCGCCGGCACCCCCAGCTTCATGGCCTCGCGGATGACAGGGCCGCTCACGTAGCCGCCGGTGCCCACGCACACGTCGGGCTGGAACTCCTGAATGATTTTCTTTGCCTCTGCGGTAGAGGTAAACAGGTGAACGGCCGTTTTTACATTTTTCTTCACGTTGGCCCAGCTCAGCTTTCGCTGAAAGCCGGAAATCGTCACGCTTTTGAACTCGTACCCCGCCTTGGGCACCAGGCGCTCCTCCATGCCGCCCTTCGCCCCCACATAGAGAACGGAGGCGTCCGGCTCCCGCTCGCAAACTGTGCCCGCCACAGCCAGGGCGGGGTTGATATGCCCGGCGGTTCCTCCGCCGGCAAACAGGATTTTCATTCCAGCTCACCCTTTTTATTTCATTGAAATTCCGCCCCGGGCGGTTACAGCTTTTCTATGGCCGAATTCCGGCTGATGGAAAGCACCACGCCCATCTCTGCCAGCAGCATCACCAGCGAGGTGCCCCCATAGCTGAAAAAGGGCAGGCTGATGCCCGTGTTGGGGATCGTGTTGGTAATTACCATAATATTCAGGACGACCTGCAGCCCAATCTGGAAGGTGAGGCCCACCCCCAGCAGCATGCCGAACTTATCCTTCGCTTTCAGAGAAACCACCACGCCCCGCCACACCAGCATGGCAAAGAGAACGATGATGATAAGCGCGCCGATGAAGCCCAGCTCTTCGCAGACAATGGCGAAGATGAAATCGTTCTGGGGCTCCGGCAGGTACAGGTATTTCTGCCGGGACTGGCCCAGCCCCAGCCCCAGCAGGCCCCCGCTGCCGATGGACATAAGCGACTGCCGGGTCTGCCAGGTGTCCACGCCCTCAGGCGGATTGAAGGGATCCAGCCAGCCGTACACCCGGTTCATGGCGTAGGAAAACACGTCGGTGAAGGCAAGCAGGTACACGGCCGCCGCCGCCAGCACCGCCATGGCGATGCCGAACCAGCGCAGGCGCACGCCGCCCACGAACATCATGACCGCCCCCAGCATGAGGATGATCAGCGTGGCGGACATGTGCTTTTCCAGAACCACCAGCAGGGCGACGGAGCCCAGGATGAGCACGTAGGGCAGCACCCCGTAGCGGAAGGTGCTCATTTTGTCAAAGTTGAGGGAGATCAAATGGGAGAATACCAGGATAAGGGCAAACTTGGCCACCTCAGAGGGCTGGAAGTTGATGGGGCCAATGTACAGCCAGCGGTACGCCCCCTTGATGTTGGGCACCAGGGAGGTGTCCTTCAGCACCAGCATCATCACCAGGAAAATGTAGGTGACAATCAGCAGGGGAATGGCGAACTTGTGCAGGTGGTGGTAGTCAAAGTAGGAAACCGCCACCATAATGGCCACCCCCAGGACAGCGAAAATGGCCTGGTTGCGGATGAAATAGTAGCTGTCCCCGTCCATATAGTAATAGGCGTAGGGGTAGCTGGCGGAAAACATCATCACCAGGCCGATGGTAAGCAGTACCAGAATGAGGAAGAACAGGGGCAGATCCATGCCGGCGCGGATGGAAAACACGCGGAATTTCTTCCGCACCCGCTTGATCACCGACGGTTTTTTCCGTTTCGCCTTCTCTTTCTCCTGCCCGGCGGGCGCCCCGCCCTGCAGGACCCCGGCATCTGTGCGCGCCATGGCGCCGCCTCCTTTTCATCATGATCAGCCGCCCTTCCCGGGCGGGCGCAGAGCCCTTCCCCCGCCGTCTGGAAAGCGGCCCGAGGGCTCTTAGAACAGCGTGCCGGCCCCGCCGGCCCGGCACGCGTTTATAGGTAGTATGCCATCTGGTTCAGAATCCATACAGCAGCGCCAAAACAGAAAGGGCGCCGAACAGAATGGTAACCAGGCTGAACACTACGCAGATTTTCACCTCGCTCCAGCCGCACATCTCAAAATGATGGTGGATGGGGGTCATTTTAAAGATGCGCTTCCCATGGGTCGCCTTGAAATAAGTAACCTGCAGGACGACGGAAAGGATTTCGCAGAGGTAGACGATTCCAATAAGAAGAATGAACACCGGCAGGTTCGTGCCGAACCCCAGGGCGCAGACCACGCCCCCCAAAAACAGAGAGCCGGTATCCCCCATGAACACCTTGGCCGGGTTGAAATTCCACAGCAGAAAGCCCAGGCATCCCCCCGCCACAGCGGCGGCCACAATGCTCATGCCGTACAAATGCAGAATGCCGGAAAGCACCATGAAGGTCACCGCCGCAAAAAAGGTGACAGAGGCGTTCAGGCCGTCGATGCCGTCGGTGAAGTTCACCGCGTTGACAACGGCCACAATTCCGACGGCCGACAAAATCCAGAACCAGACGCCCAGGTCCACGCTCCCCAGGAAGGGGAATATGGTGGAGGTGCCCACGCCGGAAAGGTACAGGCACAGCAGGTAGGCCCCCGCCACCAGAAACTGCAGCACCAGCTTCTGCCGCACGTTCAGGCCCAGGTTCCGCTTTTTCACCACCTTGATGTAGTCGTCAATGAAGCCCACAAAGCCGAAGCCAAGGGCCATGAGCAGCCCCCCCACCGCCTTGGTGACGGACTGGTTCCGCAGGTAGGGATCCTGCCCGCCCTGGCTGTAGTACAGGGGCAGGCATACTGCGCTGGCCAGGAAAATGCCGATGATAAACAGGAAGCCGCCCATGGTGGGGGTTCCGTTTTTCTTTTTGTGCCACTTGGGGCCTTCCTCCCGGATTGTCTGGCCAAAATTAATCCGGTGCAGCAGGGGCACCATCCACTTCCCCAGCAGGGCCGTCACCGCAAAGGAGGCCACGGCCGCCAGGAGAACGAGCACGCTGTTTCCCAGATTCATACTTTCACACCCTCTGTTTCAAGAATTGCCAGGCTGCGGGGCCGGCGCTAATGAACGTCTTCCAAATCCACAAAGTTTACCGTTACCACGGTTCCGGGCGGCACCTGGGTGCCCTCCGCAATATCCTGCGATTCCGAAACCGCATTGCCGCTGGCCAGGGCGGCGCCCGACACGCTGATATTCAGCCCCGCCTCGGCGGCGCGGGAATTCACCTGGCTCAGCGACAGGCCGGTAAGCTGCGGCACCGCCACGGTCTGGCTTGTGCTGGCCTCGTCGGTGTAAAGCACCACGGTGCCCCCCTTGGGAATGCTCTTCCCCTGCTCGGGGATTTGGGAAACGACCTTTTCCCCCTCGCCGTACACCTTGTAGGTGAGGCTGGCGTTGCTGATTTTCACCTGGGCGTCTTCTTTCGTCAGGCCCACCACGCCGGGGGTGGAAATGTCCAGCTTTGACAGCTCTTCCTCGGTGTATTTCGGCTCAATCCCCAGGTAAGGCAGAATTTCCGCCATGGTTTCTGCGAAGGGGGGGCCCGCGATGGCGCTGCCGAACACCTGGCCGTTTTGGGGCAGGGGCTCGTCGAAGAACACCAGCATGATAATCTCCGGGTCCTCCGCCGGGGCGTATCCGCAGTAGGAGGCGATGTATTTCTTTTCGCCCTCGCGCCCTTCCGCGTTCCACTCGTCGATCTTCTCAGAGGTGCCTGTTTTTCCCGCCACCCGGTAGCCGGCCACATAGCCGTTTTTGGCAGAGCCGGTGGTGGCGGCTTCCTGCAGGATGGCGCTGACGCGGGCGCTTGTTTCCTCTGAAATCACCTGACGCTTTACAGAGGTGTCTATCGTTTCCACAATGTTGCCTTCCTGGTCTATCACCTTGCTCACCACGTGAGGCTGCACCAGGTAGCCGCCGTTGGCCACGGCCGCCGCGGCGGTAATCATCTGAATGGGCGTCACGCGGAAGGACTGGCCGAAGGAGGAGGTGGCAAGCTCGGTGGGGCCCAGGCCCTCTGCGTTGTAATAGATGCTGTTGCTCTCGCCAATCAGGTCGATTCCGGTCTTCTGCGTCATGCCGAAGGCCTCGAAATAGCGGTAAAAGGTGTTGGCCCCCAGCATTTCGCTGAGCTGCATAAACACCGGGTTGCAGGAATTGCACAGCCCCTGGGCAAAGGTTTCCGTCCCGTGGCCGGCCGTTTTCCAGCAGCTGATGTTCCGGTCCGCCACCTGGTAAGAGCCCCCGCAGTAAAACTGGGTGGACTCGGTGACAAGGCCCTCCTCAATCCCCATGGAGGCCGTGAGCATTTTGAACACGGAGCCGGGGTTGTAGGTGTCGCTGATGCACTTGTTCCGCCACTGCTTTTCCTGGGCGGTGCGGATCGCCTGGGAACGCTCCTCCTGATGCTCCTCGTCGTCGGGGATGGCGTTGATGACTGCCAGGTCGGCCGGGTCGGTAATGGTGTAGGGGTCGTTGGGGTCATAGTCCCCCTTCACTGTCATGGCCAGAATTTCCCCGGTGTTCACGTTCATCACAATGCCGCAGGCCCGGTTGCGCGCGCCGCAGTCCGCCGCGGCCTCCTCCACGCTTTTTTCCAGGAAATGCTGCACCACCTCGTCTATGGTGAGCACCAGGCTGTAGCCGTCCTGCGCTTCAATGCGCTGCTCGTACTGGAAGGGCATGTCTGAGCCCTTTGCATTCTTGGCGGTCACCAGCTTGCCCGCCACGCCGGAAAGGTAGTCGTTGTACGAGGCCTCCACCCCGGTGACGCCCTGGTTTTCGCTGTTGGTAAAGCCCAGCACGGCGGAAGCGAAGGATCCGTAAGGGTAGTAGCGTTTATAGTCCGGCTGCAGCTGAATGGCGTTCCCCAGCTCCAGCTTTGTTTTAAACTCCAGGATCTGATCCTTCACGTCGGTTTCCACCTTGGTTTTCGCCACGGCGTAATAGGTCTGCTTTTCCAGCAGCGCCAGAATGTCGGCGGGGTCCATGTCCAGAATTTCCCCCAGGCCCTGGGCGATTTCTTCCTGGATGCCGTCCCGTTCCTGGCCCTGCTCCAGTTCCTTCCTCACATAGTTTGGGTCCAGCACCACCTTATATACGTCCGCGCTGGTGGCCAGCACCTTCATGTTCCTGTCGTAAATGGTCCCCCGCTTCGCGGTGAGGGTGGTGTCCTGTGTCTGCTGGTTCACCGCCCTGGTCTGCAGCTCTTCCCCCTCCACAATCTGAAGGCGGAACAGGCTGACCACAAGGGAGCCAAAGCCCAGCACTATCAAAACCATCAACACAAAAATGGTACGCCGCCACATCCGGACGGTGGTTCCCTTCGCCATACGCGCCTCTCCTGCCTTTCTCTGCCCCGGTTCCGCCGCAGTACGCCCCGCGAATGAGAAAAATGGAAGTCAAGATCTGCTCCCAACTTCCATCTTCCTCCGGGCCGCCTGCCTGCACCCGCCCAGCGGCGGCGCGCCCTGGCGGCCATAACACGAAACAATCCTATCTCAACACAATACAATGGGTATTTTATTCATATTGGGAAAAAACGGGAAATATGCCTTCAGGCCAGAAGCTGCTGGAACCAGTTCCATATTTTCTCAAACAGGTTCTCTTCCCCGCTGCTCTGCAGCACCGTCCCCTCGTCCTGTTCCGCCATGCTGATATATTCGATCTGGCTGTTTTCCGCCTTCCGCATGCCCAGGGAGTTCTTGGCGTAGTCCTCCACAGAATCCAGAGAAAGGACGGAGCCCGACTTCATTTGAAGCTGTGTGTAAACGCTTTCCTGCTCAGAAAGGTCCTTTTCCGCCTGGTTAATGCTGTCGGTGAGCTCTGTCAGGCGCACCTGGCCGTACACCAGGCTGCCCACCGTGCCCAGAATGACCAGCAGCACCGCCAGCGAAGACGCCAGCCGGGCGGGCCGCAGCTTCGGCCTTGCGTTTTTCTCCAGCTGTTCCTGAGGGAGGGCGATGACGTTATTTTTTTCTGCCGGCTGTTCCAGCTGCCGCCGCTTTGGCTCAAACCTGGAAAAGTCGTATGCTTCGTTGTGCTGGGAAGGCATATCCTTCTCTCCTCCCTGTTTCAGATTTCCGCCTCACGGCGCCGGTTACTCGTCAAAAACGCTGTCGCGCAGCTTCTCGCAGGCCCGCAGCCGGGCGCTGCGGCTTCTGGGGTTCTGCTGCAGCTCTTCCGCGCCGGGGGCCAGCCCCCGCTTGTACAAAAGCCTGGCCATGGGCTTTTTCCCGCAGACGCACACCGGAAAATCCGGCGGGCAGGTGCAGCCCTCGCACCAGGAAGCCATGCGCTGCTTTACCATCCTGTCCTCCAGGGAATGGAAGGTGATGACGGCCAGTCTGCCCCCCGGCTTCAGCAGGGAAAAGGCGGCGTCCAGCCCTTCCGAAAGCTTGTCCAGCTCGCCGTTCACCGCAATGCGCAGGGCCTGGAAGGTTTTCCGGGCCGGGTGGCCCGGCTCCCGCCGCACTGCCGCGGGCACGCTGGCCTTCACCAGCTCTGCCAGCTGAAGGGTTGTGCGGATGGGCTCTGCCTCCCGCGCCTTCACAATCCCCTGGGCAATGGGGCGGGCATATTTTTCCTCCCCATATTTGCGGAAAATACCGGCCAGCTCCTGCCAGGAAAGGCGGTTCACCAGGTCGGCCGCCGTGGGCCCCTCCTGGCTCATGCGCATATCCAAGGGGGCGTCGCTGTGGTAAGAAAAGCCGCGCTCCGGCGTGTCAAGCTGGTAAGAGGAAACGCCGATGTCCAGCAGCACGCCGTCCGCCCGGGAAATGCCCGCCTCGGCCGCCACGGCGGCCATTTGGGCGAAGTTGGCGCGGCGCACCAGCGAGCGGGGATCCCCCGCAAACCGTTCTGTCACCGTCCGCACCGCATCCGGGTCCTGATCGATGGAGAGAAGCCGCCCGGTGGTGAGCCTGTCCAGAATTGCCTGGGAATGGCCCCCGCCCCCGGCGGTGCCGTCTATGTATACGCCGTCCGGCCTGACGGCCAGGGCTTCCATTGTTTCGTGAAACAACACTGGGATATGCTTGAATTCCATGGCTTCCCCCGCCTTTATCAAAGCTCCATCTCATCCATCGCCTCCGCGATGGCTTCCTCCGTCAGGCCGGAGTTGAATTCCTTCCAGTGGGCCGCGTCCCAAATCTCGGCCCGGCGGGAAGCGCCGATGAAGGCCACATCCTTGGTGAGGGAGGCGTATTCCCGCAGATGCTGAGGCAGCAGAATGCGCCCCTGCTTGTCAGGCTCCACCTCGGCGGCGCCGGAAAAGAAGAAGCGCTGCAGGCCCCTGGCCTTGCTGATGGGCATGGCCATCACCTTGTCCTGCAGCTTTTCCCATTCTGTGGGGGAAAGCACAAAAAGACAGCCGTCCAGGCCCTTGGTGACATAAAAACGCTCCCCCAAATCCTCCCGGAACTTGGAGGGGACGATCACCCTGCCCTTGGGGTCGATATTATGCTGGTATTCCCCAATCAACATAGCTGAAAACGAGGGG
>DVMK01000020.1 GCA_018715025.1 Candidatus Caccousia avistercoris
CATGTACGCCCTGCCCATGGACGCGGCCATGGGCGCTTCCATCGACTTTTCCGGGGAATGGGCCCCCGGCGGCCCCGCCTTCTACCGGTTCCGGTTCCAGGTTTCCGGCGCGGCGGACACCTTCCTGGAGCTGCCCGGCTGGGGGAAGGGCTGCGTGCTGCTGAACGGCTTCCAGCTGGGGCGCTTCTGGGAAGTAGGCCCGCAGCGGAAGCTGTACGTGCCCGCCCCCCTGCTGCGGGAAGGGGAAAACGAGCTCATCCTCTTTGAGTCAGAGGGCAAGCCCGGCAGCGCCCCCCTGTTCACCGCAGAGCCGTAACCTGCCCTTTCATACGCAACAAAAGCTCCCGCCCTGCCATACAGACTGTAGGCAGGGCGGGAGTTTTGCTGTTTTCTCTTATGATTCCGGTGGGCGGCTGGCCGCGCCGAACCCCCGTCAGAAGGCTTCGTCCTCCCCGGTGTGAAGGACGAAGTCGCAGCTTTCCGGAATATGGAAGCTGGAAAAATATTCGTTTTCCAGGGGAATCCATTTCTGCTGAAACATGGCCCACCCCTGTTCCCCGTTCCTGGCAAGCACGCGCCGCTGCTGCTCCTGCGGGGAAAGGGCGAAGAAGGCTTTCAGGTGGTACATGGACGCCCACTTGGGGTGCAGGCTGTACACGCCCTCCACCACGGTCAGGGGGGCGGCGGGCACCTGGGCTTCGCCGGCATAGTCCCCCAGGCTGCAGTCAAACAGCCGGTAAGAGAAGGGCCGCCCCTCCTGCAGGGGAACCGCCGCCTCCGGCAGGAAGCGCTCATAATGGATGTTGCCCCCCGGCTGGGCATAGCGCTGGGGGGTGCGCAGGGCGGGGGGGAGGAAAAAGCTGTCCATGTGAATCACCGGCGCGCCGTACAGCTCTGCCAGCAGGCCGGCGGCGGTGGTCTTTCCCCCGGCGGCGTTTCCCTCCAGGGCCAGCAGGGTGCGCTTCCCTTCCCGGCGGCGCTGCTCCAGGGCTTCCAGCAGGGGGGTGAGGGCCGGCAGGCGGCTGTCTGCCAGCCGGTAAGCGGGGGCGTAGGCCTGCCGGTACGGCTCGCTGTGGCTTGGTATGGGCCTGCCCGCAGCCTGGTATTCGGCCGCGCAGGCGGCAAAGGCCTCCCCGGAAAAGGGGAAGGCACCGGCCAGGGCGGCCTGGGCCGCCTCCTCCAGCTCCTGCCGGAAAAGCGACTCCCCCAAAACCGGAAGGCGGGAAGCCTGCCGGAACAGGCGCTCTATCAGTTCCGGAGAAAACACCGCCTTCGCCCTTGCCAGGGAAAGGCGGCAGAAGCCGCCGCCCACCGGCTCCCACAGGGGGGCGGCCTGGCCTGCCGGGGTGCGGGCCAGCTCTTCCCGCAGGAAGGCACCGGCTTCCTCCCCCAGCAGGTGGCCGCAGCCGAAGGCCCGCTGGTACAGCAGCTTTACCGCGTCCTGGGGCTGCAGAAGCGGGTACCGGGCCGCGTGAAGCTTCAGGACGGAAACAACGTCAAGCATGGGCCAGCTTCGCCTTCCGCAGGGCAAACACAATCAGCGGGATGAACACGATCTGGATCACAATCCCGGGCAGGGCCGTCACAAAGGAGGCGGTGAGCCAAATCTGCAGGGAATAGCTGCCCGCCTGGAAAATAGCGGCGTTCACCACGCCGTACACCACGCGCCCGCACAGCATGGCCCCCAGCAGGGAGAGGTAGATGTCCCCCACCTGGGACTTGGTGTGAATCAGCCGGATCAGCAGCCCGGCCAGAAGGCCGTACACCGCCAGCTCACAGATCATGGAGGGAAGCACGGCGGCGGGGGGCATTTGGGTAATCAGGCTGGAAAGGGCCGGGGCCAAAACGCCGCAGGCAAGCCCATACACCGGGCCGCACAGCAGGCCGCACAGCAGCACCGGGATATGCATGGGCAGCAGCACGCTGCCCGCGTTGGGCACCACGTGGAAGGCCATGGGCAGCACCACCGCCAGCGCCAGGCACATGGCGGTAAAGACAAGGTTTCTGGTTTGGTTTCGCATAAGAAATTCTCCCTTTCTGAACATAAATGATGAAGGGTTCGCCGGGCGGGGCAAAAAAACAGGAAGACGCTTTCTTCCCCCTTCTGGGGAAGGAAACGCCTTCCTGGCATTGCGTTTGTCCCTTTTTCTGCATGGCGCAGCCATGCGCCCAAACCGCCGCGCCGCAGCGGTGCGTCTGTTTTCCCTTTCGCCTGGCTTCCTGCCGGCTTTCCCCGGCTTGTGCCGGAATCTTTTTTAGTATAAAGGAAAATCCGTGGTTTGTCAAGATATTCAAAAGTAATATCGATTTATAAAAATACATATAGTATATTTTTGATGCTGCCAACTTTCCTTTGCCATACATTGCCGCGGCTAAACGGCAGGAAACGCCGCACAATAGAAAAGCGGCCGGACAAAAGCCGCGAAGCTTTCTGAAACGGAAGGAGAAACGCGCCATGCCACAGGGAATTCCACAGGGTCTTCTGTTCGCCATTGCGGAAAATCCCGCTGCGGCGGAAACGTTCCGGGCCATGGACGGCAGCGAGCGGCAGGCTTTTCTGCGCCGGGCGCAGAGCGCCGCGGGAAAGCAGGAGCTGCGCCGCATGGCAGACGCTCTGGCCGCCCGGGTGGAGGAACGTCCCCCCGCGTTTTGAACACGTCCAAAGGAGGATTTTATGGAATATCCGTTTTACCCCTTCGGCTACGGATTTATCCCTATAGTCCACGATTCCTCCCGGGAATATTTTGATTCCCTGCCGGAGGAAACCCAGCTGGCCCTGCTCCGCCAGGACATTACCGCCGGCGATTTCGAGGGGAAGCTGGAAGAACTGAGACAGAAGGAATAGGGAACAAATGGAAAAAGCGCGAAGGCCCTAACGGCTTCCGCGCTTTTTCTCCTTTTGCGGGCGCAGCGCCAGCAGGTTGACCAGGCGCTGCGGCAGGGAAAAGACCAGCAAAATTCCCAGCGAAATGGCAACGGCGATTTTCAGCGTTTCAATCCCTTTGTCCGCCGCCGCGGTGTTCTGCCCCATAATGAAATAGTAGGCGGTGTAGTAAATGCCCGCGCCGGGCACCAGGGGGAATATGCCGCAAATCAGGAAAATCGTAATGGGTGTTTTCCGCGCCACGGCGAACACGCGGCACAGCACCGTAAGCACCAGGGCGGCCAGAAACGACGCCGTCACCACGCCCCACCCGGCCTGCACCGCGGCCAGGTAACACACCCAGCCCACGGCCCCGGTCAGGCCGCTGAACACATATTCCTTTCTGGGCACGTGGAACAGGACCGCGAAGGCCACCGTGGCCAGGAAGGAAACTGCAAACTGCACCATCCACTCCAGCATTCAGGCCACCCCCACAGAAAAGCCCAGCAGGCTGCACATTTTCAGCACCGCGCCCACCCCCAGGGCGATGCAGGCCCCGATGAGCAGCGCGTCGATGAGCCGGATGGCCCCCGACACGTAATCCCCGTTGAAAAAATCCCGGATGGAGGTGGTGAGCGCCATGCCCGGCACCAGGGGGATGATGGAGCCAATGATAATTTTATCCATCTGCCGGCCCAGGCCCGCCTGCAGCAGCAGGAAGCCGCACAGGGTGACCAGGGCGCTGGCCAGAATGTTGGTAACCATTTTCGACAGCCGGTACCGCCCCGCGGCGAACAGGAACAGCTGCAGCACAAAGCCGGAGACAAGCGCGGCGGCGCTGTCCAGAAGCCCGCCGCCAAACAGGAAGCTGAAGCAGGCCGAGCCCACCGCGCAGGCCAGCGCCTGCAGGGCAGGCGGGCTGTAGGGCAGGTGCTTCACCTCTTCCAGCCGGGCGAAGGCTTCCTCCAGGGGGCAGCTTCCCGCCTCAATCTCCCGGGAAAGCTGGTTCAGCGCCGCCACCCGCCCCAGATGAGGGGCGGAAAGGGGAACGTGGCGCACCTCTGTGCTGTGCACCCTTCCGTCCTCGTCCACCGAGGCAAACAGCCCGTTTGAGATCACGTACACATGAAAATTTTCCGTGCGGTACGCCCGGGCAATCCGCTCCATGGTCTCCTGCACACGGAAAATTTCCGCCCCGTTTTTCAGCAGGATCTCCCCCACGGAAACCGTCAGCTCCAGCACCTTTTTCCCGTCTTCCTTCACGTTTCCACCTCCGGCGGGGGCGATTCCCCCTTCTTCCCGTTCTCACAGCTTTTTCTATTGTACCTCCTGCGGCCCGCCCCGTCAATACGCCCGCTCACAGCAAATCCCCCCGGCAGGCGGCGCCGCCTGCCGGGGGGACTGTAGATATGGGAGGGAAAACCGTCACATCACTTTGCTGGTGCTGATGATTTTGTACCCGGCGCCGGAAATCGCGCTGCGGATCTCCTCCACGTGCTCGTGGTTCCTGGTTTCCATCTGAATGCTCAGGTAGCAGCCGTTGATGTCGGTGTCGGCGCCGCCGTGGTCATGGCGCACGTGGATGACGTTGCCGCCCCGGTCTGCAATGATGCCGGCAATTTCGCGCAGCTGGCCGGGCCGGTCCGCCAGCTCGATGGTCATGTCCGCCACGCGGCCGGCCTTCACCAGGCCGCGGGTAATCACCCGGGAGAGGATGGTCACGTCAATGTTCCCGCCGGAAATGAGGCAAACCACCTTTTTGCCCTTGATGTCCACCTTGTTGAACATGGCGGCAGCCACCGCCACCGCACCCGCCCCCTCGGCGATGAGCTTCTGCTCCTCAATCAGCGCCAGGACGGCGGTGGCGGTCTCGTCGTCCGTCACGGTCACCACGTCGTCCACATAGCGGCTCACCAGGTCGTAGGTCAGGTCGCCGGGGCACTTCACCGCAATGCCGTCGGCAAAGGTGGAAACACCGGGCAGGGACTCCACCGCCCCGTCCGCCAAAGAATTCTTCATGCTGGGGGCCCCGGCGGCCTGCACCCCGTACACCTTGCAGCGGGGGTTCAGGGTTTTGATGGCGAAGGCTATGCCGGAAATAAGCCCGCCGCCGCCCACCGGCACCATCACCGCGTCCAGGTCCGGCAGCTGATCCAGCAGTTCCAGGCCGATGGTGCCCTGGCCCGCGATCACATCCGGGTCGTTGAAGGGGTGAATGAAGGTGTAGCCCGTCTCCTTCTGCAGCTCGCAGGCCCGCTGGTAGGCGTCGTCGTACACGCCCTTCACCAGCTCTACCCTGGCGCCGTAGCTCTTCGTATTTTCCACCTTGGAGATGGGCGCCCCGTCGGGGATGCAGATGACGGCCGGAATTCCGCTGCGCTGGGCGGCCAGGGCCACCCCCTGGGCATGGTTCCCGGCAGAGCAGGCGATGACGCCCCGCTTCTTTTCCTCCTCAGAAAGCTGGGAAATCTTGTAGTAGGCCCCCCGGATTTTGAAGGAGCCTGTGTTCTGCAGGTTTTCCGTTTTCAGGTACACCTCCGCCTCCCGGTTGATCTTCGGCGCGCGGATGAGATCCGTGGTGCGGATGACGTCTTTCAGCACATAGGCGGCCTGGTAGATTTTATCAAGTGTGAGCATGGCAATCGTCCTCCATTCCTTCTGCGGCCCGGCTATTTCAGCATGGCCATTGCGCCTGTGCGCAGAATCTTCTGTACGTTGTACGGATTATAAAGCTCGATAAAAGAGTTGATGGTGTCCGCGTCCCCGGTCAGCTCCAGAATCATAGAGTCCTGCGTCACGTTCAGGATATTGGCGTGGAACACGTTGGCGATTTCCACCAGCTTCTCGCTGTTCTGCACCGTGCGCGCCACCTTCAGCAGCAGATGCTCCCGCACCACAATCTTCTCCCGGTCCAGCACGTCCACCTGCACAATGTCCACCAGCTTGGAAAGCTGTTTGTCCACCTGACGCACAATCCGGTCGTCGCCGGAAACCACAATCAGGATCCGCGAATATTCCGTGTTTTCCGTCTGCGCGGCCACAATGCTGAGAATGTTGTAGCAGCGGCGGCTGAACAGCCCGGCAATGCGCAGCAGCACGCCGGAACGGTTTTTCGCCAGCACAGAGAGGATGTATTCCTTCACCGGGGATGGGTTGCTGTTTGTATATTCCATGGGGATCCTCCTTCCAAAGCGTCAGTCCATTGAGAGAATGGGGCTTTCCACCGAAGCGCCTGCCGGCACCATGGGAAGCACGTTGATGTCCTTGTTGATGCGGCAGTCGATGAGCACCGGCCGCCGCAGGGCCAGGGCCTCCCGCAGAACAGGCTCCACGTCCTCCTTTTTGGCGATGGTGAAGGCCTTCATGCCGAAGGCCTCCGCCAGGGCGGGGAAATTGGTGGAAACGTCCACATCCGTCTGGGAAAAGCGGTTGTCGTAAAACAGCTTCTGCCACTGGCGCACCATGCCCAGCACCGTATTGTTGAACACCAGCTCGACAATGGGCACGTTGTAGGCCACCGCGGTGGCCAGCTCGTTCAGGTTCATGTGGAAGCTGCCGTCCCCGGCCACGTTCACCACCTGCTGGTCCGGGTTGGCAATCTGCGCCCCAATGGCCGCGCCCAGGCCGAAGCCCATGGTGCCCAGCCCGCCGGAGGAGACGAACTGCCTGGGCCGGCGGAAGGTGTAGAACTGGGCCGCCCACATCTGGTGCTGGCCCACCTCGGTGGCGATGATGGCGCTGCTGCCGGTCAGGCGGTCCAGCGTTTCCAGCACGTACTGGGGCGTAAGGCCGGAATCGTCCTTCGCCTGCTGCACAAGGGGGAATTCCTTCTTCCAGGCGTCCACCTGGGCCATCCACTCCCTGTGATCCTGCTGGGGCAGCAGCCGGTTCAGCTGCTGCAGAATCTCTGCCGCGTCCCCCTTCACCTTCAGCTGTACTTCAATATTTTTGTTGAATTCCGCCGTGTCAATCTCAATCTGAATGATGGAGCAGTGGCGGGCAAACAGGCCCGCGTTGCACAGCACCCGGTCGGAAAAGCGGGTGCCCACCGCCACAAACAGGTCGCAGTTCTTAATGGCCAGGGCCGCCGTGTTGGTGCCGTGCATGCCCAGCATGCCCATATAGCGGGGATCCGCCTGGTCGAAGCCGCCCTGGCACATGAGCGAACAGGCCACCGGAGCGTCAAGCTTTTCCGCAAAGAGCTTCAGCTCCCCGGCGGCGCCGGAGGAGATGACGCCGCCGCCGCAGTACAGGAAGGGCCGCTCTGCCCGCTGAATCATGTCCAGCGCCTGGGCGAAGCGCTCCTCCGGCGGGAAGTCGTGGGGCAGGGGAGGCAGGGGGGCGCGGCGCTCGTACTCGCACTTGGCCGAGGTAATGTCCTTGGGAATGTCCACCAGAACCGGGCCCTTCCGGCCGCTGCCGGCGATCTGGAAGGCCTCCCGCAGGACGGGGGCAAGGTCCTGCACATCCTTTACAATGTAATTGTGCTTGGTAATCGGCATGGTAATGCCGGTGATGTCCACCTCCTGGAAGCTGTCAAGCCCCAGAAGGTTCAGGTTCACGTTGCCGGTAATGGCCACCAGGGGGACGCTGTCCATATAAGCGGTGGCAATGCCCGTCACCAGGTTGGTGGCGCCGGGGCCCGAGGTGGCGATGCAGACCCCCGTTTTGCCGGAGGACCGGGCGTAGCCGTCCGCCGCATGGGCCGCGCCCTGCTCGTGGGCCGTGCGCACATGGTTAATCCGGTCCCGGTACTCATAGAGGGCGTCGTAAATATTCAGCACGGCCCCTCCCGGGTAGCCGAATACGGTGTCTACCCCCTGCTCCAGCAAACATTCCATCACAATCTGCGCTCCGGTCAATAACATGGGATTCCCTTCCTTTCTGTAAAAAACAAACCCATCTCTATCAAACCTGATAGAGACGGGCAATCATTCCTTGCTCGCGGTACCACTCTATTTCCCCCAGCCGGGGGCCCTCGCTGCGCATCCACCAATGCGCTCCCCCGGTAACGGAGGGGATTCCGTGCGCGCTTACTGGGCCGCGGGCCGTTCTGCCGCATGCTCCGGGGCGATCTCCTGCAGGCCCTCTGCCGCCTCACAGCGCCCGGCGGCTCTCTGAAAGAGGATTCCCCGCATTCCTTCCCCATCACAGCATCTGTCTTTTTGCAATACTAACGTGATAAATTTTAATATACTCTAAACGCCCGGATTTGTCAAGAAAAAATTCCGCAGGGGATTTTGCCGGGCGCAAAGGGGAGGAGG
>DVMK01000021.1 GCA_018715025.1 Candidatus Caccousia avistercoris
CACGTGATATTTGCACACCCATTTGGTATGCGCCAGACTATTTGTTTGGTTTGCCATATACAATCTCACCTTTCTGTTGCAATAGGCCTGAACATCCTTATTGTAACTGTTTGGTGAGATTTTTTGTATAACTCTTTTTTCCCACCCGCATAGCGGGTGGTTCTTTGTTTCGCTTCGCTCAACCGCCTAAAGGCTGAATAAAAAAACCCGGGCAAACGAACTGCCCGGGTTTCCTTAGTCTTACCGTGAAATTACTGCTCTGCCGCGTAAACGCTGACCTTCTTGCGGTCGCGGCCATAGCGCTCGAACTTCACCTTGCCGTCCACCAGGGCGAACAGGGAGTCGTCAGAGCCGCGGCCCACGTTCACACCGGGATGGATGTGGGTGCCGCGCTGCTTGACGAGGATATTGCCCGCCAGCACGAACTGACCGTCCGCACGCTTCACACCAAGGCGCTTGGACTCGGAGTCACGGCCGTTCTTGGTGGAACCCATACCTTTTTTATGAGCAAACAACTGAATATTGATCTTCAGCATTCTCTTACACCTCCAAATAAGTCACGTCAATGTTTTCGGGATATTGTTCTTCCAGCCCCAGCAGATGCAGCTTGAGGCCTTCCAAAGGGATCCGGCAGCCCCTGGCGTCCTTTTCCGCCACACTCACCTTCATGTACCCGTCGTCCGCCACAACGCGCGCGTCAGCATGGATCACGTCGGTGATGGTGTTGGCCGCCATGTACGCCGCGGAGGAAACCGCCGCGCACACAATGTCGCCGCCCGCCTCCGCGTACTGGGAATGCCCGGTAATGCGGAACCCGGTAAGCTCGCCTGAGGCGCTGACAAAAAGCTCCGCCTTGATCATAAATCAAGCGTTGATGGCTTCGATCTGCACCTTCGTGTAGGGCTGACGGTGGCCCATCTTGCGCTTTTCGTTCTTCTTGGCCTTGTAAGTGAATACGGTGATCTTCTTGGCCTTGCCGTTCTTGAGCACCTTGCCCGTAACGGAAGCGCCTTCCACATAGGGGGCGCCAATCTTCACGCCGTTGTCGTCGCTCAGGGCGATCACCTTGAACTCCACGTTGGAGTCCTCTTCCGCGGCCAGCTTTTCCACAAAGATGACGTCGCCGTACTGTACTTTGTACTGCTTGCCGCCGGTTTCGATTACTGCAAACATAGTAAGGTCCTGCCTTTACTGTAAACTCGCTATTGACGGGCGGGGCCATGCCCGCTTAAAGCCCGTAATAAGCGGCTTACTTAGCATACCACATCCTGTCAAATTTGTCAACGGCCCGCCGCAGATTTTACGGCCCTTCCGGCAGGCTACCGGGCGAACTGGCTGTTGTACAGCTGGGCGTAGAAGCCGCCCCGGGCCAGCAGGGACTCGTGGCTGCCCTGCTCGACAATATTGCCGTCGCGCATGACCAGAATCACGTCGGCCTCCCGTATGGTGGAAAGGCGGTGGGCCACGATGAAGCTGGTGCGGCCCTGCATCAGCCGGGCGAAGGCCTCCTGCACCTTCAGCTCGGTGCGGGTGTCGATGGAGGAGGTGGCCTCGTCCAGAATGAGCATGGGCGGGCGGCACAGCATGACCCGGGCGATGCACAGAAGCTGCTTCTGCCCCTGGGAAAGGCTGCCGCCGTCCTCAGTAATAACCGTGTCGTACCCCTGGGGCAGCCGCTTGATGAAGCCGTGGGCGTGGCAGGCCTTGGCGGCCTGAATCATCTCTTCCTCCGTGGCCTCAGGCCGCCCCATGGTGATGTTTTCCCGAATGGTGCCCGCCTTGAGCCAGGTTTCCTGCAGCACCATGCCGTAGCTGCTCCGCAGGCTCTTGCGGGTAAGGGAGCGGATGTCGCGCCCTTCCACCTGGATGGAGCCGCCCTGCACGTCGTAGAAGCGCATCAGAAGGTTGATCACCGTGGTTTTGCCGCAGCCGGTGGGGCCCACAATGGCCACCCGCTGGCCCGGCTTCACAGAAAGGCTGAAGCCGCGGATGAGGGGCCGTTCCGGCACATAGGAAAATTCCACCCTGTCCAGGTCCACGCGGCCCTCCACCTGGGAAAGAACGCCTGCGCCCGCAGGCTCCGGGGGCTGGGGCTCCTCCTCGATCAGCTCGAAAATGCGCCCGGCGCAGGCCAGGGCGTTCTGCAGCTCGGTCACCACGCCGGAAATTTCGTTGAAGGGCTTGGTGTACTGGTTCGCGTAGCTGAGCAGGCAGGAAAGGTTCCCCACGCTGATGGCGCCGCCGATGGCCGCCAGGGCCCCGGTGACGCCCACCCCGGCGTACACCAGGCTGTTCACAAAGCGGGTGGCCGGGTTGGTGATGGAGGAGAAAAAGGTAGCCCGCAGAGACGCCTTTTCCAGCCGTTCGTTCACCTCGTCGAACCGTTCCAGCGATTCCTTCTCGTGGGAGAAGGCCTGCACCACCTTCTGGCTGCCGATCATCTCGTCAATAATGGCCGTCTGTTCCCCTCTGGTTTCTGACTGAAGCTTGAACATGGCATAGGTGCGCCGGGCGATGAAGCTGGCCACAAACAGAGAGATGGGCGTGAGCAGCACCACCACCAGGGTGATCCCCGCATGGATGGAGAGCATGAAGCCCAAGGTGCCCAGAATGGTGACCACCCCGCTGAACAGCTGGGTGAAGCCCATGAGCAGGCCGTCGGCGAACTGGTCCACGTCGGCGATGACCCGGCTGACAATCTCCCCGTGGGAATGGGCGTCCAGGTATTTCAGCGGCAGCTGCTGGATTTTCCGGAAGGCCTCGTCCCGCACGTCCCGCACTACCTGGTAGGTGATTTTATTGTTGATGGTGTTCATGAGCCACTGCAGCAGGGCGGTGACGCCCGCCAGCACCGCCGCTGTTGCCAGCAGGCGGAAAATGCCGGGGAAATCCACCTGGCCCGGGCCCAGAATCAGGTCGATGGCGTCGCCCACCAGCACCGGCACGTACAGGGTAAGGGCCACGGTGGCGGCGGCGAACACCAGGGAAAGGAGGATGAGAACCCAGTAGCGCTTCAGGTACCGGAGCACCTTCCGCAGGGCGTCCTTCTGCAGGCTTGGCTTTGCCATGTCACTCCTCCTCCTTCTTAAACTGAGAGCTGTAAATCTCTCGGTACACCTGGCAGGCTTCCATCAGCTCGCTGTGGGTGCCGATGCCCACAGCCCGGCCCTCCTCCAGGACGATGATTTTGTCCGCGTGCTGAAGGGAGGCCGCCCGCTGGGACACCACAAACACGGTGGGGTGGTAGTTCAGCAGGCGAAGGGAACGGCGCAGGGCCGCGTCTGTGGCAAAGTCCAGGGCCGAGGCGCTGTCGTCCAGAATCAGGATGCGGGGGCGGCGCACCAGCGCCCGGGCAATGGTAAGCCGCTGCCGCTGGCCGCCGGAAAGGTTGCGGCCGCCCTGCTCTACCGCAAAGCCCAGGCCGCCCTCCTTGCCGTTTACAATCTCTTTGGCCTGGGCGGCCTCCAGGGCCGCCCAGATCTCCCCGTCGGAGGCGCCGGGCTTGCCCCAGCGGATATTCTCCCGAATCGTGCCCTGGAACAGCTCCGCCTTCTGGGGCACCACGCCGATGGACCCGCGAAGCTCCTCCAAGGGGTAGTCACGCACGTTCACGCCGTCCACCAGCACCTCGCCCTGGACCGCGTCGTAAAAGCGGGGGATCAGGTTTACCAGGGAGGTTTTGCCCGAGCCGGTGCCGCCGATGATGCCGATGGTTTCCCCCCGGCCCGCTGTGAAGGAGATATTCTCCAGAGAATTGTCCCCCGCGCCCTGGTACCGCAGGGAAACGCCGCGGAATTCCACCGCGGGGGCCTCCTCCTTCCTTTTGGGGGCCGGGCCGCCGGCCTTCTCCTGGCTGGAGGAAAGGTCGAACACGGCGGAAATCCGGTTGCCGCAGGCCACCGCCCGGGTGATGTTGATGATCAGGTTGGCCATCTTGATCAGCTCCGCCAAAATCTGCGACATGTAGTTGTAAAGGGCCACCACCATGCCCTGGGTGAGGATGCCCTCCTCCACCCGCAGGGCACCGGTCCAGATGAGGAACACCACCGCCAGGTTGATGATGATGTAGGTGACCGGGTTCATTAAGGCGGAAATGCGGCCCACAAACTTCTGCACGTCCGTGAGCTCCTGATTGCGGGCCTGGAACTCCCTGGTTTCCTCCTCTTCCTTGCAGAAGGCGCGAATGACCCGCACGCCGGTGAGATTTTCCCGGGTGACGCCGGTGACGCGGTCCAGCCGGGCCTGCACCTTCCGGTACAGGGGGATGGAGGCCAGCATAATGCCGAACACCACAATGCACAGCAGGGGAATGGCCGCCACGAACACCAGCGCCGCCTTCCAGTCAATGGTAAAGGCCATGACCATGGCGCCGAACACCACGAAGGGGGAACGGAGCAGCAGCCGCAGGGTCAGGTTCAGCCCGGCCTGCACCTGGTTCATGTCGCTGGTCATGCGGGTGATCATGGTGGACGCGCCCAGGGTGTCCAGCTCTGTGTAGGAAAGGCTCTGGATGTGCTGAAACAGGGCGTGGCGCAGCTTCTTCACAAAGCCCACCGCCGCCTTGGCCGCGAAATACTGGGCGGTAATGGAGCACACCAGCCCCACCACCCCCAGGGCCACCAGCACCAGGCACATGCGGGCGATGAACCCCATGTCGCCGTTCTGGATGCCGGTGTCGATGATGGCGGCGATGACAAGGGGCACAAACAGCTCGAAGGAAGCCTCCAGCAGCTTGAACAGGGGGCCCAGGATGGTTTCCTTCCGGTAATCCTTCAAATAGACCAATAATTTCTTCACATCATCCCTCCCAAGGGCAGGATACCCGAAAATGGCCGGTTTCATCTCTTTCGGGCGCTGGGGCCGAGGCTCCGCTTACTTCTGCAGCGCTTCCAGGCTGGAGCGAATGAGGGCGATGTGCTCCTGCAGCCTGGCGGCGTTCTGGCGCACGCCCTCCACCACGTTGGCGGGGGCCTTGCCCATGAACTTCTCGTTGTTCAGCTTGGCCTGAGCGGTGGCAAACTGCTTTTCCGCGCTTTCCAGCTCCTTGGTCAGGCGGGCGATCTCCGCCTGTTTGTCCACCAGCTCATCCATCTGGATATAGATTTTCGCGTCGGGGGTGACGATGGTGACGGCGCCCTCCAGCTGGAAGGACTCTGCCACCTCAATGCCGGTGGCGTAGGCCAGCCGGGCAAAAACCGGCTCCCCTTCCTGGAACACCTGGGGCTTGGCGGTGGCAATGTACAGCTTGGTGCGGCGGCCGGGGGCCACGTTCATCTCGCTGCGGCGGTTCCGCACGGCGCGCACGGCGGCCATGACGCTCTCCATCTGCGCGGCGGCCTCCGGGAATTCCAGGGCCGGGTCCCAGGCGGGGTAGCTGCTCACCAGCAGGGCTTCCCCGCTGTGGGGCATGGCCTGCCAAATCTCCTCGGTCACGTAGGGCATGAAGGGGTGCAGCAGGGCCAGGGTGCGGGTCATGACCCACACCAGCACCTGGCGAACCTCCTGGGCGGCCTGTTCGTCCTCGCCCGTCAGGCGGATTTTGGCAATCTCAATGAACCAGTCGCAGAATTCATCCCACAAAAAGTCGTACAGCTTCTGCGCGGCAATGCCCAGCTCGAACTTTTCCAGGTTTTCGTTGACCTCTTTGGCCACCCGGTTGAAGGCGTTCAAAATCCACTTGTCCTCGGTGGCCAGCCGCTGGGGCAGCTTGTTTTCCACCTGGCAGCCGTCAATGTTCATCAGGATAAACCGGGAAGCGTTCCACAGCTTGTTGGCAAAGTTGCGGCTGGCCTCCACCCGCTCGGTGGAGAAACGGGTGTCGTTGCCGGGGCTGATGCCCGTCACCAGGGTGAAGCGCAGGGCGTCGGCGCCGTATTTGCCGATGATCTCCAGAGGATCGATGCCGTTGCCCAGGGATTTGCTCATCTTCCGGCCCTGGGCGTCCCGCACCAGGCCGTGGAAGAACACCGTGCGGAAGGGCACCTCTTTCATGTGCTCCAGGCCGGAGAAGATCATTCTGGCCACCCAGAAGAAGATAATGTCGTAGCCGGTCACCAGGGTGTCGGTGGGGTAGAAATACTCCAGCTCCTTGGTGGTTTCCGGCCAGCCCAGGGTAGAGAAGGGCCACAGGGCAGAACTGAACCAGGTGTCCAGGGTGTCCTCATCCTGGTGCAGGTGCGTGCAGCCGCACTTGGGGCAGGCGGCCGGGGCTTCCCGCGCTACGGTCATTTCGCCGCATTCCGGGCAGTACCAGGCGGGGATCCGGTGGCCCCACCACAGCTGGCGGGAGATACACCAATCCTTGATGTTGTCCATCCAGTTGTAATACGTCTTTGTCATGCGCTCTGGAATAAACTTGATTTCCCCATTCCGCACGCACTCCACGGCAGGCTTGGCCAGGGGCTCCATTTTGACGAACCACTGCTTGGAAACCCGGGGCTCCACGGTGGTGCCGCAGCGGTAGCAGGTGCCCACGTTGTGCTTGATGTCTTCCACCCGCACCAGGAAGCCCTGCTCCTCCAGATCCTTCACAATGGCCTTGCGGGCTTCCAGCCCTGCCATGCCGCAGTACTTCCCGCCGTTTTCGTTGATGCTGCCGTCCTCGTTCATCACGTTGATGATTTCCAGGTGATGGCGCAGGCCCACCTCAAAGTCGTTGGGGTCGTGGGCGGGGGTAATTTTCACCACGCCGGTGCCGAACTCCGGCTCTACGTAAGAGTCGGCCACCACGGGAATCTCCCGGCCCACCAGGGGCAGGCGGAGGGTTTTGCCCACAATACCCCGGTAGCGCTCGTCCTCGGGGTGAACCGCCACGGCGGTGTCGCCCAGCATGGTTTCCGGCCGGGTGGTGGCCAGCTCCAGGTAGCCGGAACCGTCGGTGAAGGGGTAGCGCAGGTGCCAGAAATGGCCCGGCTTTTCCTCAAACTCCACCTCCGCGTCAGAGATGGAGGTTCTGCAGTGGGGGCACCAGTTGATGATGCGCTCGCCCCGGTAGATGAGGCCCTTTTCATACAGGCGGACGAAAACCTCACGCACGGCTTTGGAACAGCCCTCGTCCAGCGTGAAGCGCTCCCGCTGCCAGTCGCAGGAGGAGCCCAGCTTTTTCAGCTGTTCTACAATACGGCCGCCGTACTGGCGCTTCCAGTCCCAGGCGCGCTCCAAAAAGGCCTCGCGGCCAATCTGCTCTTTGGTGAGGCCCTCCTGCCGCATGGCCTCCACAATCTTCGCCTCGGTGGCAATGGAGGCGTGGTCGGTGCCGGGCAGCCACAGGGCGCAGTAGCCCTGCATCCTGCGCCAGCGGATGAGAATGTCCTGAAGGGTTTCGTCCAGGGCGTGGCCCATGTGAAGCTGGCCGGTAATGTTCGGCGGGGGAATCACAATGGTGTAGGGCTTTTTCTCCGGATCCGGCTCTGCGTGGAAGTAGTTGCCCTTCATCCAGAAGTCGTAAATCCGGTCCTCCACCTCCTGGGGCTCATAGGTTTTCGCAAGGTCTTTGCTCATGCTGCGCATTCCTCTCTTTCCGTTGTCAGTCCCGCTGGAAAATAAAAAGCCCGGATACGGCAGATTGCCGTATCCGGGGCGAATTCACAAAACAAATCCGCGGTACCACCCGTGTTCAGCCGCTGAAGCGGCCCTCTCCCCGCTGCTGCGGGGCAGGCCCTAACGCGGCCACACGTCCCCCCCTACCTGTTCTCAGGGGGGCGGCTCCGGGGCGACTCATCCACGGCGGGGCCCACCGGCTTGCACCAGCCGCCGGTTCTCTTCGCAGAAGCCTGCGCCGTCTTTCTCCCCATCTTCGCTTTGTGTTCTATTATATGCCTCCCCCTGCCGGTTGTCAAGCCAGGTTCGGCCTGGTTTGCCTCAGCGGCTGAGCTGCAGCTGCATTTTGCGCAGCACGCTGGCGCGCTGCAGGGCGTACAGCAAAACGCCTGAGATAACCGCGCCCCCGGCGGTGGAAACAAAGAAGGGGACGATGTAGGCGTAGAAGGCCACCTCTGCGGCGGACTGGTTCATGAGCAGAATGGCCACCGGGTACGCGCACAGGCCGCCCAGCAGAGAGGTGCCTGCCACCTCGCCGATGAGGGTGGGAAGCAGCTTCTGCGCCTTCCAGTACACAACGCCGCACACCAGCGCCCCCAGCATGCTGCCGGGGAAGGCCATGAGGGTGCCCAGGCCCAGCAGGCAGCGCAGAAGGCTGGCGCAGAAGGCCACCGCCACCCCGTACCAGGGGCCCAGCAGCACGGCGCACAAAATGTTCACCATGTGCTGCACCGGCGCGCACTTGCTGCCGAACACCGGGAAGGAAAACAGGCTGCCCACCACGGCCACCGCGCACAGCAGGGCGGCCAGGCACAATTTCTGAATAGAAGTCTTTTTCATAACGGATCGATCTCCTTTGCTGGGCAGAGAAACGGCAGACGAAGCGCCGCATCCCCCCGCTTGTAATAAAAATGGGCATAAAAATGCCCGGAGGGCTGCGGTCGGGGCTTACTGGCCCCCTCTCACGCCGGAACACGGCTTCCCATCGCTTCTGTTTGCCGGGCCCAGGGCGCTCCCCCTCGGCCCGCCGCGGCCCAGCCGGGCCCGCGCCGTTTCCATCTCCCTTCCAAAGGATCCACAAAAAAACAGGGGGAGCGCCCGTGCGTCCCCCTGTGGAAAAAACTGACTTCAGCTTCCTACGGCGGCATGATCCGCATCAGGTGCAGGGCGCCCCTGGCGCATCCGCTGCCTGGCGGACGGTCCGGGCCCCTAGGGTCGGAGTTGCTAGACTCCCTCTCAGCCCGCTGCACGGGCTCCCCTGCTTTTCTTTGGCTTCATTATACCGCATCCTGCCGGAAAATGCAAGCGCCTGTCCCCGCTAGTTGGCCCCCACGTGTAGAGCTACAATACATGTTGGACAGAAGAGCAAAGTAAAAGCAAATAAAAAAGTAGAAGGACAGAGCCTTCATAGGGTATAGTTAAGTTGCGACACCAACAAACCCAAAAAAGGAGCTCTGTCCCTCATGAGTAAGAGTATAACACAAGACATGCGGTATCGGCAATCCCTAATGCAGTATGCAGCCAAATATGGCGTGAGCCGTGCAAGCCGGAAATACAACAAGAGTCGGTCATATATCTACTTCTGGAAGGCACGCTGGGATGGAAGTGTGGCGTCTCTGGCGTGCCAGTCCAGACGTCCGCACCACCACCCAAACCAGCACACAGAAGCGGAACTGAAGCTCATCCGAGACATGCGGAGGCGGAATCCCACGCTGGGAATGGTAGAGCTCTGGCACCGGCTTCGCAAACGTGGGTATATCCGCTGTCCGGAAAGTCTGTTCCGGGTCATGCGCAAGCTGGGGATGTTCCCGCAGCCGAAGGTCAAAGCAACCTACAAGGCAAAGCCATACGAACAGATGCAGTATCCCGGCCAGCGTGTTCAGGTAGATGTGAAGGTGGTGCCGCTGAAATGCCTGACAAACCCGGAAGAACGGTTATACCAATATACGGCGATCGACGAATATACACGCCTTCGTTATCTGGGCGCATACCCAGAACAAAGCACTTACTCTTCCGCTGATTTCCTGGAGAAAATGGTGGCATGGTTCAAACGCCGTGGTGTGCGGGTAGAGTGCGTGCAGACAGACAATGGTATTGAGTTTACCAATCGTTTTTCGACCAACAAGAAGGACCGGCT
>DVMK01000022.1 GCA_018715025.1 Candidatus Caccousia avistercoris
CAGTGGATGCAGATTTTGGGGTCGCTTTTGTATTCCCGGTATCCGTCACGGTTGGTGGTGCGGTAAGTCAGGACCTGGAATTCCGGGCAGAGCACACAGTCGTAATGCTCGTCATAGACATACTTCCACCATTCATGGCCGCCCTTTTTGGTCTGAGGCCGTTTGTAAGCGGTGGACAGCACACGCCCATCTTCAAATACCTTCTTGCAGATATGAGGCGTCTTGTAAGCGGAGTCGGCGACAATGGTCTCCGTTTCCGGGAAAGCCGCTGTTACACGGTCATAGACCTCATCAAAGGCCACGCTGTCATGGACATTTCCGGGGGTAACGACGGTCTCCAGAATAAAACCATGCTTGTCGCAGGCTGTGTGAGCCTCATAGGCAAACTGCCGCTTGTGCTCTCCCTTGACAAACAAGCCGCTGTCCGGATCGGTCACGCTCCGCTTCACGGCGCGCTCCTTCTCCTTCTTCCGCCGGGCCAGCTTCTTCCTCGAGGTATTGTCCCTGCGCTTCTTTCTTGGTGCCGGAGGTGCATCATCGTCATCAAATGGTTCCTTTCCATGGGCCTCCCGGTCTGCGTTTACCTCCTCCATCAATTCCTTAGCGTAATGCCTGGATGCCACAGGAACCTGAACCTTCACCTGTTTTTTTGTGTTGGCGTTGGCTTTGATATGCGTGCCGTCTATAAAAACTGCCTTGGGGGAGAGATATCCCGCCTGCGCCACTTCCTCCAGGATCCAACGGAATACCTGGTCTACCGTTTCCTCGGTAAAGCGGTGCCGGAAATTGTAACTCACCGTGGAGAAATGTGGGGTCTCCTCCTGCAGGCTGTACCCCAGAAACCAGCGGTAATAAATACTGCCCCGTATCTCCTCCGCTGTCCGCCGCAGAGACGGCAGCCCGTACAGATGCTGGATTAGCACCATCTTGAACAGTACCACCGGGTCTATGCTCGGCCTGCCATTGTCCTCACAATACAGCGGCTCCACCATTTCATACAGCCGGTTGAAATCCACCGCTCGATCTATTTTCCGCAGCAGATGATCCTGTGGCACCAGGCTGTCTATCCCCACGATCTCGATCACATCTCGTTCCATTTTTCCTCTTTCCAGCATCTTTCTCACCACCACTTCCATTATACCTTATACACGCGAAAAAGCCCAGCCTTCGCTGGACTTTTTCGACAGGCTGAAGCGGATGTTTCATGTGAAACATCCGCTTACAGGGAAAAAAGAGAAAATCCTGCTCAGGGCTTGATGATCTCCTGGCCGCCCATGTACTTCCGCAGCACCTGGGGCACGGTAACGCTGCCGTCGGCGTTCTGGAACTGCTCCACAATGGCGGGCATAACCCGGCTGGTGGCCAGGCCGGAGGCGTTCAGGGTGTGGGCGAAATGAAGCTTCTTGTCCGCGTCACGGTACTTGATGTTGCCGCGCCGCGCCTGGTAAGACCTGGCGTTGGAAGCGGAGCTGACCTCCTTGTAAATGCCCATGCTGGGGATCCACACCTCAATGTCGTAGGTGCGCGCCATGGAGAAGGAGCAGTCCCCGGCGGCCAGCTTGCTCAGGCGGTAATGCAGGCCAAGCTCCTGCACCAGGCGTTCCGCCTTGTTGACCAGCTCTTCAAAAGCCGCGTCAGAGCCCTCTTCCGTGGTGTACTGCACCATTTCCACCTTGTTGAACTGGTGGCCGCGGATCATGCCCCGCTCCTCTGCCCGGTAGCTGCCCGCTTCCCGGCGGTAGCAGGGGGTGTAGGCAATGTACTTTCTCGGCAGCTCCTCCAGGGAAAGGATCTCGTCCCGGTGCAGGTTGACCAGCACGGTCTCGGCGGTGGGCAGCATGAATTTCCGGTCGGCAGAGGTGGGGTTCTGAATCCAGTATACCTCCTCGCTGAATTTCGGGAACTGGCCCGCCACGTAGCCGCATTCGTAGTTGAGCATGTGGGGCGGCAGGATCAGCTCGTAGCCGTCGGCCAAATGCTCGTTGACAAAGAAATTCAGCAGGGCCCATTCCAGCCTTGCACCTGCCCCGCGGTAAATCCAGGCGCCGTTGCCGCCAACCTTCGCGCCCCGGGGGTAGTCGATCATCCCCAGGCTCTCGCACAGCTCCACATGATTTTTGGGGGTAAAATCAAACTGGGGCTTTTCCCCGAAGTAGTGCAGGGGAACGTTCTGCTCTTTGCCACCGGCAGCCACGTCCTCGTCGGGCATGTTGGGCAGGCTCAGCATCAGATCCTGCTGCTTTTCCTCCAGCTGGGCCAGCTGGGCCCCGGCCTCCTTCACCTTTTCGGAAAGGGCCTTCATTTCCGCCATCAGGGCGGTGGTGTCCTCCCCGGCCTTCTTCATGGCGGGGATTTTCTTGGTGCAGGCGTTTTGTTCCGCCTTCATGCCCTCTACCTTGCCGGTGAGCTCGCGCCGCTGCACGTCAATGGCCAGAATTTCGTCTACCAGAGAATCCAGGTTCATCTCCCGTTTTTTGATGTTGGCCTTTACCAGATCCGGGTTGGTGCGGATCCATTTAATATCGATCATGCTTCAGAACTCCTTTTCACAAACAGATTTTAAAAGCATATCCCCTTGCGTTTGCGGGGAGAAAAATTGGTACAGGAAATAAAAAATACGCCGATTCGCCTGGGGATCACTCGCCGAACAGCTTCATCAGCTCTGCCAAGTCCTCCTCCCCATAGAATTCAATTTGCAGGGTTCCCTTTTTCTTGGTACCCTTCACCGCCACCTTACGGCCCAAATGATCGTGCAGGGCAAGCTCTACCTCGTCAAAGTACGGCAGGCGGCGCTTGGGCCGTGGTTTTTCCTGGGGCGGGGCGTTCCCCTGCGCGGCGGCCTTTGCCAGGCGTTCCAGCTGGCGCACAGAAAGGCCCTGTTCCACCGCCAGCTTGGCGGCTTTTTCCATGGTTTCCTGGCTGGGGAAGGCCAGCAGCGTGCGGGCATGCCCGGCAGAAAGCTCGCCCCGCTCTACCATGTTCCGCACAGACTCCGGCAGCGTGAGCAGGCGCAGGGCGTTTGCCACCGCAGGGCGGGAACGGCCCACCGTGCGGGCCACCTCCTCCTGGGTAAAGCCGTAGGTCTCGATCAGGGCGGAATATCCGCCCGCTTCTTCCAGGGGGTTCAAATCCTCCCGCTGCAGGTTTTCAATGAGGGCCAGCTCCATGACCTGGCTTTCTGACAGGTCGCGCACCACCGCGGGGATCTCCTGCACCCCGGCCATGCGGGCGGCCCGCCAGCGGCGCTCCCCGGCCACAATCTGGTACCCGCCGCCAATGAGGGGCCGTACCAGGATGGGCTGCAGCACCCCGTGCTCTGAAATGGAATCCGCCAGCTCTGCCAGGGATTCCTCGTCGAAATCTTTTCTGGGCTGGGCCCGGTTTGGTTCAATCTCGCTTATTTTAATGGCGACGGCGGAATTTTGATCCTCCATATCGTTCTCTGAAAAAATGGCGTCCAGGCCTTTGCCCAGGCCGCCCTTCTTTGCTGCCATGGAATTTCCCCTTTCTTCCCGTATTTCCGGGGCTTGTCCCGCCCCTGGGCGTCTCTGTTTTACTTGCGCTTCAAAATTTCATCTGCCAGGCTGTCGTAGGCCAGCGCGCCCTTGCTTCCCCGATCAAAATACTGGATAGGCTTCCCGAAGCTGGGCGCTTCAGAAAGGCGCACCGCCCGGGGCACGACAGAGGAAAACACCTTCCGGGGAAAATACTTTTTCACCTCGTCCACCACCTGCTGGGTCAGGTTCAGGCGGCCGTCGTACATGGTGAGCAGCACGCCCTCAATTTCCAGCTGGCTGTTGTACTGGCGCTTGACCCGCCGCACCGTGTTCATCAGCTGAGAAAGGCCCTCCAGGGCGTAGTATTCGCACTGGATGGGAATGAGAATGGTGTCTGCCGCGCAAAGGGCATTGGTGGTGATAATCGAAAGCGAAGGCGGGCAATCGATGAAAATATACTCGTATTTTTCCCGCAAAGGAGCCAGCGCCGTGCGGAGAATGGCTTCCCGGTGCTCCCGGTCAACCAGCTCAATCTCAGCCCCGGCCAAATCCATGCTGGAGGGGATCAAATCCAGATTTTCATATCCGGTTTTCAGCAGGACCTCTTCGATCCCCGCTTCCCCCACAAACAGTTCATAGGAGGTTTTCTTTTGCTTCCTCCGGTCCACCCCCACGCCGCTGGAGCTGTTCCCCTGAGGATCCACGTCCACCAGCAGGGTTTTCTTTTTCCGCAGCCCCATGGACGCGGAAAGATTGACGGCGGTTGTGGTTTTTCCTACCCCGCCTTTTTGATTCGCAATGGCTATTATTTTCCCCATGGTTTCCTCTCTGTTGTTATCGTTTCACTGTTTTTTCTATTATATCACGCTTTTCCCCTAAGATAAAGCCCCCCTCCGGGGCGGAAGTCGCGCACCCCTCCGGGGAGGAAGTCGCGCACTGGCCGCGTCCCGCGGCCTTGGGCCGTGTGGGGGAACACAAGCGCAGCGCCCGCGTTTTTTCAAAATAAAGCCAGAAAGGGTTGTTCAAGTGCGCAGCAAAAAAGGGAGCAGACTCCCTCAGTCCCGCCGCTTCGCAGCGCGCCAACTACCAGCGAGACCGTACAGTGTGCCGCGGCAAAGCTGCGGCACGCGTCGAAGCATAATTGCCGGGTTGCGTCCCGCCAATTACGCTTCGCGCTGCTCCAATTTTTCCTAGGTGAAGAAGCTAACCCACCGCAGGCGGCGAATGGTTGCCCGCCAGCTACCAGCGAGCCGTACCCCTAAAAATGCGGAGGAACTTTCGCAATCGTAAGATTGCGAGTGTTCCTGTAAAGGGGCCGGCGTTTCGTGACCCTAAGGGCACAAGCCGGCCAAGCGCAGTGTGGTGCGGCCGGGCCGCACCACGCGTCGAACGACATATTTCCGGGGTAACGTCCCCGTAAATCTATCGTTCGCGCTGCCCTACTTTTCCCAGACAGGACAGCCCCCGGGGTCGAGGGGGCACCGTGTGCCGGTGGCACACAAACAAGGCGCCGACCGGAGCGGCAGCGGAGACTCACAGCCCCCGCATGCGTCTATTGTGCCGCAGCAAGGCTGCGGCACGCGTCGAAGCATAATTGTCGGGTTGCGTCCCCGCCAATTACGCTTCGCGCTGCTCCAATTTTTTCTAAGTGGAGAAAGGAACCGCACCGCCGCGTGCGGTCGCGGCAAAGTGAAAACCAGATGTAATGAAAGCAAGTGCGCAGCAGAAAAAATTGTGCCGCAGCTTTGCCGCACCACGCGCCGAACGACACATTTCCGGGGTAACATCCCCGAAAATATATCGTTCGCGCCGTCCTACTTTTCCCTGGGTCGAGGCACGCGCAGAAGAAGAACGTACTCCCTCAGTCACGCCGCAAAGCGGCGCGCCAGCTCCCTCTAAGAGGGAGCCTCATACCGCCCGCCAGCTGCCGGTGTACCGTACCCCTCACATTACGTCTATTATGCCTCTAAAAAACTCCCCTCCCTCTCTGAGAATATTATACTACACAAGTCCCCCGAAAAAAAGAGAGTTTCACGTGAAACAAAGCAAAAAGAATGGAACGGCAGAAAAAGGGAATCCCCCGCCGCGGCAAAGGGCCGCAAACGGGGGATTCTGCGTTGAGGTTTCGCTTTGTATAAAGAAAAATGGCGTAAGCTTATCCAATGGTGGCTACCGCCACAGGGGCGGGAGCTCCGTTGATGTAGAAGCCGCTGGCTTCTCCCACTTCGCCCACCGCGTGTACCTTGTAGAACCAGTCGTTCCCAATGTTCCCGGCATATTCCACCGTGAAGCAGGGGGAACCGGCCACAAAGGCGGGCTGCTGGGCCGCCGTCAGCTTAAACTGGTACGTGCCGCCCTGGGCTACCGTGAAGGGGGCTGTGGTGTCGCTGATGACCCCGGCCGCCGCGGTGACGGTGACAACCTTCTGGCCGTTCACGATCACATCGCAGCTTTGGCCCGGATTCACCACGTACACCTTGAAGAAGTAGTCGTTCCCGGACTGAGAGGCCAGCTCTACCCGGAAATTGCCGTTGCTCAGCGTCATAACCGGGGCCGCGCCGTTCAGGCTGGTAATGCGGAACTGGTACACGCCGTTCACCGTCAGGTCGTAGGTGGTGTCGCTTTCAAAGGTCGGGCCTGTGCTGGAACCGTCAGAGGGCAGGGGCCTGCCGCTGCCGCCGCCGGAACCGCTGTTCCCGCCGCTGGGCCGATCTGGATCTGGATCCGGATTTTCGGGCTCCTCCACCTTCTGGAAGGAAGCGGAAATGATCCCGTCTTTGGTCACATTTTCAAAGATGTAGGAAGCAACCGCGCCTTGAGATTTTCCGTTCACGGTTACGTCTTTAATCTCATACCCTTCGTTGGGGGTGATGGTGAAGGTGATGGATTCGCCGCTTTCTACAGTCACAGCCCCGTTCGGGTTGATGGAACCGCCCTCGCCTGCCGTGGCAGTGATGGTGAATTTTTCAGGTTCCGGCTCTTCTGTAGCGGTTCCCCACTTGTAGAGGAAGGTTTCTGTAGATCCGCTGATGGAAGTATAGAAATATTCGCCCTTTGTTGGTTCTTCATTAGGAATATTCAAATCCACCATAGCGTACAAAGCTGCATCATTACCGTTTAGGGCAACAGAGGCAGAAAGATTCGGATTTTCTCCATAAATATACAATTTGCCGGAAAGATCAAGCTTGCCGGTAAGTTCTGC
>DVMK01000023.1 GCA_018715025.1 Candidatus Caccousia avistercoris
AAGCTGCCAAAAAGCAATTTTAAAGTTTTCGTCCACCTTTTTCAAAAGGTGGTGGGGTGCAGGGGCAAAGCCCCGCAAATGGCCGTGAAACGGCTTTAAAAAGGTAAGCAGACAGGGAGCGCAGCTCCCGATTCTGCGATCCTTTACGCACCTTGTTAGGGTTTATCGACAGACTCAGGGCAGCCGGTTTTTCCGGCTGCCCTTTGGCTGCTGCATCAAGCTATTCCCCCTGCGCCTGCATCAAGCGTTTCGCTGCCGCCGGAATACAGTTCGGCAGGGATGGAGCTGACGGCACTCCGGCGATAGGGAATGATACCACGCAAGCCATGCCAGCGTTTCTTCCGTCAAATCAGATTTGTCTATAAACCTTCCATGAAATTCCACCACTTCCCTTCCGGCGTTTTCCTCCACCGGCGGGTTTGACGGATTCCTGACCGCATGCCACGCATGGTCAATGAAAATGGCGCTTTCTCCATATTCCGCATAAGAAAAAGTGAAGCCGCCGTCGTTCATGCTGAAATGCCACGCTGTGCCCCCCGCATAGTTGTCCGGTGTTTTTGTTTCGTCAAGGGGCGTCTGCTCCCATTCCAGAGCCAGCGCCCATTCTGTGACTGCCTCTGTTTCGCCGGCGCTTAATGTTCGGGTCGTTTCAGAAGGATAAACGTCAAATGTGACCGCCATGCTGTGGATCTCCTCCGGGAACGGCAGCACGGCGGTCCCTTCCTGGGGATCTCCCGCGCAGCACCCTCCCAGCATAAGCATTGCCGGTAACAGGACAGACAGCCGGAATTTTTTCATATCATCCAACCTCCCTCTTCGCTGCGTTCTCACCCATATAGACGCAGAATATGGTGGGATGTTCTGCCTCTGGTAAGAAATGAGATTGGACACTCACTGCTTATCCTGGCGCCAGACCTCCCCGCAGTGGTAGCGGGGCTTGCCCTGGGTCTTTTTTCTGTACTCCACCGCGGCGGTGGGGCACAGGTTCAGGCAGGCGGTGCAGTGGGTGCAGTCCGTGCCCCACTGGGGCCGCCCGCCCTGCATCACAATATTGTTTTTGGGGCAGAGGGAGGCGCACTGGCCGCAGCCCACGCAGGCGCTGGTGGCGTAAAAGCCGGGCCTTGTCACAAAAAACGTATAGAACAGCCGGTTCACCGGCCCGCTTTTCAGCTTGTCCAGCAGGGAGGCCTCCTGCTCCGGCAGGGGTTCCCCCTCCACCAGCAGAGCGGCAATGCGCTTCAGCAGGGGGGCGGCCTTCCCCATGGCGGCGTCAATCTCTTCCTGCGCCGGGCTGGGGAACAGAATCAGATAATTGTCCGGCATAGGCACAGCGGCCATACCGCAGAACTGCAGCCCCTTCTGGCGGCAGAGCCGCTTCAGGTAGGCGGCCGCGTTTCCCGCCTCCTCCCCGCAGGTAAGGACAAAGTAGGCCTGCCGGCTTCCCTGAAGCTCAGCACGCTCCACCCATTCCGCCGCCATGCGGGGAATGCGCCAGGCGTAGGTGGGCAGCACAAACACAAAGGGCCGCTGGGAAGAGATGGGCCCCCGGCTGCGGCTGCGCAGGTAGGGAAGCAGGTCGATGCAGCCGTCCCCGGTCAGGCTCCGCAGCGCCTGGGCGGCGTAACGGCTGTTGCCGGTGGCAGAATAATAAAGGATCATGGAAAGCCTCCTTCCGCTTGCATCCAAGAGGAATTATTCCTCCCGGTAAAAGGAAACCCGGTTCCGGCCCTGATTTTTCGCCTGGTACAGGGCGGTGTCCGCGCAGGAGATCAGGATGTGGACGCTGTCCTCCTCCGGAGGGATGGGATCCAGAAGGCAAACACCGGCGCTTATGGTCACATAAGGCGAGCCGGCGGCTGCGGGAATCTGGAGCCCGCGCACCGAATCCACCAGGAACTGGGCCAGCCGCCCGGCCTCGCGGGCGTCCTGCCCATACAGGAACACCACGAATTCCTCCCCGCCGTACCGGATGACGTCGGCCTGCTCCTTTGCCGGCAGATCCCGGAACAGAGAGGAAAGCCGACAGAGAAGAACGTCGCCGGCCGGGTGCCCGTACTGGTCGTTGTAATCCTTGAAATGATCCAAATCCAGCATCAGGCAGGCCAGGGCCTGCTTCCGCCGCTGCTGCGCACGGAACCGCTTTTCCACCACCAGGTCCAGGTAACGGCGGTTGTAAAGCTTGGTCAGGGCGTCGATCATAATTTCCTCATGAAGGGCCTGATTCTTTTCTGCGATCTCCTGATACTGCCGCTCAATGATCATCTCGTCCGTTTTCAGGGCGATCTGGCTTTTGTAAAAATAAATGGAGAGAAAAATGGCAAACAGCGACACGAACAGACTGTTCGTAAGGTTGTTGAAGGTTTGATCCAGACCGCTTGGCCAGGGGAAAAAGGGCAGCAGCAGATTCAGCGCAAGAAAGCTGAGCCCATAGAGCAGAACGCTTTTCCAGGGCGGCAGCATGGCGAACAGGGCCGTCCCCAGCAGCACATAGGTGTAAACCGTAAGGCCGTTTCCTCCCAGCTGGTCGTTCAGCGAGATCGCGACGGCCCACGCCGTCAATACTACCACATAGGCGTGCAGAAGCCGGTAATACCGGCGCATACTAAGGGTTCCCGTCTTCCACATCCGCCGGTGCAGAAGCAGGAACAGCGCCGTGCTGACTATGAGAACCAGGTAACAGCAGACGTAAGCGGTACGCCGCCCGTGCAGGAAGGGGCCTCCTGGGCGGCCTGCCATGACGGCCAGCATCACGCACTCATACGCCAAAATCAGCGCCATAAGCCCGTGGTAAATCCGGTGCATCTGCTGGTAAATCCGCAGATAAACCTCCTTCCGGTACTCGCCTGGCTGCATAAAACGAAAAAAGCTTTTCAAATAATTCATCGGCGCTTCGCCTCCCCGTAAAACTGTGCGCCCGGCGGCCCCCCGCCGCAGGCGCGCATAGATGGAAAAGCATACATTTTCACAAGGAAGTATTTGACGGCATTTTCGTCTTATTCGGGGCAATGCTCTGTCTTTCTTTTTGATTTTGAAAATGTATAGCTTTTCAAAACCTCTTCCGCTCCTATTCTGTGAACCATAAGAACAGAAAACCGCCTGAATCGATTTTTGTTCCAAGAAAAAAGAATAGCTTTATTATATCAGATTTCCCCCCATGGTGCAATGGATTCAGACCCTGCAGTTATACTGCAGCGGGACGGAACTTTGACCGATTCCCTTCCATGTAGTATAATATCCCCAGCAGCGTCAGAAAACGGGCGGCCCGCGGCTTCCCGCCCCGCCGCCCTGCCCAATAGACGGCAGCATACAAAAGGAGAGATTGTTGCATGGATTTGACCAAACTGAAGGAGGAGGTCAACACCTCCCATGATTTTTCCCAGAAGCTGGGGCTGGTCATTACCCGCGTCAGCCAGGGGAGCGCAGAGTCTGAAATGCCGGTGACAGAGGGATGCTGCAACCCCTTCCGCACGGTTCACGGGGGCATTTTGTTCACCATAGCCGACGTGACGGGCGGGGTGGCGGCCTACTCTTACGGCAGCCCCGTCTGCACGGTGGACAGCGACTTCCACTACCTGAACGCAGGGCTGCGTTCCACCAGGCTGTACGCCTCGGCCCAGGAGCTGAAGGTGGGGAAGCGGCTGCTGGTGTACGACGTTTCCGTGCGCGACCAGACCGGCCTTCTGCTGTGCAAGGGCACCTTCACATATTCCAAGCTGGGCCAGACCGCCCAGGCGGCCCGGTAACGAAAAGGAGGAAATACTGAGATGAATATTGTGCTGATGGAGCCTCTGGGAATTCCGGAGGATCTGCTGGAACGCTACGCCAGCCGCCTGCGGCGGCAGGGCCACGCCTTTTCCGCCTACCCCCGCAGCGCCGACCCTGCCGTGCAGCTTCAGCGGGCCAGGGACGCGGACGCTGTCATCATCGCCAACACCCCGCTCAGCGGCCAGGTGATCGAGGGCTGCCCGCATTTGAAATTCATCGACGTGGCCTTCACCGGCGTGGACCATGTGGACCTGGCGGCGGCCCGGCGGAAGGGGGCGGCGGTGAGCAACGCCTCCGGCTACTCCACCCAGTCGGTGGCAGAGCTGGCCCTCTGCCTGATGCTCTCGCTGCTGCGGAACGTACCCCAGGTGGAAGAACGCTGCCGGGCGGGCGGCGTCAAGGACGGGCTGGTGGGCGCCGAGCTGCGGGGCAAAACCGTAGGCGTCGTGGGCCTGGGGGCCATCGGCCTGCGCACCGCAGAGCTGTGCCATGCCTTCGGGTGCCGGGTTGCGGCGTACAATCCCCGCAGGAAGCCGAAGCCGGAGTACGTGGAGTACCTTTCTTTGGAGGAGCTTCTGGCGGTCTCTGACATTGTGAGCCTTCACTGCCCCCTGAATTCCTCTACCCGGGGGCTCATCGGCCGGGAGCAGCTGGCCCTCATGAAGCCCGGCGCCTTCCTGATCAACACGGCCCGGGGGCCTGTGGCGGATTCCGCCGCCCTGGCGGAGGCGCTGAACAGCGGCCGCCTGGCAGGCGCGGCGGTGGACGTGTTTGAGACGGAACCCCCGCTGGATCCCGCCCACCCCCTGCTCCACAGCAAAAACACCATCGTCACCCCCCACGTGGCCTTCGCCTCGCAGGAATCTATGGTGCTGCGGGCGGAAATCGTGTTTGACAACCTGGAAAAATGGATGGCTGGGAACCCGCAGAACCTGGTGACCGGATAAACGGGGCTTTTTGGCCCCACAAAAAATCGCAGATATGCGGGCGGCCCGCATATCTGCGATTTTTACATACGGTAAGTTA
>DVMK01000024.1 GCA_018715025.1 Candidatus Caccousia avistercoris
TTCGTCCACCTTTTTCAAAAGGGTGCGGCATGCCGGTGGCATGCAAATAGCACCGACCGAACCGGCAGGTGAGACCTGGTGGGGTGCAGGGGGCGCCGTGCGCCAGTGGCGCACAAACAAGGCGCCGACCGAAGCGGCAGCGGAGACCCAAAGCCCCGCAAATGGCCGTGAAACAGCCTTAAAAATAGCGCGAAGGGTTCTTTTGCAGGGGTTCTCCTGCAAAAGAATACTTCGACGCGTGACACGGCTTTGCCGTGTCACAGGGCAGACAAGCAGGGAGCGCAGCTCCCGATTCTGCGATCCTTTACGCACCTTGTTAGGGTTTATCGACAGACTGAGCCGCCCCTACAGCGGGGCGGCTTCCCCGTAAAAGGGAGGCGAATCTTTTTTGCCTCAAAAATCTACAATTGTAGTTAAATAAGAAGGAGGATTTCATGGAGCCGTTAATTGCATTTGAGCATGTGAGCAAGCAGTTCCGGAACGGAACGCAGGCCCTGGAGGATGTGAGCTTTTCTGTAAGCGGCGGCGTTTACGGGCTGCTGGGCCACAACGGGGCGGGAAAAACCACGCTGATGCGGGCGCTGGCCACTGTGCTGGCCCCCTCCTGCGGGAGCATTCATCTCTGCGGCTTTGACACGGTAAAGCAAAGGGACCAGGTGAGGGCCCGCATCGGCTACCTGCCTCAGGAGCTGGCCATGTACCCCTCCCTCTCGGTGTTTGACTTCGTCAGCTACATGGCGGCGCTGAAGGGGATTCGGGGAAGAAGGCCGGTGGAGGCGGCGCTGGAGCAGGTGGGCATGCTGGAGCACGCCAGGCGGAAAACCGGCGGCCTTTCCGGCGGAATGAAGCGCCGGGTGGGAATCGCCCAGGCGCTGGTGGGGGAACCGCCTGTTCTCGTGGTAGACGAACCCACCGCCGGGCTTGACCCGGAGGAACGGGTGCGCTTCCGCGGCGTGCTTTCGCAGTACGCCCGGCAGGGGCGCGCCGTTCTGCTTTCCACCCATATTGTGGAGGATCTTCACCAGATATGCGGGGAACTGGCCGTTCTCCGCCGGGGGCGGCTGTTTTTCGCCGGTTCTTCCGCCGCGCTGATGAAGCAGGTGGAGGGAAAGGTAAAGCTTCTTTCCCTGGAGCAGGATTCGCAGCTGCTGCAGGTGCAAAGGCAGGCGGTGGTGCTGGCCGCCGTGTACGAAAGCCATGGGCTGACGGCGCGGATTATGGACGAACAAGGGCTTTTCCCCGGCGCGGCCCCGGTGCCGGCCACCCTGGAGGACGCTTATGTATATTGCATGGGAGGGAAGCATCATGAATAAAACGGCCGCCGTTCTCTGGTATGAATACAAGATGCAGCTTCAGCGCCCGGCCCTGTGGGGATGCCTGCTGGCGGCCTCCCTCCTGGCGCAGGCAGACAGCTTCCCCTCTGCAGGGAACCTGGCGAGGCTGGAATTTTTAAGGGAACCGGCTTATTTTGTGTACCGGATCATGAGCCTGGACGCCCTTCTTCTGCTGTTCGGGCTTTCCTTCCTGCTGGCGGGGCGGTTCCCGCTGGATGCAAGGGCTGGCATGAGGGATGTGCTGATGGCTGCGCCGGTACAAAAGCGCCAGTATGTCTGGGGAAAGCTGGCGGGCGGCTTCCTCTGCGCCTACACCGTGCTGTGTCTTTTTCTCATTTTGAACACAGCCGTCTATGCCGCGTTTGCCCCCTTTTCCGTCAGCCTGCCCGCATGCCTGATCGCTTTGGGCAGGGCCTGCCTTGCCTGCGGCCTGCCCGCCAGCCTTTTTACAGGCTTCGCCGCCGTCTCTCTGGCAGGGGTCATGGATCTGCGCCTGTGTTACCTGCTGGCGGCTGTTTTCTTTGGGTGGAACGCCTCCTTTGCAGGCTCTGCGGAAGCGGCGCCCTGCTTTCTCATAACCGCGGGAGATTTGTCCCGCCTGCTGTGGGTTCACCCGGAGTGGCGTTTTACAGACACGGGCAGCATCCTGGCCAACGCCGCTTTTCTTGTGGGGGGAGGCCTTCTTGCCGCCGCCCTGCCGTTTTGGAAGCGCAGCTTCTGGAGGCCGGAATGAAAGGCAGGATCCTGTACGAATGGAAAATGGCAGGAGGCGGTTTTTTCCTTATGTCCGCCGCCCTTTCCGCCCTGCTGGCGGCCGCTTCCGCCGCTTCCGGGGGCCTGCCGGAGCTTGCCGCCGCCGGGTTTGAGGTGATGTTCCCCTTTTACACCGCCGTTGCCGTAGGGGAATGGGGAAAAACGCGGGCGGACGGCTGCTTTGACGTGATCGCCGCCCAGGGGCGTTCCCTCTTCCGGTGGGCTGCGGCCCGCTGGGCCTCCCTGTTTGGCGCGGCCAGCGCCTTCGCCGTTCTGGCTATGGGATTCCTGGGGGACGGCTCCCTCTTTGGGGAGACGGCCCTGCTGTATTTCCCCACCGCTTTTTTCTTTTCCAGCCTGTGCGCCCTGACTGGTTTTGTGTTCCGGCGGGAGCACGCGGCCCCGCTGGCCTGCGGCCTTCTCTGGCTGGCCGCCCTGCTGGCCCGCGGCCTGCTGCGGGTTCCCGGTGTGGAATACGTGTACCCGTTTCTCCGCTTCGCCGGGGGCGGATTCCCGGTTTTGCTGTGGAACAAAGGGATTTTGACAGGGGCGGGCCTGGCGCTGTGGGGCGTCCTGTACTGGCGCTGCCGGGCATTCCCCTCCCCTGCCAAATGAGGCGGCTTTCTGCAAAAAAGGCTTCCCAAGGGCGGAAAATCTCCCCTGAGAAGCCTTTTTCTTGTTTTCTGCCCAGACGGCCCCGCCTGGGCAGGCGTTACAGCTTTTTCACAAACAGGGCGCGGATCGCGTTGAGCACAGCCAGGATCATCACGCCCACGTCGGCGAAAATAGCCAGCCACATGTTGGCAATGCCGAAGGCGCCCAGCAGCAGGCAGACGAGCTTGACGCCGATGGCGAACACAATATTCTGGTACACAATCCGCAGGCATTTGCGGGAAATCCGAATGGCCTTCGCAATCTTCATGGGATCGTCGTCCATCAGAACCACATCCGCCGCCTCAATGGCCGCATCGGAGCCCATAGCCCCCATGGCGATGCCAATGTCGGCCCGGCTGAGCACCGGCGCGTCGTTGATGCCGTCCCCCACAAAGGCAAGCTTCGCTTTTTCCGGCTTTTCCCGCAGCAGCTCCTCCACCTTTTCCACCTTGCCCGCCGGAAGAAGCTCGCTGTACACCTGGTCAATGCCCAGCTGGGCCCCCACCTGCTCCGCCACCCTGCGGGCGTCCCCGGTAAGCATAACCGTTTTGCGGACCCCCGCCGCCTTCAAAGCGGCGACGGCCGCCTGGGAATGGGGCTTTACCACGTCGGAAATCACTATGTGCCCGGCGTACTCCCCGTTGACGGCCATGTGGATGATCGTGCCCACACTGCGGCAGGGGACATAGGGGATCCCCAGACGATCCATGAGCTTGCCGTTTCCGGCGGCAACCTCTGCCCCGTCCACCTTGGCCACCACGCCGTTTCCGCTGAATTCCTGCACATCCGTCACCCGGCTGCGGTCTATTTCCCTGCCGTAGGCCCGCTGCAGGCTTTTGCTGATGGGGTGGGAGGAAGAGCTTTCTGCCAGCGCCGCATACTCCAGCAGCCTGGCGTTTTCCATTTCGCTGTGGTGGATGCCGTTCACCTCAAACACGCCCTGGGTCAGGGTGCCGGTTTTGTCAAACACCACAAGCCCTGTCTGAGAAAGGGTTTCCAGGTAATTGGAGCCCTTCACCAGCACGCCCGCCTTGCTGGCCCCGCCGATGCCCGCGAAGAAAGAGAGCGGAATGCTGATCACCAGGGCGCAGGGGCAGCTGATGACCAGGAAGGTGAGGGCGCGGTAAATCCAGGTTCCCCATTCTGCGGCAAGGCCCAGAAAAGCCACGCGCACCAGGGGAGGAAGAACGGCCAGCGCCAAAGCCGCCGCGCACACCGCCGGGGTGTACACCCTGGCAAATTTCGAGATGAAATCCTCGGACTTGGACTTGCGGGAGCTGGCGTTTTCCACCAAATCCAAAATTTTGGAAACGGTGGATTCCCCAAATTCCTTTGTGGTGCGAATCTTCAGCACCCCTGTCATATTGATGCAGCCGCTGACAATTTCGTCCCCGGCCTTTACGTCTCTGGGCATGCTTTCGCCGGTGAGGGCGCTGGTGTTCAGGCTGGAAGCGCCCTGCGCCACCACCCCGTCAATGGGTACCTTCTCGCCGGGCTGCACCACAATGACGGCGCCCACCGCCACCTCGTCCGGGTCAACCCTTTCCAAACGCCCGTCCCGCTCTATGTTGGCGTAGTCCGGGCGGATGTCCATCAATTCGCTGATATTCCGGCGGCTTTTGCCCACCGCATAGCTTTGGAACCACTCGCCGATTTGGTAAAACAGCATAACGGCAATGGCCTCGGTGTAATCACCGCTCTTCTCATAAACAGCCAAGGCAATGGCGCCGACGGTGGCGATGGCCATCAAAAAGCTTTCGTCGAAAATCTGCCTGTTCCGGATCCCCTTGGCCGCCTTCAGGAGGATGTCGTAGCCGATGACCAGGTACGGAACCAGGTAAAGCGCAAACCGCAGCCACCCGGTTACCGGAAGGAAAGAAAGCACTGCCAGAAGAAGCGCCGCCGCAAGGATGCGCACAAGCATCTTTTTTTGCTTTTTTGTCATAATGATTCCTCCTTTGGGGGAGGCGCAGAGGCCTTTACAGGTAAATTTCGCAGTCGTCCTCCACCCTCTTGCAGTTTTTGCGCACCTGCTCCATCACGGCTTTCGGTTCCTGCCCTTCTTCAAACTCCACATTCATTTTCAGGGTCATAAAATTCACTACCGCCTGCTTTACGCCAGGGGTACGACGGGCTGCCTCTTCCATTTTGTTGGCGCAGTTGGCGCAGTCAACTTCAATTTTATATGCCTTTTTCATGGTATCTGCTCCCTTCTGAAAATCGATTTAACAATTTAATAATTGTTTAATTATTTATCTATATAATACGCATAGAGATCCTTTTTGTCAAGGGGGAATCCTTAAAATTTTCCATTTGGGACAAAAGAGTTTCCGTTTGGGCAAACGGGCCCGGCCGCAGGTGCCATGGAAGCTGAGAGAAGCGGGAAATGGTGGAGTAATATTGTCTCTGAACCGTCAAATATGGTATAATTTAGAGGAAAGGCTGCGCCGCATGCTTTCCTGCCTGAGAAGGCTTCTTTTGCCGCGGCCGCACGCGGGGGGTAATTTTTTATAAAAACGCGGGCGCTGCGCCTGTGTGCCCCGCCCGGCCCAAGGCCGCGGGACGCGGCCAGCGCGCGGCATCCTCACCGGAGGTGCGCGGCGAGAAAGGAGAAAATGCTTTGGAACAGAAAATCCTGCCCCATGACCATGGGCAATTGATGGAACAGCGGTTTGACCACATGCCGAAGGAAGAGAGCTTCCAGACGGTTTCTGATATTTTCAAGCAGCTCTGCGACGGCAGCCGGATCCGGATTTTCTGGCTTTTGTGCCACTGCGAGGAATGCGTGATCAACCTGGCTTCCATGGTTGGGATGAGCAGCCCGGCTGTGTCCCACCACCTGCGGCAGCTGAAAAGCAGCGGGCTGATTGTAAGCCGCCGGGAAGGGAAGGAAGTGTACTACCGCGCCGCAGACACCGAGCAGGCCCAGCTTCTGCACCGAATGATAGAAAAAATGGTGGAGATCGCATGCCCTTCCCAGGGAGATAAGGTATGAGCATGGAATACGGCGCGGAAATTGCCCGGTCCCTGCAGGAGGTGCCGGAGGGAACCTTTGCCGTTCACCGCTTCGGCGGCGGGGATGCTTCGCCTGCAAAGCGGCGCTTCCGTTTACCTGGGGGCGGGGGCGGCTGGCAGGAGGAGCAGAGATCCCGCTGAAATTCACCGAAAATCCACGGCGATTCGCCCGGAGGGCAGCGCGCGGCGCGGCTGGGGGGCCGCAGGCCGCCCTACCCCCACCATCACATAGGGGGCGAAGCCCTCCGGCACGGCAAGGGCGCGGCAAAGCTCTCTGTTTTTCTGCGCCGCCGCCGGGACTCCCATTAAATACAGGCTGCCCAGGCCCAGGCCGGCGGCGGCCAGCATGACATTTTCCGCTATGCAGGAAGCGTTGGCCCAGGCGGCGGCCTCCTCCCCTGCCCGGCAGCTGATGGAGAGAAGCGTGGGCGCGGTGTGCAGAGGACGGCCGGGCCCTTCCCCGCCGAATTCCTCCCGGGCGTACTGTTCCAGGCGTTCCAGCAGGGCTGGATCCTGCAGGACGGCAATGTGCACGCCGCTGTAGTCCCCGTACGCCACCGGGGCGGCCTGCGCTGCCTGCAGAAGGACGTGCAGCTCCCTCTCCCCTATTTTCTCGCCGGTAAAATTCCGGCAGGATTGCCGCTGGGCAATGGCCTCCATTACATCCATTTTTCCGCCTCCTTGACGAATTTCAATAAATTCATTATAGTAGATAAGACAACCGGGCGCAAGGCCCGCGGGGTATTCTCACACAGGAAGGACGTCGAATCCATGGAACGCAGCTACCCTACATTTACCGTTACTGAAAAAGCGGAGCACAGCATCCGCCTGGGCCACCCCTGGGTGTATGACTCGGAAATTCTGGCAGGGGAATGTGAGAACGGCCGCCTGGCCAACGTGACGAGCCGCAAGGGCCGTTGGCTTGGCGCCGGCTTTTACAACGGGAATTCCAAAATCCGCCTGCGGATTATCTCCCGCAATGCCAACGACGATTTCAGCGAAGCGTTTTTTGAGCGCCGCCTGCGCCACGCGGTGGACTACCGGCGCACCGTCATGGGGCCGGATTTCGCCTGCTGCCGCCTCATTTTCGGCGAGGCCGACCTGTTCCCCGGCCTGACCGTAGACCGGTTCGGCAGCATTCTGGTGGCGCAGACCCTTTCTTTGGGAATCGAACGGATCAAGCCCATGCTGTTCCGCCTGCTGGTAAAAATTCTGCGGGAATACGGGGAACCGGTGGAGGCTATTTATGAAAGAAACGATGTGAAGATCCGGGAGCTGGAAGGGATGGAGCAGGGCAAGGGCTTCTTCCCGGGAGAGGGCCTGGCCGGTGATTTGCCCGGCGTGACGGAAATCTGTGAAAACGGCATCTATTATTCCGTAGACTATGTGAACGGCCAGAAAACAGGCTTTTTCCTGGACCAAAAATACAACCGTCTGGCGGCGGCGCGCCTTGCCCCCGGCCGCCGCGTGCTGGACTGCTTCACCCACACGGGGGCCTTCGCCCTGAACGCCGCCAAAGCGGGCGCCGCCCATGTGTGCGCGGTAGACGTGTCTGCCGACGCCGTAGCCATGGCAGAGCGGAACGCCGCCCGCAACCAGCTGGCGGGGAATATGTCCTTCCGGGAGGCGAACGTGTTCGACCTGCTCACCCAAATGGCAGAAAGCAAAAACCGGGAGTTCGACTATATCATCCTGGATCCCCCGGCCTTTACCAAATCCCACGGCACAGTGCGGAACGCGGAGCGGGGCTACCGGGAGATTAACCGGAAGGCCATGCAGCTTCTGCCCCGGGGCGGGTACCTGGCGACCTGCTCCTGTTCCCATTTTATGACAGAGGAGCTGTTCTGCAGAATGCTGCACCGTGCGGCGGAGGACGCCGGCCGCTCCCTGCGCCAGATTGAGGCCCGCCAGCAGTCGCCGGATCATCCCATTCTGTGGAACGTGCCGGAAACCAACTATTTGAAATTTTATCTGTTCCAGGTGGTGTAAGGAGGGGATTTGGTTGGAAATGGAGATCACCCAGGGCCTTCCTCAGGGGGCCAGGGAAATCCGCCAGGCTGTTTTCGTGGAAGAGCAGGGCTTTACCATGGAATTTGACGATATTGACGCCCTCGCCTGGCACGCCGTGCTGTCTGAAAACGGCGTGCCTTTGGCCACCGGGCGCACCTTCCCCGCCGATGAGCCGGGATTCTACACCATTGGCCGCGTGGCGGTTCGGAAAGAGCGCCGCAGGCAGGGGCTGGGGGAAAAAATCCTTCTGGCGCTGGAGGAAAAGGCCCGCTCCCTGGGCGCCCGGGGAACCTGCCTGTGCGCCCAGGTGCGCGCACAGGGATTTTACGAGGCGTTGGGCTACCAGGCTTACGGGGAAATTGTCTATGACGAAGAGGTTCCCCATGTAATGATGAAAAAAGAAACACAGCGGTAAAAATGCAAGAGAAAGCTGCCGAATGCGGCTAATCTTGCCCACCAGCTACCGGCAAGCCGTACCCCTAAAAATGCGGAGGAACTTTCGCAATCGTAAGATTGCGAGTGTTCCTGTAAGGGGGCCGGCGTTTAGCGACCC
>DVMK01000025.1 GCA_018715025.1 Candidatus Caccousia avistercoris
GGGCTTTCCCTTCTTCCCCGCCCGTGACGGCTTGTTCTTTTGCTTTTAAAAGTCTCACTTCTGCTGAAACAAAACCTGCCCGATTTTCCTCAGGGCGCTTTCCTGCAGGGCTTTGGCGCTTTTGCCGCTGATATTCAAAAGCTCGGCGGCCATCTGCAGGGAATACCCGTGCCAGCAGCAGAGCAGCACCAGGTCCCCCTCCTGCTCCTCCAGGCTGTCCATGGCGCGGGGCAGAAGCTCCAGCGTCTCCTCCCGAAGGAGGCGCTTCTCCGCCAGGCCCGCACCCTGGGCAGACCCGCCCGGGGCGAACGGACGCCCCTTCCGGCCGAGATAATCCCGCACAGCCCCGCGGGCAAACACATAAATATGAAAGGCTGCGTTTTTCATCTCATCCGGATGGCCCTTCAGGAATTCTATGGCCCTCAGGAACACCAGGGTGAGCAGATCCTCGGCGTCTCTGGGGTTTGCCACGCTGCTTTTCATGTAGCCTGACACCTTCCCGTGGTACTGAAGGTACAGCTGCTCCTCCAAATCCTGAGGCAGGGGAACCGGCCCGCGCCGTTTGCTCCTGCTTTTCCGGCGGCGCTCCTCCATGCCGGAAATTTTTCTGGCAAGCGCCGCGTTCCCCGCAAAGCGCTGAAAATCAAACAGGCTCCTCAGCTCCTGTTCCGTCATTCCCGTTTTCCCCCTGTACCCTCTGCATTTCCGGTTATATCACCAGCCGCTATTCAGTATAACAACCCAAATATACTGCAGCAAGTACCACTGGGGCGCATTTTTAGCCGTTCAGTCGGTTTTTTGCCGTTTCCTCCCTCCATGTTCAAAACGGTCCAGAGGGCGCAGGCTCAGTACCCGCCGTCCTCCTTCATCAAATTCCAAAACAGGAAATCGTGGTATTTCCGCTGGATTTCCGCCCTGTTCTTCCGGCTGAGCAGGGCCGAGGTGCCGTCCTTCAGACGGCAGGAATACCGATCCATGCTTTCGATATACTCCATCTGCACCAAAAGGCCCCGGGACACCTTCAGGAAGCAGGAGGGATCAGCCTGCTCCTCCACCTTCATCAGGGGAACCGCCACCCGCTGGGGCTGCTGCGCCCCCTTCAGGTACACATCCACGCCCTTGCGGCTGCTTTGAATTTTCTGCACCAGAGAAACCGGGAAACGGTGTACCCGGTTCCCGGCACGGATTTCCAGCTGGGGCGGCGGCTGACGGAGACGGCCCAGGTAACGGCGGAACAGCTCTTCCACGCCCTTGGCCTCCACCGGCTTCACCAGGTAATGCAGGGCTTCCAGCTCAAAGGCCTCGGGCGCAAATTCCCTGCTGGAGGTAATGAAGGCCAGCTGTACCTGGGGAAGAAGCTCCCTGGCCTCCCTGGCGGCGCGCAGCCCTCCCATTCCCTCCATATACACATCCAGCAGAAGGAGGTCGTACCGCCGCCCCTGGCGGACGGCGGCCAGCATGGACTCGCCGTCCGGGAAAAAATCCGCTTCCCCCGGGAGGCAAAGGGCTTCCTGCGCGGCGCGGACAGCCTCCCGCAGGCTGCTTCTGTCCACGCTGTCATCCTCGCACACGGCAATCCGCATCTGCCTCACCCCCTCCTCTGTATGCGGCGCTGCAGGCGCCGGTCATGATTTCAGTATAAAGGAAGCGTTTGGAGAATGTAAAGCCTGCCGGGGAAAATTTAAAGCAATCTTAAAAAACGCGCCGCTTTTTCGCGAGAAAGCGGATCCGCGGGCCCTTCAGTTGTAAAACATCTGTGAACGCTTCCTCCTTTTCAGATTCGTTTCAGGTAAAGCGCTTTCAATAGGGATGTGGAAAAAACTTCCCATACCTGATTGAAATTTCGGAACCTGAGGTGATTTTCTATGAAACTGCCGAAAAAATTGGCCGCTCTTCTGCTGTGCGCCGCCCTGATGACCGGGGGAGGCGCCGCCTACGCCGCCGAGCTGGACACCACCACCCGCGCCCAGCAGGTGGTAAGCGAGCTGGGCGTCGCCCAGGGAATGTCCCTGGGCGACACAGTATCCCGGGCGCAGTTTGCCCAGCTGCTGTTCAATCTTTCTTCCAGCAGCAGCGGCAGCCAGACCGTCTCCTACAGCATGTTCAACGATGTTGACAGCAGCACCGCCTACGCTTCCTCCATTTACACCGCCGTGCAGAACGAATGGATGAGCGGCTACCTGGGCGGCTGGTTCCGGCCCGGGCAGGCCGTCACTCTGCGGGAGGCGGCCAACGGGGCCCTGGCCCTGCTGGGCTGCACCAGCGCCGACTTCAGCGGGAACAGCTACCAGGGGCGGCAGACGGCCTATTATTCCACCGGGCTTCTGGAAAACGTGAGCGGCAGCCTTGACTCCGCCCTTTCCAGCACCGACTGCATTCAGCTCATTTACAGCCTGCTGAAGGCCGACACCAAGCAGGGCGCCATGTTCGGGGCCAGCCTGGGGTGTACCCTGGACGACGATGAGGAAATCGACCTTTCCGCCCTGCAGACCACTTCCTCCAACAGTATACGGGGACCCATTGAGGTGGAGGAATCGCTGGAGGACACGGTTCCCTTCGACCTGGAAAAGGCCACCGTTTACCTGGACGGCGAATACATTGACAGCGCGGACGCCGCCTCGGTGGACGCGGGCGCAGCCGTGTATTACAGCAGCCGCACCCGCACCGTGTGGGTCTATGAGGCCAACGTGGTCACCGGCGAAGTGACCGGCGTGGGCTACGATCTCTCCGGCTCTCTGGAGCCCACCGCCCTGTACGTCAACGGGCAGGAATACCAGATTACCGACGCCGATCTGCGGGAAGAACTGTCCGGCGGGAGCGCTGTGCGCGTGGGGGACGAAGTGACCCTTCTCTTTGACGAGGGGGAGGACGGCTCTTACACCCTGCGGGACGTTACCATTGAGTAAAAGGAGGAAAACGGCATGGTTGACAGTAAGCAGTCCTCTCCCGCAGAATCCGGCCTGGCCGCCGGAACGGAGGAGCCCGCCCTCCCCGGAGGCGCGCCCAGAAAGAAAAAAAGAAAAAAGCGCCGCTGGCTGAAGCGGCTCATCGCCGTTGTGCTGGCGGCGGCCGTGCTGGGCGGCGGGGCCCTTTGGTTCTTCGGCGGGCAGCGCGGGGCCGCCCCTGTGGAAGAAAGCGTGAACACCGTACAGGTCAGCCGCCAGACGCTGCAGACCTCCCTTTCCTCCTCCGGCACGCTGCAGCCGCTGAACACCTACGCCATCACCTCCCTGGTTTCCGGCGAGGTGGTTTCCGCCGATTTTGAAGAAGGCGATTTGGTGGAGGAGGGGGCCGTGCTCTACCGCATTGACACCGATTCGGTGGAGTCGCAGATCTCGTCGGCCCTCACGCAGGAGGAGCGGGCCCAGGAGGCTTACGAAGAGGCCCTGGCCAATTACCAGGAGGCTGCCGCAGACTATAATTCCCTGGAATATTCCTCCCCGCTGAGCGGCTACATCAAAACCCTTTCCCTTTCCGAGGGCGATTCGTTCCAGGCGGGCACGCCTATTGCGGAAATTTACGACAGCAGCGTGATGACCGTGCAGGTTGCCTTCCGCTCCGGCATCGCGGATCAGATCACCGTGGGCCAGGAGGCTGCCGTGATCGTGAACGAAACCCTTGACCAGCTGACCGGCACCGTCACCAGGGTGAGCGATATGGAACAGTCCGGCGGCAGCGGCACTGTGGTGCGCACCGTCACCATAGAGGTGCAGAACCCTGGCGGCCTTTCCGAGGATTACACCGCCTCGGCCCAGATCAACGGGGAACTGAGCACCGGCGACGGCGCTTTTTCCGCCAAGGTAAACAAAACCATCACCGCAGACTACGGCGGGGAGATTGGGGCCCTTCTGGTGGAGGAGGGGGACTATGTGAACGCGGGTGACAGCCTGTTCACCATTACCCAGGACTCGGCGGAGGATCAGCTGCAGAGTCTGCAGGATGCCCTGGAAAATGCAGAGCGTTCCCTGGAGGATGCCCAGGAGTCCCTGGAAAGCCAGCAGGACGCCCTGGCAAATTATGAAATTACCGCCCCCATCTCTGGCCAGGTGGTGCAGAAAAACGTGCAGGCTGGGGAAAACCTGAACAATTCCGGCTCCTCCAGCACCCTGGCCACCATTTACGACATGTCGGCCCTTACCTTTGAGATGAGCGTGGACGAAATGGATGTGCTCAGCGTGGAAGTTGGGCAGGAGGTTGTAGTCACCGCCGACGCTCTGGAAGGGCAGACCTTCACCGGCGTGGTCACCAATGTAAGCCTGGTGAGCAGCTATTCCAACGGGGTGACAGTGTACCCCGTCACCGTGCAGATTGACGAAACAGGCGACCTGCTGCCGGGCATGAACGTTACGGCCAGCATTATTCTGGAAGAGTCGGAGGACGCCCTGGTGGTGCCGGCTTCTGCCCTGCAAAGGGGCGATCTGGTCTACGTGAAGGACAGCAGCGCCGCCGCTTCTGAGGACGGCGCCCCGGAAGGCTTCCGCGCCGTAGAGGTGGAAACCGGCCTCATCAACGAGGACTATGTGGAAATCCTCAGCGGGCTGAAAGAGGGAGACGAGGTCTACGTAAGCGCCGAGGCTGCTGGCTCCGGTCAGGACATGATGATGGGCGGAGCTTTTGGCAGCGATATGCCAGGCGGTTCCTTCGGCGGTTCCGGCATGGGCGGCGGTATGCCCGGCGGTGGTATGCCCGGCGGCGGCATGCCCGGCGGCGGAGGTATGCCGGGAGGTGGCTTCTGATGTTTCCCTTTCCCAAAAAGAAAGCGGCCGCTCCCCCGGCTGCCTCAAACGTCCCTCACCCCCTCATCGACCTACGGGACATTTATAAAATATACCAGATGGGCGACATGGAGGTGCGGGCCAGCGACGGGATCTCGCTGCAGGTGCGCCGGGGAGAATTCGTCTCCATTGTGGGAAAATCCGGCAGCGGAAAGTCCACCATCATGAACATCATCGGCGCACTGGACGTTCCCACCTCCGGGGAATACATTCTGGACGGGGTGGATGTAAGCGAAATGACCGACGATGAGCTGGCGGAAATTCGAAACAAGACCATTGGCTTTGTCTTTCAGCAGTACAACCTGCTTCCCCGGCAGACGCTGCTGGAAAATGTGGAGCTGCCGCTGATCTACGCCGGCATGGGCCGGAAGGAGCGGACGGAGCGTTCGCTGGCGGCGCTGGAGCGGGTGGGGCTGCGGGAAAAATACAAATATTTCCCGCCCCAGCTTTCCGGCGGGCAGCAGCAGCGGGTGTCCATTGCCAGGGCTCTGGCGGGGGATCCTTCCCTTATTTTGGCAGACGAACCCACCGGCGCGCTGGATTCCCGCACCGGGCGCGAGGTGCTGGACTTTCTGAAGCAGCTGAATCAGGAGGGCAACACCGTCGTCATCATTACCCACGACACCTCCATCGCCATGGAGGCCCGCCGGGTGATCAAGCTCAGCGACGGCAAAAAAATCTTTGACGGGGATGTGAAGGACTATGCTGCAATCGTTTAGGCTGGCCCTGAAAAGCCTGGCGGGAAGCAAGCTGCGCTCTTTTCTCACCATGCTGGGCATCATCATCGGCGTAGCCTCGGTGATTGTGCTTGTCAGCCTGATGGACGGCATGACCAGCTACATTACCGACAGTTTTTCCGACCTGGGCACCGATCAAATCAGCGTCAGCGTCACCAACACAGACTCCCGCCGGGTGGAACCGGCCGATATGTATGAGATTCTGGAGGAAAACGAGGGCCTTCTGACAGGGCTGAGCCCTGTGGTTTCTGCCCGGGGCGCCGTGCGCCGGGGCAGCGAATCCCTCACTGCCACCTCTGTCACCGGGGTGAGCGAGGGGTACATGTCCATAGGGGCGCTTACCCTGCAAAGCGGCCGATTTCTCTCTTATTCCGACATGAAGTCGGAGCAGAAGGTCTGCGTGGTGGGCACCTATGTGGCCCAGACGCTCTTCGCCGGGGAGGATCCCCTGGGCCAGACCCTGAAGATCAACGGGGAGCCCTACACGGTGGTGGGCGTGCTGGGAGAAAAGGCGGACTCGGAAGAGGGATCGTCAGACGACTGCATTTACCTGCCCTATTCCAGCGCCGCCAAGCTTTCCATGAACAGCGACATCACCAGCTACACCTTCACGGCAGACAGCAGCCGCATGGAAATGGCCCAGGCTGCCATTGAAAGCGCCCTGTACCAGGTTTTCCTCAGCGAGGATCTGTACACCGTCACCACCCTTTCGGAAATGCTGGAGACGGTGGAAAGCATTACCGGCATGATGACGGCCCTGCTGGTGGGCATTGCGGCCATCTCTCTTCTGGTGGCAGGCATTGGGATTATGAACATCCAGCTCGTTTCTGTCACCGAGCGCACCCGGGAGATCGGCATCCGCAAATCCCTGGGGGCGAAGCAGCGGGTTATCCTGCGCCAGTTCATCATGGAGGCCGGGGTGCAAAGCTCCCTGGGCGGGCTTCTGGGCATTCTGCTGGGCGTCGCCCTCACTGCGGCGGCCTCCTCCCTCATTGGGCTGGAAGCCCCTCCCTCCCTCACGGCGATTTCCGCCTCGTTCCTGGTTTCGGCCGGCATCGGCGTGCTGTTCGGCTATATGCCGGCCCGCCGCGCCGCCCGCCTGAACCCTATCGATGCGCTGCGAAGCGAATAGAGCCAAGCGGGGCGGGTCTGTTTTCCCGCCCCGCTTTTTTCCGCAACCCCATTGCTTTTTCCGGAGGGAATCCGCTAAAATAAAACTATAACAAAAACGCCCTTTCCTATGGAAAAGGGCCCGGAAAACTGGTTTATGGAATGATTTTCTGAAAGCTACAGGAGGTGTATTCCCCCATGCGTATCCTCATTGCAGAGGACGAGGTGGAGATTGCGAGGGCGCTCAAGCTTGTCCTGGAACGAAACAAATATACGGTGGATGTGGTCCACAACGGCACAGATGCTCTGGACTACATTCTGCTTTCTTCCTACGACGCCATTGTGCTGGACATTATGATGCCAGGCATGGACGGCCTGGCGGTGCTGGAGCAGGCCCGCCGCCGGGGCGTGGCCGCCCCCATCCTGTTCCTGACCGCCAAGGGAGAAATTGAAGACCGGGTTGCCGGGCTGAACGCCGGGGCGGACGACTACCTGCCCAAGCCCTTCGCCACCAGCGAAGTTGTGGCCCGGGTGAAGGCCCTCACCCGGCGGAACCAGGCTTACGCCCCCTCCGTTCTCTCGCTGGGCGGCACGCAGCTGGACTGCAACCGGTACGAGCTTTCCTGCCGGGGAAGGGCTGTGATGCTGAACAATAAGGAATACCAGCTGATGGATCTGTTCTTCCGCTACCCTCACCATGTATTTTCCTCCGAGCATTTGATGGAAAAAATCTGGGGGCCGGATTCTGAGGCGGAAATCGACGTGGTGTGGACTTACATCGGTTTTTTGCGGAAGAAGCTGAAGCAGATTGAAGCGGACGCGGAGCTGCGCACCGTACGGGGGGCCGGGTACTCCCTGGAGGAAGCGAAATGCTGAAGCGTATGCGCCGTCGGTTCGTCTGCGCGGCCATGGCGGCTATTTTTGCCGTGATGACCATGCTGCTGCTGGCCATCAACCTGCTGAATTACACCATCAACACCAGCCGGCAGGACGAAACCCTGGCCATGCTGGCGGAATTTCAGGGGCTCGAACGGCCGGGGGAACGGCCGGATCACCGTCAGGATGACCGGGACGGCCCCTTTCCCCGCGCGCCCTTCGTCCCCATGTTCTTTTCTGTGCTGTTCCGTCAGGACGGAAGCACCGAGATTGTCAATGAAATGTCGGATTCCCTGGCCGAGGAGGATGCGGAGCAGTACGCCCGCGCAGTACTGGAACGGGGCGGGAGTTCCGGCTATTACGGGGAATACCGCTACCTGACAGCCCAGGAGGAGGAGGGCACGCGCCTTTATTTTCTCAATTCCTCCCCGGAGCTGCAGGCCATGCAGACCCTCTTTTCCGTTTCCTGCGGGGTGGAGGCGGTGAGCCTGCTCACCGTGTTCGTGCTGGTGGTGGCCTTTTCCAAGTGGGCCATCGACCCTTATATACGGAACATGGAACGGCAGAAGCAGTTCATTACGGATGCGGGCCACGAGTTGAAAACGCCCATCACCTCCATTGCCACCAGCGCCGACGTGCTGGCCATGGAGCAGGAAAACAACGAGTGGGTGCGGAACATTCAGAAGCAGTCCCTGCGGCTGACCAAGCTGGTAAGCAACCTTATCACCCTTTCCCGGCTGGACGAAGCCTCCCCCTTCCCGGAAAAGACCGTTTTCTCCCTCAGCGAGGCCGCCTGGGAGGCCTCAGAGTCCTTTGCCGCCCTGGCCAGGGCCAAGGGAAAACGCTTTTCCCAGCGGATTGAGGAGGGGCTTTCCCTCAGCGGGGACAAAGCCTCCATTCAGCAGATGCTTTCCATCCTGCTGGACAACGCCGTCCGCTATTCCCTGCCGGGGGGCAGCATCCGCCTGGAGGTATACCGCAGGCGCAGAAGCTGCGTCATTCAGGTTTCCAACACCTGCGACATGGACGCCATTCCCGACCTGAACCGCCTGTTCGACCGGTTTTACCGGCCGGACAAGTCCCGCTCCACCCACACCGGCGGCACGGGCATCGGCCTTTCCATTGCCCGGGCCACGGCGGAAGCCCACGGGGGAAGCATTTCTGCCGAACGGCGCGAAGGGAACGTGCTTCTGATCCGGGCGGTGCTGTAGCCAAATCCCCCGGCAAGCCGGAACCGGCGGGGAGGAAAATTCCTTCCCGCCGGTTCTTTTTCCAAGGCCGCTTCGCCAACATAAGGCGAAACCGGTTATTTTCCGCTCTGCTCCTCCAGGCCCATCACTTCGTCAACAGGCAGAGAGAGCAGGATTCCGTGGGACTGCGAGCACAGGCCGCAGGCCTTGCCAATGGCGGTCATAATGTCCGCTTTTTTCTCCTTGGGCACCACCATCAGCACAAAATCCCGTTCCTCCTGCAGGGAAAGGCCCAGGTGATCCTGCACGCGCTCCGAGTTTCTCTGCCGCCCCTTCAGCACGGTGCCGCCCTTGGCGCCGGCCTCTCTGGCGGCGTCTATGACCTCGTCGCTGTACCCGGCGTCCACCGAAACCCAGATAACCACATATTTCAGCTGTTCCTTAATTTCTTCCATATCCTTCCGAATCCTTTCCTCTATGCGTCCCTTCAGGGCGTCCTTCGCTTCCTCGCTGAGCATTTGGAACACGGGGTTCTGCATGCCAGTAATGGGGAGCGAGAGCATAATGCCGCCGCCGCGCTTGTGGAACAGAATTTCTTCCTGCAGCGAGCTGGTCAGCCTGCTCACCAGAGGCTTTGGCATAATCCCAATGGTGATGAGCCGGACGGCGCCGCTCAGGCCAAAAATGTCGAGCATTTCAGAGGGAGCGGTCCCCTTGCCCCGGCACTGGTAACAAATTGGAATGTGAAGGCTGTCAAACGCCCGTTCCAGGATGCTTTTTTCCTCTGTATTCGTGATGAATACCACCATCCGAGGGGAAAAATGGGGATCCCCCAGCAATGCACTCATACGGATTCCTCCTCGAAATCGACCAAAGTTTCTTCCAGCTGAGGCTCTTCTGTGCGTACCTCCGCCTTCTTTGTTTTATGGGTGTAAAGGAAGCCCATAAGCTGAATGGCAATAAGCGGCGCCAGCGCCACCAGCGCCACAATGCCGAAGGCGTCGGTCACCACGTTGCCGTCAACCGCCAGGCACGCCCCTATGGCCAGAGGCAGAAGGAAGGTGGAGGTCATGGGCCCGCTGGCCACCCCGCCGGAGTCAAAGGCGATGCCCACAAACACCGGCGGCACCACCCGGCTGAGCAGCAGGGCAGCGGCATAGCCGGGAATCAGGATCCAGTAAATGTTGATCCCCGTGAGCACCCGCACCATGGAAAGGGCCACCGCGCAGGCCACGCCCACCGAAAGGGCCAGGTTCATCATTTTCCGGGAAACCACCCCGCCGGTAATATCCTCCACCTGCACGTTCAGGATCTGCACCGCGGGCTCGGCCTTCACAATGTAATAGCCGATGATGATTCCCACCGGCACCAGAAGCCATTTGTAAGGGCTGCCGGCCAGCCCGCCCCCCAAAAGGTTCCCCACAGGGGCAAACCCCACGTTTACGCCGGTCAGGAAAAGAATCAAGCCCACAATAGTGTACAGAAAGCCCACTGCCATGCGCAGCAGCTGCCGCTTCCGGTAGGTGCGGGTGGCCAGCTGGAACACCGCCAGCACCCCAATGACCGGCAGCATGCACACCAGAACCTCCCCCGCGTACTGGGGCAGGGCGGCGAAAAACTGGGGCATCACGTCGTAGGTGGTGGAGATGGAGGCGATGACGGCGGCTGTGTAGGCCGCGTCGGTGGGATTGTAGAAGATCCCCAGCAGCAGCACCATCATGATGGGGCCCACGCTGCAAAGCGCCACCAGGCCGAAGCTGTCCTCTGCGCTGTCGGGGTCGCTGCGGGCGGCGGAAAGGCCTACGCCCAGCGCCATAATAAAGGGCACCGTCATGGGGCCTGTGGTAACGCCGCCGGAATCGAAGGCCACGGCGGTAAAGCTGTCGGGCGAAAAGAACGACAGCAGAAACAGCAGTATGTAAAAGATGGTCAGCAGCTTCCGCAGGCTGACATGGAACATCACCCGCAGCAGGGCCACCACCAGGAACAGGCCCACCCCCACGGCCACGGTGAAGATGAGCACCGCGTTGGGGATGGCGGCCACCTGGTTCGCCAGCACCTGCAGATCCGGTTCTGCAATGGTTATAATAGCACCAATCATGAAACAAATCAAGGCAATGGGCAAAATCCGTTTTCCGCGCATCAGCCGGCTGCCCACGCTCTGCCCCAGGGGGGTCATGGCCATTTCCGCCCCCAGCTGGAACAGGCCCATGCCCACAATGAGCAGCACCGCCCCGGCAAGGAAGAGGGCCAGGGTCCCGATTTCCATAGGCACCAGGGTGACGCTCAGCACCAGCACGATCACGGTGATGGGCAGCACGCTGGAAAGGGACTCTTTGATTTTCTCTTTCAACTTTTCATTCAGCACAATTCAGGTTCCTCCTTTCCCTTCTCAGGCTTTCCGGCAGCCTCAGCCGCCCGGCGGGAGAAGGCTTCCACCAATTTTTTCTGAATCCGCAGCAGCGCCTGGGCATCCTCCGGGCCCAGCTCCTGCAGGGTTTTCGCCGTCAGGCACAGAATCTCCTCCCGTTTCTGGCGAATCAGGGCAAGGCCCTGCTCTGTCAGCGAAACCATAACCTGCCGGCTGTCCCGGGGGTCAGGGCTGCGGCGGATAAGCCCCTGCTGCTCCAAATGGTTCAGCATGGCCGCCACCCGGGCGGAACTGACCGCCATGCCGCGGCTCAGCTCTTTGGGGTAGGCGCTGTTCTCGTGCATAGCCAGATAATTCATAGCGAAAAACACGCCGTGATCCAAAGCGGAGAGCTTTTGACTGGCAGGGATGTGCTGCAGGCTGGACTGGAGCGTCACGAGCTGCTCCGCCAGCGCCAGGTAATCCATAACGTCCTCCCCCTTTCCCTAAATCACTAACACTATTAGTATTTTATGCAAAAATTATTTCTAAATTATGAATAAGACACTGATTTTTTGAAAAAATTGCCTGATTTCTATAGAAAGTAAAAGCAATTTCGCGGAGAACTGCTTTTTTCCGCCTGCTACGCCTTAAAATCGGGCGCAGAGGCAGAAAAACAGCAAAAGCCGGAAGGCTTTCGCTGGTGAAAACCTTCCGGCTCTGTCAAACTATGAACCGCAGCCGCAGCTGCGGGCTGTTCCCGCCAGCGGCGCCGGCTTGTTCGGGATGGGAAAAGCAGTAATGGGCGTCAGGCTATTTCTGCCGCACCGAAAGCTCCTCCGCCAGTTCCCGCAGGTTGTCCGCCTCCGGGCCGAAGGGTTCCAGGGCAGACACCGCCTTCTGTGTCAGGCGGGCAGCCTCCTGCCGGGCTTCGGCAAGCCCAAGAAGGGAAACATAGGTGGACTTGTCCCGCCCTGCATCGCTTTTCACCGGCTTGCCCAGCTCTTCCTCTGTGCCGGTGACGTCCAGAATGTCATCTACAATCTGGAAGGCCAGGCCCAGGGCGCCGGCGTACTGCTCCGCGGCCAGAAGCTGTTCCCGGCTGCCGCCCCCCAGCAGGCAGCCCACCCGGGCCGCGGCCCGGATAAGGGCGCCGGTTTTGCAGGAATCCATCAATTCCAGCGTGTCCAGCGGGACGGCGCGGCCCTCGCTGATGAGGTCGATCTGCTGCCCCCCCACCATGCCGTGGATCCCGGCGGCCCTGGCCAGCTCCCAGGCGGCGGAAAGGGCCCTGGCGTGGCCCGCCCGCTCCCCGTTTTCCGGGGCGGCGGCCGTTTCGAAGGCCAGGGTCAGCAGGGCGTCCCCCGCCAGCAGGGCTGTTGCTTCCCCGAAGGCCTTGTGGCAGGAGGGCTTCCCCCGGCGCATGCCGTCGTCGTCCATACAGGGGAGATCGTCGTGGATGAGGGAATAGGTGTGGATCATCTCCAGCGCGCAGGCGTAGGGAAGAGCCGCCTCCGTGCTGCCGCCGCAGAGACGGCAGAATTCCAGCAGCAGCACCGGGCGGATCCGCTTGCCGCCGTTCAGCAGGCTGTACCGCATAGCGGCGATCACATCCGCATAAAGCTCCCCCTGAATGGGAAGAAGCCTGTCCAGCATGCTCTCAATCTGTTCCAAATAAGCGTCCTGCCAGCCTGCCTTCATGCCTCATCCTCCTTTAGGGAAAGCTCCTTAATCTTCTGTTCCGCCTTCTGCAGCTTTTCGTAGCATCGCCCCGCCAGAGCAGAGCCCTCCTCAAACAGCTTCATGGATTCCTCCAGGGGCTCGTTCCCCGCCTCCAGCCTGGCCACAATTTCCGCCAGCCGATCCAGGGACGCCTCAAAGCTCAGGTTTTTCGCCGCCATCGCCGGTTCCTCCTTTGATGATTTTTTTCACTTCCTCCGCCCGGCATTCCGCCTCCCCGTCTAAAAAGCGCAGGGTGAACCTGCCGCCGGGGGGAAGCGATTCCACCGAGGTGATGAGGGTGCGCCGTTTGCCCTTCCCCAGGCTGGCTATGGCGTAGCCCCGCGCCAGCACAGAAAGGGGGCTGAGGGCGTCCAGACGGCCGGCCAGACCGGCCAGCCTGGCCTGCCCGGCGCTGCACACGCTGGCCGCCGCCCGGTGCAGCCGTTCCTCCAGGGCGGCGGTTTTCGCCGCCCGGTCCGCGGTCAGGCTGCCTGGCTGCTGCAGGGGGCGGCTGGCGGTGAGGGCGTCCAGCCGCTGGCGGTACGCCCCCAGCCTGGCCTCGATCCCCAGCGCCAGGCGCCGCCTCTGGTACTGCAGGGAAGCGGCCAGCTCCGCCGCATCCGGCACGGCCAGTTCTGCCGCAGCAGAGGGCGTAGGCGCACGCAGGTCGGCGGCAAAGTCGCAGATGGTGAAATCTGTTTCATGGCCCACCGCAGAAATAACCGGGATTTGGGAGGCGGCCACGGCCCTGGCCACGCTCTCCTCATTAAAGGCCCACAGATCCTCCAAAGAGCCGCCGCCCCGGCCCAAAATGATGACGTCGGCCGCCTGCGCCCGGTTCATTCGTTCCAGAGCGCGCACCAGCTGGGGCGCCGCCCCCTCCCCCTGCACCAGCACCGGGCAGAACACCACCTGTGCCATGGGGAAACGGCGGCCCAGAACCGTGAGAATGTCGTGCACCGCCGCCCCTGTGGGGGAGGTAATAACCCCCACCCGTTCCGGGAACCGGGGCAGAGGGCGTTTTCGTTCCGGGGAAAAGAGGCCTTCCCGGCCCAGCTTTTCCTTCAGCTGCTCATAGGCCAGGTTCAGCGCGCCCAGGCCGTCCGGCTGCAGATCCTCCACATACAGCTGGTACTGGCCGCTGGCCTCGTACAGGCTTATCCTTCCCCGGGCCAGCACCTTCATACCGTCCTTCGGCAAAAAACGCAGGCGGGCGGCGCTTCTGGCGAACATGACGGCACGCACCAGAGAGCGCTCGTCCTTCAACGAAAAATACAGATGTCCAGATTTATAATGATTTGTAAAATTGGAAATCTCCCCTGTGACAAGCACAGAGGAAAGCCGGGGGTCCTCCTCCAGCTTCATTTTCAAATAGGTATTCAGCTGCGAGACCGTAAGGGTAAGAGGGGCCTGGGCGATCACCGGCTTCCGCCTCCCCTCTCCTCCGCCAGGGCGGCCAGCACAGCAACCCCCGCGGCGTTGTCGGCGGAAAATTCCGGGGCGGCGAAGAAGGCGCCGTATTTCCCCGCCAGCCGTTCCCGCAGCAGGGAATTGCTCATAACCCCGCCGGCGAACAGCACAGGCAGGCCGGGGCGCTCCCGCAGCAGGGCCTCTGCCATGGCGTCCAGGGCCGCCCCCACCGAGAGCAGGCAGAACAGGGCCACATCCTCCGGCGGGGCCCCCTTGCGGAGCATGGCGCCGCACTGGTTTTCCACCCCGGAAAGAGAGCAGCAGGCCCCCTTCATGGAAGGGCGCACCCGGAAGGATGCGCCGGAACGGAGGGCAAGCTCTTCCAGCTGCCGCCCCGCCGGAAAGCCAAGCCCCAGCAGGCCGCCCTCCCGGTCAATGGCCTGCCCGGCCTTCAGGTCCAGCGAAGAGGCCGCCAGCTCTACCTGAAAAAAGCCCGCCCCGTCCGGGCGGACAAGGACGGCCTCGGTGGTGCCGCCGGAAACGTGAAAGGCCAGGAATTCCCTACCCAGCAGCTCCAGCTTGCCGGCGGAATACAGGGCGGCGGCAATGTGCCCGTCCTGGTGGGAAAAGGCGTGGCAGGGAACGCCCAGGGCGGCGGCCAGGGAACGGGCCGCGCCGCTGCCCACGGTAAAGCAGGGCATGTAAGAGCCCTCCTGCGCCCGCGGCCTGGCAGAAACCCCCACCGCCGCAGGGGCGCCGGGCTGTTGGGCAAACAGCTCTTCCAGCAGGGCGGGAAGCTGCTGCGTGTGGTGAAACACCGCGTCGCTCTGCCGCAGGCCGAGCTCCCCCTTTTTTATGGGAAGAAGCTTCTTTTTCTGCAGGACGCCGCCCTCCTGCCACAGGGCGCAGGAGGTGGTATAGTTGCTGGTGTCAATTCCCAGAATATTACTCATTTTCCCGCCCCGGCTTCTTTTCTCCCCGCTCCCGGGCCACGGTGCCCAGCAGGCCGTTCACAAAGGGGGCGTCCTCCGCCCCGCCGTACTTCTTGGCCAGCTCTACCGCCTCGTTGATGGTCACCCCTACGGGGGTGTCCTCCTCGTACAGCATCTCGTACAGGGCCAGCCGCAGAACGGCCAGGGAAACCCTGGAAAGCCGGTTCATTTTCCAGCCGTGAATATTTTTCTCAATCATTCCGTCCAGCTCTGCCAGGTGCGCCTCGGTACCCAGGGCGATCCGCTCCGCAAAATCGTCCACAGGCTTTTCCATTACCGCCTCGGCAGTGTCCACAAGCTGTTCCATAGCGTCGTGGCTGAAGCTTTGTTCAAACACCAGCACAAACGCCTGCTCTCTCGCTTCACTTCGTTTCATTCGCAATACTTCCTTCCTTTTCCGCACCGTGCGGGGCCCTGCCGGCCCCTTGTTCACTGAGGGTATTATAGCATGATTGCGAATTCCGCGCAACGCTCATTTCGACAGAAACCGCCTTTTCCCGGCGCACGGCAAAAGCCCCCGGCGCACAGGCTGCGCCGGGGGCTGAAAGGCTCCGCTCACTTGCACTCTACAATTTTGATTTTATCTGAGGAAACGCCTGACTGGCCTGAGACGATATCCTTGATGACGATGGCGTTGCTCTGGCTGGATTCCTCCGTCTGCACCACCACGCTGCACTCCCCGTTCTGCAGGAACACCACGCAGTCTGCAAAGCCTTTCGCCTTGATCAGGTTTTCGATGTTGTTTTCCTTCAGGACGTTCTGGGCAATGACGGCGGCCTGGGAAACCGCCTCTTTCTTCGCCTCGTCGCTGGCCCCCGCGTCCTTCAGCACCTCTTCCAGCAACTCCACCGCCTCATCCCTGGCCTTTTGGCGGGAAAGCCTCGCCTCGGCGAAATATTCCTCCGCGCTCATCTCTGAGGGCTCTGCCGCAGGGGCGCTGCCGGTACCGCTTTCTGCCGGTGCGGAGGAGGAGGGATCCTCCTGGGGCTTGGAGGAAAGGGCGGAGGCGTTCACCAGCTGGGCCTCCCCAACCGTTTTTTCAGACGCCGCCGTGCCGGCCGCCACAAGCTGGTTGTCGCCTGTAAACTGCCAGTTCAAATAGACGGCGGCCCCCAAAGCCACCACCAGAGCCGCCAATACCAACTGCCGTTTTCCAAAAGCCATGATGATTACTCCTCCTGTTTTCTGATTATTTTGCTTTCACCACGCATACCCGCGCAGAGGAAATGTCCAGCGCCGTAGTCACCGCCTGGGTGATCCGTTCTGCCACAGCCGGGTCGCCGCCGCCGGGGCACACTATCACCACCCCTTTCACGGTGGGCTGTACCTCGGTGACCTTCAGCGCCTGTTCCGAACCGTCGGCGGCCCGCACCACCAGGTAGCTGCTCTGCCGCTCGTCCTCCTGGGAGGATTCCCCCGTTCGGGCGCTTTTCGTCTCTTCGGTGGCGTACACCTGCTGGGCGCTTCGTTCCAGCGTCACCAGCACCTGGGCCTGGCCCGCCCCGTCAATCTGGGCGATGAGGGATTCCAGCTGCTGCTGCAGGCTTTGGGCGTATTCCGCCGCGCTGCTCTCCGCCACGGCGGGGGCGGCCTGCCCGCTTTCCGCCGGCTGGCCCTGGAACAGGCTGGAGAGAAAAATGAGGGCAATCCCCCCAATCCCCGCCAGGATAATCCATTTCCTGGCCGAAGCGTTTTCTGCCAGCCGTTCAAAGAGGCTCCTCCCCTCCTTATCCTTCCATTCCTGCATCCGCCGTCACCTCCACTGTCATGCCAAGGGCTTCTGAAAGCGAGGCGGCGGCCCGGCCGCAGTCCCCCGCGTATTCCTGCGGAAGGATTACCGCAACCTTGCTAATTACTATGCCGCCGTCCTCGTCCATATCCATAAAAACCTCAATCTTTTTATAAAATATCCCCTCCCTCACCAACTGGGCCGCAATCAGGTTTTCCAGGCTGGCGCGCACCGCCTCTTGCTGCTGGTTTTCCACGGTGTCCCGCAGGGCTTCCCGCGCCGGCGGGGAGGAGGCCTGAAAGAAAAGGGACAGGTTCGGCACCGCCTTTGCCAGCGGGGCCAGCACCGCGCACAGGAAGAACGCGCCTACGGCCAGCTCTGCCATGCGGCGCATGGCCCCCTCCGGCAAAATCTGCTGTAAAATGGCCACAGCCAGCACGGCAAAGCAGACACCCGCCGTCCACCCCTGGATCGCGCTCATCCATTCCCACCTCCCAGCAGAATCATCGCCACAGATGAAATGATCACCACGGCCAGGGTACACAGGAGGGTGGCCAGAAGAAGCCCCACCGCCTTCCCCGCCGCAGACAGCAGCGCCCCCAGCTCCTTCAGCCCGAACACCTCGCTCACCGCCCCGCAGCCCGCCAGCACAAGCTGCCAGAACAGGCACTGCAGCACGGCCGGCAGGAACAGGGCCCCTTCCGCCAGCAGGGCGAAGGCCGCCACCCCCGACTTCAGCAGGCTGACGCAGCCGCTCACGGTGTGCAGGGCCTCACCCAGGGCGCCGCCCACCACAGGCACAAAGCTGGAAACGGCGAATTTTACCGCGCGGGAGGCGGCCGAATCCGCCGCGGTGGCCACCAGGCTGTGAACGGCGAGCAGGCCGGAAAAAACAGCCATGCAGAAGCCCAGCACCCACTTGGCCGCCCGGGCAAACATGTCGCACAGCCCGCCCAGCCTCACCCCCGGCGAAACAGCGGAAACAAGAGAGAGCGCCAGAAAGCAGTTGATGAGGGGAACCAGGAAGTAAGCCGACAGAAGAGCGATGCCGTTGCCGGCCGCCGTCATAAGCATCTGGTACGACGCCGCCTTCGTGGGCTCCCCCGCCGCCAGCAGAATGCCCGCCAGCACCGGCACGCAGGCCAGAAGGAAGTCGGCGGCGGCCTGGATCACCGTGCCTGCGTACTCCACGCAGGCCACCACCGGCCGCACCACAGCCACCGTAACGCACAGCGTCCCCGCCAGGCCCGCCGCCTGGCCCAGGTTTCCCTCTGCCATGGTAAGCTTCATCCCGTTCACCAGGGCGCACAGCAAAATAACCGCCAGCACCGAAGCCCCGGCGCGCAGCGGGCCGCCGGACGCTTCCTCCGCCCAACCGGCCGCCATGGAAAACAGGCCCTCCGGCGTAAGGGCGGAAAGGCTTTCCCAATCGGCCCCGTCCACCCCCAGGCGGTTCAGGGACTCCCGCGTTTCATCCGGCAGCCTGGCAGGCAGCTCCTCCGCCCCGCTCTCCCGCTTTTGCTCCTCGTAATACTGGCTGAATTCCTGGGAAGAGAGAAGCTCCTCCCCATGGGCGGGGGCCGCCCCCAGAACGAGGAGGAGAAGCAGGGGCAAAAGCAGCAGCGCCGCCCTCAGGCCCCGGCCAGCTGCGCGGCAACCTCCGCCACCTGGCCGAACAGGGGAAGCGTGATGAGAAGCACCGCCGTTTTCCCCGCCAGCTCTATTTTTGAGGCCAGGGCCCCTTCCCCGGCGTCCCGGCAGGAATCCGCCGCAAACTGGGCCAGCCAGCACACCCCCAGCGCCTTGAACAGGATCACCAGGGATTCCCCGGGAAGGGCCGCCGCCTGCAGGAGCGACCTCGCCTCCTCCAGCGCGGGGGAAAGGGACGACAGCAGCGCCAGCAGGATTACGGCCCCCGCCGCCAGAGAGAGGATCATCCCGTACTCCGCGTGGTACCGGCGCAGCATAACCGCCAGAATCGCCGCTAAAATCGCGAGCCCCGCCAACGCGACCACATTGATCATACGCACATACCTTTCTCATAGCCGTTCACAGCCCGAAGATGGATTTGATTGCCTGGAAAAGCGCGTCAATCTGCTGGACAATCATCATGAGCACCACAATCAGCCCGGCCAATGTAGTCATCAGGGCCTGTTCCTCCCGCCCGGAGCGGATGAGAAGCTGGTTCAGCACCGCCACAATAATCCCGATGGCCGCTATTCTGAAAATCAAATCCACATTCATTGTCCCATCCCTTTCCTTTTGGGCCTAGCACAGCAGCAGGGCCGTCCCCAGGCCGCCCAGCACGCCCAGCATCTGGTACAGCCGCGCCTTTTGCTTTTTTTCTTCCCTGGCCTCCGCCAGCCTTTGGGCCAGAAGCCCCTTGGTAAGCTGGCAATGGGCCAGCTGGCCCTCCACGTCTGTAGCGCCGAAGCCCCGCCCAAAGCGGAGCAGCAGGGCCTCGTCCTCCCCGGTAAAATCCGGGCTTTCCCGCACGGCCCTTTCCCACGCGCCGGTGAAGCCCTCGCCCTCCCGGCAGAGGGCCGCGCACCGGCGCAGGAAGGGAAGCTCCCCGCTGTGCCGCGCCACCACCCCCGCCACCGGCAGGGCGGAATAGCGGATTTCCGTCTCTGCATTCTGCAGAAAACGCAGAAAGGCTTCCAGGTTTTTCTCCCGCTGGGTCAGCTTATGCGACTCCTGAAATCCGGCAAAGCTTCCCGCCGCGACGAGCAGAAGGATCCCCATGAATTTGAGCAAGCAGATCACCCGCCTTGTACAGGCCGCACAGCCGGCCCGGCGTTTCCCGCGGCCCCAGCAGGGCCACGGTGGAGAAGGCCCCGGTCTCCAGCAGAACGGTCGTCTGGCTGCGGCAGGCCAGTTCTTCCAGCGAACCCGCGTGAATGCTGGTGACAAGGGCGGCGCCGGCGTTCACCCCCTGGGCGACCGCCGCGGCCTCTTCGCCGCCGCCCAGCTCGTCGCAGACGATGAATTCCGGCGAAAAGGCCCGCACTGCCTGCAGAATACCGGCCGCCTTGGGGTAGCCGTTCAGCACGTCGCAGCAAAGCCCCAGGTCGTTCTGGGGCAGGCCCCGCCCTGCCCCGGCGATCTCTCCCCGCTCGTCTACTACCGCCACCTTATGTACCCGCCCCAGCAGCCCGGCAGAAAGCTGGCGGGCAATGTCGCGCAAAAGGGTGGTTTTCCCGCTGGCGGGCGGGCCTGCCAGCAGCAGGCCGCCCTTCAGGCTGGGCCCGGCGCGCTTCAAAAGCTCGGAAGCGCAGCCCTTCACCTCACGGGAAAGGCGCAGGTTCAGGGCCGAAACCTCCCGCAGGGCGGCGATGCGGCCGTCCTGAAGCACCGCTGTGCCCGCCACGCCCACCCGGTGGCCGCCCGGCAGGGTCAGGTACCCCTCCCTCAGTTCTTCCTGGCAGCTGTAAACAGAGTATCCGCACAGCCTTTGCAGGGATTCGGCCAGGTCGCCCTGCTCTGCGGTGAGCAGCCCCGCCTGGGGGCAGCACAGGACCCGGCCCCCGGGGGTGAGAAAATAGATCCCCCTGGCGCAGCACAGCGTCACCGGCTGGCCCGCCCGCAGCCCTATCTCCTGCACCTCGCGCTTCAGCGCGGGGGGAAGCCCCAGCAGCACCCGGGAAATTCTGGCGCACAGCGCACCGGCGGCCGTATCAAAGCGTTCTTCCATTGTCTGTTCCATTGTACTTGTCCTCCCTTTCTTGTCCTATACCTATGGACAAACGGGAAGAAATAGAACCTGGGGAGATGATTTTTCCCCTTCATATATTGTTCATCCCCATACACTTGCAGTTTTGCGGGAAGCATATTATAATAATTCCAGTTTCCATAATCTTTTTTATTGATTTGCGCGGGCCCCGTTTCCCCGGAAATGAAGGCCTTCCAGATAGAAAGGGCAGCCATGCGAAAATTTGGAGAACGTATTCTGGACTATTTCAAACGGGCGGACAAGGTCCTTTGGGTGATTATCACCGCCATCTCTGTTTACGCCCTCATCCTGCTGCGGACGGTTCCCTCCACCGGCTCGCGCAGCTACTTTACCACCCAGCTTCTGGCCATTCTCATCGGCTACGCCGCCGCCTTCCTTCTGACCGGCTTTGACTACCGGGACCTCAGCTCGCTTTGGTGGCTGGCGGCGGGGGTGAGCGTCGCCCTTCTGATTTACACCCATTTCAGGGGAATCGGCATTCAGAGCAGCGGCGGCATGGACACCCGCGCCTGGATCCAGATTCCCGGCCTTGGGCTTACCTTCCAGACAAGCGAGCTGGTAAAAATAGTCTTTATGGTAACCTTTGCCAAACATATTTCCACCCTTAAGGAAAAGGATCTGCTGAACCGGCCCCTGCATGTAATTCTTCTGGGGCTGCACGCCCTCTTCCCTGTGGGCTGGATGGTTCTGGTGCAGAAGGACATGGGCTCTGCCGTGGTGTTTTTCTTCATGTTCCTGGCCATGAGCTTCGCCGCCGGGGTGCAGCTGCGCTGGTTTGCCGCTGTGGCCGCCATGCTGGCGGTGGTGCTGCCCGCGGCATGGGAGTTTGGCGTTATTCAGGATTACCAGAAAACCCGGCTCACCTCCTTCCTCCACCTGGAGGACGACCCCACCGGAACCGGCTGGCAGCAGATCCAGGGGCGCATCTCCATCGGCAGCGGCCAGCTGTTCGGCCGCGGGCTGGGGACAGCCCCCCGGGTACAGAAGGGGGTCGTTTCTGTGCAGGAGAGCGACTACATTTTTTCCGTGGCCGCCGAGAGCCTTGGCTTTGTGGGCTGCTGCCTGGTGATCGCCCTGCTGCTGGCCCTCATGCTGCGCACCCTGTACGTGGCCCGGAACGCCACCGACACCCTGGGCACCGCCATCTGCATGGGATTCTTCGGCATGGTGGCCATTCAGACCATTACCAACTTGGGCATGTGCCTGAACCTTCTGCCCGTCATGGGCGTCACCCTTCCCTTTTTCAGCGCGGGCGGTTCTTCCAGCGCCTGCCTCTACCTGGGCTTCGGCCTGGTGGAGAGCGTGGCCATGCACCGCATCAGCGCCGATCACGTCAGGGTGCGGCTGTAGAAAGAAAAACGCGGCAGCAGCGCGGGCTGTTCAGGCAAAGGAACGCTTTCGTCAAAAAACCCCGGATGCAGGGAGTGAATCTCTGCATCCGGGGTTTTTCGTTCACATTTTTCAAAACAGCATAGCGCCCGTGCCGACCAAAATCAAAAGCAGCCCAACTACCGCTTTTCTGCTGAGCTTTTCTTTCAATACAAGGTACGAAAATACAATCGTTACAACAATACTCAGCTTATCAATTGGCACCACTACGCTGGCTGACCCGTCCTGTAAAGCACGGTAATAGCACAGCCAGGAAAGGCCGGTTCTGTTCCCTCCACAAAGACCCGCCTGGTATCCTGCTGAAGCAAAATATTGCCTATCTGGATTTGTGATCTTTCCTGGCCGCCTGCATGTCTTAGGCGGTCATACTGCGCAAGATTCGCTTTGATTCTAGCCACCAGTACGTTTGGAGAAAAGGGCTTCGTTATGTAATCGTCCGCGCCCATGCCAAGTCCCTTGATTTTATCAATATCCTCCTGACGCGCTGTTACCATCAGGATGGGGATGTCCAGCGTTTCCCGCAGCTTACGGCATACGGTAAAACCGTCTATTCCGGGCAGCATCAGATCAAGCAGGATTAAATCATAATTTCCTGACCGTCCCATTGAAATCCCATCCGGGCCATTCCCGGCAATGTCCGCTTTGAAATCATTGATTTCCAAATAATCACGCTCAATGGCGGCAATCGTTTCGTCGTCCTCTAATGATTAGGATTCGTCTCATTATCTTTTCCTCCTCTTGTCAGGGGAATCTCCAGAACCATCCGCAGCCCGCCGTTGGGCAGGTTTTCCGCGCAGACGCCGTCCATCCGCTCCATCGGTTTTGCGATTGCCATTGGAATCAGACAGCCAATCGGCTACAAGCTCCACCGCCCGATAACGCGTCTCGGTTAACTCTTCATGAAAGCCCAGCCGGTACCAAAGGAAACCGGATATTTTTTACTTAGGAAAAGATTTAATCATTTCTTCGAACCATTTTCGCCTGAGAAGCGTCGACGAAACAGATACCGCATCATAGCCGAATGGTTTACAAAAAACCGCAAACATGAGTAATTTTCGCCGTCTGCCTGG
>DVMK01000003.1 GCA_018715025.1 Candidatus Caccousia avistercoris
TATGAGTAATCTGTTTTCTGAATTAGACCGGCTGCTGGAAGCCGCCCGGCAGAACCCAAGCCTAAAACGCCGCCTGCTTGACACCCGGCAGGCAGCCGATCCTATGGACTCCTTCTGCACCCTGGCCCAGCAGGAAGGGTACCAGGTGTACCTGGGCGACCTGTTCGCCGCCGGGCAGGAGTACAGCGACAACCAGTGCAAGAGCACCAACGGGGGCAACCCCCGCCCCTACGATTCCTTTGAGGACACTCTGGGATTTTTCCTGTCGGAACTGGAACAGCTGCGCTGAAGCAAAGCGTTTTTTCTCGAAACATACACCTCCGGCCTATCTGCGGAATAGAATGGACCGGAGGTGAATACCGTGGAAATGAAAGTCTATCATTGCATGAACCCCGAGGAAAATCCCATCCCCGGCTGGCTGAAAAAGAAGAATCCGCCGCAGATGCCTCCTCCCCAGAACCTGGTGGAGCAGTTCAAAGCGAATCCGGATTCCTTTTTCCCTGAATTTGTAAAGAAATCAGAGAAAAGCCGCCGTCCATAAGGAGAAAGCCAGGGCTTCCGGCAAAGCCGGGGCTTGCGTAAGGCATAATACAGGCAACGCCCCCCAAGGGCCGCCCGTGAACCGGCGGCATCGCCGGTTCGCAGCGGGCCCCCTGGAGGGGCGTTCCTTATACCCTGGTATTTCTGCCGCCCGGCAAACAGGCCCATGATTTTCTCACAAATAAAAAAAACGGCAGACCGGGGGCATAAGACCCCAGCCTGCCGCAGCTTGCCGGAAAAAGAGTAAAAAACAAATCAGCAGGTTTTGAACTGGTAAACCGTGACGGATTCCCAATCCTCGCCGGGCTGGAGGAAATGGAAGGGGAATTCGGGATGGTTGGGGGAATCCGGGAAATACTGGGTTTCCAGGCAGAAAGCGCAGTGGTTCCCATGGGGCACGCCGCCCAGGCCCTTCCCGCTCATCTTGTTGGCGGTGTACAACTGCACGCCCGGCAGGTCGGTGTACACCTCCATCACGCGGCCGCTCTCCTGCTCGGCAACCTGGCCAATCCTGCGGAAGCCCTCGCCCTGCAGCACAAAATTGTGGTCGTAGCCGCCGCACAGCTGCAGCATGTGGTCGTCGGCAAACATGTCGCGGCCAATCTCCTTGGGCTGGGTAAAGTCATAGGGGGTGCCGGCCACGGGAAGGATCTTCCCGGTGGGGATCAGGTCGTCCTCCACTTCTGTGATCCCGTCTGCATGGAGCTGCAGCCGGTGGGAAAGAATCGTCTGGGAATGGTCGCCCGTCAGGTTGAAAAAGCTGTGGTTCGTCAGGTTTACCGGGGTGGGAGCGTCCGTTTTGGCCCGGTACGTAATTTTCAGGGCGTTGTCCGGGGTGATTTGGTAGGAAACGAAAACGCTCAGATTCCCGGGGTAGCCTTCCTCGCCGTCTTTGCTGGAATACGAGAAGGAGATGGAATCCCCGCCGGCCTGCTCCACCTTCCAAATCTGCTGGGAAAAGCCGCCGGGGCCCCCGTGAAGGGTGTTTTCCCCGTCGTTCTTCGAAAGAGCGTATTCTTTGCCGTCCAGAGCGAACCTGGCGCGGCCGATGCGGTTGGCATAGCGGCCCACGGCGGTGCCCAGGTAGTCGCCCAGGTATTCCTCCACCGTGTCGTGGCCCAGCACCACGTTCCCCAGGGCTCCGGCCCGGTCCGGCACCATCAGGCGCACAATGCGGCAGCCCAGAGTGATCACGTCGGCGCTCATCCCGTTGTCATTCCGGATGGTGTAAAGCTCCACCGGGGCGCCGTCCGGCATGGTTCCAAACAATTTGCTCATGGTAATCTCCTCCAAAAATCAAATAGGGCCGCGTTATTCCCCCAACAGGGCCGCGCCGATGATGCCGGCGTCGTTGCCCAGCTGAGCGCGGCAGATCTTCGTCTGCTTGCTGCCGTTGATGTTGTAGGTTTCCTTGCGGACAAGCTCCCGCAGGGGGGCCAGCAGGGTTTCGCCCTCGTTGCCGATGCCGCCGCCAATGCAGAGAATGTCAGGCTGGAACACGTTGATGCAGTTGGAAACGCCGCAGGCCAGGTAGGCGATGTATTTGTCCACCACGGCCTTGCCCATGGGGTCGCCGGCGCGCATGGCGTCAAAGGCGGTGCGGCCGTTCACCTTGTCAAAGCTGTTTTCGGTGATTTGCCAGATGGGCGTGTCCCGCTTGTCGGCGTGGGCCGCCATGGCCTCGCGGGTCATGCGGATGAGGGCGGTGGCGGAAGAGTAAGCCTCCCAGCAGCCCTTGCGGCCGCAGGTGCAGTCGGCCCCGTCGTACACAATAACCGTGTGGCCCAGCTCGCCCCCGGCAAAGTTGGAACCGGAGTACACCTGCCCGTGAATAATGACGCCGCCGCCCACACCGGTGCCCAGGGTGATGGCAATCGCGTTGTCAGCCCCCTTCAGCGCCCCGGCCTTGTACTCGCCGTAGGCAGCCGCGTTGGCGTCGTTTTCCGCAATGACAGGCTTGTTCAGCTTCTGCTGCAGAAGGCCGCACAGGTTGAAATTTTCCAGGTACAGGTTGTTGGCGTACTCTACATAGCCGGTGGCCCGGTTGATGGTGCCGGGGCAGCCGATGCCCACCCACGGCACGTCGTCCAGGGTGAGGCCGGCGTTTTTCAAAGCCTCCTGCGCGGTGGCGGCCAAATCGTCAATAAGGCCCTCGTCGCAGGGAATGCGGGTTTTGCACTTGGCCCGGGCAATGATGTTGTAATCCTTGTCCACCACGCCCACAGCAATGTTTGTTCCCCCTAAATCGATGCCGAGATAATACATATCGCATCCTCCTCATGGTAAATGTATATAAGATAGGAGAGTTGTCACTCAGTTTTAGTATAGAGGATGCGGGGAAAATTGTAAAGAGGAATTAAACAATCAAAAAAGATTTGTCCGGAATAGGCAAATATGCTATAATGACAGGGATCCACGGCCCTGTCCCGGGGGCCGCCGGGAGCGCAAACGGGAAAGAAAATACTTCGCAAGGAAGGTTGCCTGATTCATGACCATACAGGATTTGCCCGATTATATGCAAAACCCGGAAACCGAGGCATGGCTGGCGCGGCTGCAGAAGCGGAAGGCCGCCCTGGCGGCAAAGCGTGTCTTTGACGTGGCGGCTTCCCTGGTAATTTTGACCGTCACCTCCCCCTTCTTCCTGCTGCTGGCCCTGGCCGTCAAGCTGGATTCCAAAGGGCCCGTGTTTTACCGGCAGGTGCGGGTGGGGCGCTACGGGCGGGATTTCCGCATCTTCAAGTTCCGCACCATGGTGCAGAACGCGGACAAAATCGGCCTTTCCCTCACCGTGGGGGACGACCCCCGCATCACCAGGGTGGGGCGGTTCATCCGCCGGTGCAGGCTGGACGAGTTTTCCCAGCTTCTGAACGTGCTGGGGGGCTCCATGAGCCTGGTGGGCCCCCGCCCCGAGGTGCGCCGGTATGTGAACGCCTACGCCCCGGAATACATGGCCACCCTGCTGGTGCGCCCCGGCATCACCGCCCCCTCCAGCATCGCTTTCAAGGATGAGGACAAGCTGCTGGAAGCCAGCAGCGACCCGGAAAAAGCCTATGTGGAGCAGGTGCTGCCCCCTAAGATGAAGCTGAACCTGGAATATTTGAAGAACATTTCCCTATGGGGAGATATTAAAATTCTGTTCCAAACGGCGGCAGCCATTTTAAAGTGAGGGATGCCTGTGCTGAATGAATTTTCCCGTTCTCAGCTTTTGCTGGGGGCCGCCGCCATGGAGCGGCTGGCCAGGGCAAAGGTGGCCGTGTTCGGCCTTGGCGGCGTGGGCGGCCACGCCGCAGACGCCCTGGCCCGCACCGGCGTGGGCTCCTTTGTGCTGGTGGACGGCGACCGGGTAAGCCTGACCAACATCAACCGGCAGGTCATCGCCACCCACGCCACCCTGGGCCGCCTGAAAACAGAGGTGATGGGGGAGCATATCCGTGACGTGAACCCCGCCGCCCAGGTGGAGGAGCACCCCCTATTTTTCCTGCCGGAAACGCCCGCCGGGTTCCTGGCGGGCTGCGACTACCTGGTGGACGCGGTGGACACGGTGGCCGCCAAGCTGCGCCTGGCGGAGCTTGGCCGGGAATGGGGGGTGCCGGTTATCAGCGCCATGGGGGCGGGGAACAAGCTGGACCCCACCCGCTTTCAGGTGGCGGATATTTTTGAAACCTCGGTGTGCCCTCTGTGCCGCGTGATGCGGCGGGAACTGAAAAAAAGGGGATTCTCCGGGCTCAAGGTGGTGTATTCGCAGGAGGAGCCCGCCCCCCGGGAGGAGGTTCCCGGCACAGAGGACGACAGCACCAAGCGCCAGACCCCCGGCAGCCTGGCCTTCGTGCCCTCTGTGGCAGGGCTGATTCTGGCCGGGGAAGTGATTCGGGATTTGACGGAGGGGCTTCGCCCCGCCGCCGGGTAAACTACCATGGGAAAGGAGGAGGACGGCTATGGGCAGCTGCCTGGTCCTTCTGACAAAAACATACCCCTTTGCCAAGGGGGAGGAATTTATTGAGGATGAAGTTCCTCATTTGGCGGAGCATTTTGAAAAGATTATCATTCTGGCCACCAGCACCCCAGAGGGCGCGGTGCAGACCAGGGCTGTCCCCAAAAATGTGACGGCCCACGCCATTGCGGCCAGCGCGGTGAAGAAGGCCCTGCCTGCCAACGGGCTTTCCCTGTTCCCCTTCACCAGCTGCGGCGGCCTGGTGGACGACGGGGAGCGGAACCAGGTGCACGGCAGCCTGAAACGGCGGGCCTACCTGCTATATTTTATCGCCAAGGCCAAAGAGGTATACCGGCAATGCAGCCGCGTTCTGCGCCGGTATGATCTCACCGCCTTTGACGGCGTTACCTTTTACAGCTTCTGGCTGTACGACGTGGCCCTGGCCGCCCTGTGGCTGCGGGAGGACTGCAAAAACCCGGTAAAAAAGGCGGTGAGCCGGGCCCATGGCTACGACCTGTACACCAGCCGCAACAGCATGAATTACCTGCCCCTGCGCCGCTTTCTTCTGGAGCGGCTGGATGCGGTGTACCCCTGTTCGCAGAACGGGACGGACTACCTGGCCGGGCTGTACCCCCCCTACGCCCGCAAGCTGCACACCGCCTACCTGGGCACCCGTGACTTCGGCCTTTCCCCGGAACAGAAGGGGGACGTTCTGCAGCTGGTAAGCTGCTGCCATATCTCCCCGGTCAAGCGGGTGGAGCTGCTGGCCCAGGCCCTGGCCCTTCTCTCCGGCTGGAAGGGGAAAATCCATTGGGTGCATTTCGGCGGCGGCCAGGGCCTGGAGGAGCTGAAGGCCTATGCGGCGGAGCATTTGGCCTTTCTGGAGGCGGAGTTCCCCGGGCCGGTGCAGAACGAGGCGCTCATGCGCTACTACCAAACCCACCACGTGGACTGGTTTGTGAACACCAGCAGCTCAGAGGGCCTGCCTGTAAGCATTATGGAGGCCTGTTCCTTCGGCATTCCCGCCATCGCCACCGACGTAGGCGGCACCAGCGAGCTGGTGCGCGAGGGAGAGACGGGCTTCCTGCTGCCTGCCGATTTCCGCCCGGAGGATTTGGCAGACCTTTTGAAGCGCCTGGCAGGCCGGAACCAGAAGGAAAACGCCGCCATGCGCGCCCGCTGCCGCCAGGTTTGGCAGGAAAGCTTCTGCGGCGAGACCAATTTCGCCCGCTTCGCCCAGGAAATCCAGCCCGGAGTGTGAGGAAAATATGATGTCAGAGAAGGAGGAGAAAGCGCAAGGCTTTCTCCTCCTTCTCTGACAAAAACAGAAATCCCCAGCGTTCTCCGCTGCGGAAAACCGGGGCGCTTTGCCGGTTGCTAACACGTTACTGACAAACCGGCCGTTTTGGCAAAAGAAAAAACCGCATA
>DVMK01000026.1 GCA_018715025.1 Candidatus Caccousia avistercoris
GGCACGGCGCAGGCCGGTTTTAAATTGTACTGCGGAAGCTTTAGTTATTTAATAATCCGAACGCGGATGACCTCGTCCAGAGCGGAGATGGCCTCGGCCGCGTCGGCGGACACATCCCCGGTGACGTCCAGAATGGTGTACGCGTACTCCTTGCGGGATTTGCTGGCCATATTTTCAATGTTAATGCCGCATTTGGCCAGCACGCCGGAAAAGCTGCTGATGGTGTTGGGCACGTTCCGGTGCAGCACGCAGATGCGGCTGCCCTCCCGGGGCATGGAAACGGCCGGCATGTTGACCGAATTCTTGATATTGCCGTTTTCCAGGTAGTCAATCAGCTCCAGGGCGGCCATGCGGGCGCAGTTGTCCTCGCTTTCCGGGGTAGAAGCGCCCAGGTGAGGCATGGGGATAACGTTCACGCCCTCTGCTTCCAGCAGGGTTTCGTCCGCAAAGTCGGTGGCGTAGGCCGCCGCTTTCCCAGAGGCAAGGGCCGCTACCACGTCGGCGCTGTTGGCCAGGTCACCCCTGGCGAAATTCAGCAGGCGCACGCCGTCCTTCATTTTGGCAATGCTGGCGGCGTTGATCATCTCCCTGGTGTCGGGGGTGAGGGGCACATGAATGGTAATGTAGTCGCAGTTGGCGTAAATTTCATCCAGAGTCTGGGCATGGTGAATAGAGCGGGAAAGGCCCCAGGCCGCATCCACCGAGAGGAAGGGGTCGTAGCCGTACACCTCCATGCCCAGGTGCACGGCGGCGTTGCTCACCAGCACGCCGATGGCGCCCAGGCCGATGACCCCCAGCTTTTTGCCGCTGATCTCAGGCCCTACAAAGGAACTCTTGCCCTTTTCCACCAGCTTGCTGATCTCGCTGCCCTTGCCCTTGAGGGTCTTGGTCCACTGGATGCCGTCCACAATTTTGCGGGAGGAAAGCAGCAGGGCGGCCAGCACCAGCTCTTTCACCGCGTTGGCGTTGGCGCCGGGCGTGTTGAACACCACAATGCCCTGCTGGCTGCACTTGTCCAGAGGAATGTTGTTCACACCGGCACCGGCGCGGGCAATGGCCAGCAGCTCCGGGTTAAAGTCCATCTCATGCATAGAGGCGGAGCGGACGAGAATGGCTTCCGGGCTGGCAACCTCTGTGCCGCACACATAGTTTGCGCCGAAGCAGCAGGTGCCCTCCGGGGAAATTTTATTCAGGCATTGAATATGATACATGGCAAATCACCCGTTCTCTTTCTCAAAATTGGTCATGAACTCCACCAGCTTTTCCACGCCCTCCAACGGCATGGCGTTGTAAATGGAAGCCCGCATGCCGCCTACCGAGCGGTGGCCCTTCAGGTTGATAAATCCGGCGGCAGAGGCGGATTTTACAAACCTGGCGTCCAGCTCATCGTCTCCGGTCACGAAGGGGATGTTCATGAGGGAGCGGTCCTTGGCCACAACGGTCCCCCGGAACATCTTGGAATTGTCCAGGAAATCGTACAGCAGCCCGGCCTTTTTCTCATTGATTTTCTTCATTTCCTCCAGGCCGCCCACGGTGTCACGGATCCATTCCAGCACCAGCCCCGCTATGTAAATGTTGTAGCAGGGCGGCGTGTTGTACATAGAACCGTTGTCCGCATGGGTTTTGTAGTTGAACATGGTGGGGGTAATATCCATGGCGTGGCCGATGAGATCCTCCCGAAGGATTACCACCGTCAGGCCGGCGGGGGCCATGTTCTTCTGGGCGCCCGCGTACAGCAGGCCGAACTTGCTTACGTCGATGGGCTCGCTGAGAATGCAGGAGGAAATGTCCGCCACCAGCGGCACGTCCCCGGTTTCAGGCAGCTTGGTGAAGCGGGTGCCGTAGATGGTGTTGTTCAGGCAGATGTGGAAATAATCCGCGTCCTTGGTGAAGGAAGCCGGGTCCAACTCGGGAATGTAAGAGAAGGTTTTGTCCTTGGAGGACGCCACCGCATGGGCTTCCCCATAGCGGGCGGCCTCCTGGAAGGCCTTGGTGGCCCACTGGCCGGTAATGACAAAGTCGGCCTTGCCGCTTTTCGTCATCAGGTTCATGGGAACCATGGCAAACTGAGAGGAAGCACCCCCCTGCAGGAACAACACCTTGTAATTGTCCGGAATGCCCATTACCTGCCGCAGAAGGCTCTCTGCCGAGTCGATAATCCCCTGGTACTCTTTGGAGCGGTGTGACATCTCCATAACAGATTGGCCGGAACCGTGATAGTCCAGCATTTCGTCGGCCGCCCGGCGCAGAACGGACTCAGGCAGCATGGAAGGGCCAGCGGAAAAGTTGTAAACGCGTTTCATCAAGTGCTTACCTCCGATTCAATAACTCCATGCTACTCCCCTTGTACCAGAGGGTAGCGGCGATGTATGCTACTTATTATATCGCTTTAGCGGGATGAAATCAACTGGAAATTTGAAAGCATCCGGTCTTTTTATTTCATCCGCTGCTTTTCTGCGGGCCGCCGCTCAAAAGAGGAACGGCCGGGAACCGCGCGGCAGACAGCTTTCAGGGCCTGTTGGTTTTGAAAACGGTAAGGAAAAATGAAGCGAAGGGCGGAAAATTGTGCGTGACCTTCCCATTTGGTTTGGCCCGCTTGACAAACCGCCCGGGAGGGAGTAAGATTTTAATTGCAAATGATTAGCATTTAGAATGATAAGCGGGAGAGTGCTCCATGAAGAAAAAACTGCTGGCCGCCCTGCTGGCGGCGGTCCTGATGCTGGTGCCGGGCTGTGCGGGCAGGCAGAGGGAGGAACCGGAGTTCCGGGTGGTAACCTCCTTTTATCCTATGTATATTATGGCCCTGAATATTACCGATGGGGTAGCGGGCGTGCAGGTGGACAACATGGCCGGGCAGCAGACCGGCTGCCTGCACGACTACCAACTGCAGAGCAAAGACATGAAAAGCCTGGAACAGGCGGACGTGTTTGTGATTAACGGCGCGGGAATGGAAAGCTTTTTAGACAAGGTCGTGCAGCAGCTGCCCGGCCTGGAGGTGGTGGATTCCAGCCAGGGAATTTCCCTGCTGGAAAGCGGCGAACCGCACAGCCATGAGGAAGGGGAAGAGCACAGCCACGAGGAGGAATGGAACCCCCATGTGTGGGTGAGCATTTCCAATTGTATTCAGCAGGTGGAAAACATCACCGAGGGGCTCGCCCAGGCAGACCCTGAGCGGGCCGCCCAATACCGGGCCAACGGGGAGGCCTACGCCGCCAAGCTGGCCGTTCTGAGGGACAAAATGCACCAGGCCATTGACCCGCTGCCCAACAAGAATATTGTTACCTTCCACGAAGCCTTCCCCTACTTTGCGGAAGAATTCGGCCTGCAGATTGTGAAGGTGGTAAACCGAGAGCCGGACAGCCAGCCCAGCGCCCGCGAGCTGGCCGAGACCATCCGCCTGGTGGAATCCGCCGGGGTGCAGGCTGTGTTCGCAGAACCTCAGTACCCGGAAAGCGCCGCCGACATTGTAGCGGAGGAAAGCGGCATTCAGGTGTATACGCTGGACCCCGGCGTCACCGGGGAAAACGAAAAGGACGCCTACCTGAACGCGATGGAACAGAATATGCAGGTGCTGGTACAGGCGCTTTCATAAAGGAGGAGGAAACATGAAACAGCAGGAAAGGGCGCCGTTCCCCAGCCAGGGCGGCACCAGCTGCGAGGCGGCGGGCTGTGCCTGCACAAACTGCAAGTGCAGCGTCTCCATACGGAATTTGACGGTAAAAAAGAAGGACGGGGTGATTCTTCAAAACGTGAACCTGGATGTGCGCCATGGGGAAATTTTGGCCCTCATTGGCCGCAACGGGGCGGGAAAGACCACCCTTCTGAAGGCGCTGCTGGGGCGGATCCCCTACACCGGCGAAATCTCCTTCACCAGCCACCGGGGGGAGAAGGTGGAGCGGCCCAGCATCGGCTATGTGCCGCAGACCCTGGTGTTTGATCGTTCCTCGCCCGTGACCGTGGGGGATATGCTGTGCGCCAACCTCTCTTCCGTTCCGGTTTGGTTTGGCCAGCGGAAGGAGGCCCGCCGCCGGGCGGAGGCCATGCTGGCCCGCGCCGGGGCAAGGCCCGGCATGCTGGCCAAGCGGCTTGGCAGCCTTTCCGGCGGCGAGCTGCAGCGGGTGCTGCTGGCCTTCGCCCTGGAGCCCATGCCCGACCTGCTGCTGCTGGACGAGCCGGTTTCCGCTGTGGACCGCCAGGGCACCGAGGTGTTTTACGACCTGGTTTCTTCCCTGCGCAGGCAGTACCACATGCCGGTGATTCTGGTTTCCCACGATCTTTCCCATGTGGAGCAGTACGCCACCACAGCGGCCCTGCTGGACAAAACTATCCTTCTCTGCGGAGACGCCGCAGAGGTGATGGCTTCCCGCCAGGTGCAGGAGGTCTTCGGCCTTCCCCTGGGGAAAGGAGGGCGGTAAGAATGGATGCGCTTTATGGTTTGATTGATTTTCTTCTGCCCTTTGAGTGGACAGAATTCATGTTCATGAAGAACGCCTTCCTGGCAATCCTTCTCATCACGCCGCTGTTCGGCCTGGTAGGCACCATGGTGGTGAACAACCGGATGAGCTTCTTTTCCGACGCCCTGGGCCATTCCGCCCTGACAGGCATCGCCATCGGCGTGCTGATGGGGGTGGACAATTACCTGCTCTCCATGCTGGGCTTCGCCCTTCTGTTTGCCCTTGGCATCTCCGCCGTCACCGGCTCGGGCATCTCCTCGGCAGACACCATCATCGGCGTGTTCTCCAGCACAGGCCTGGCCTTGGGCGTGGTGCTTCTTTCCGCCAGCGGCGGGTTCGCCAAATATTCCAATTACCTCATCGGCGACATTCTCACCGTCCAGCCGGAGGAAATCGCCATGCTGGCCGTGCTGCTGGTGGTGGTGGCGGTGGTGTGGGCCCTGTTCTTCAACCGTTTCCTGCTGGCCAGCCTGAACGCAGACCTGGCCGCCAGCAAAAACATTCGGGAAGGGGCGGTGCAGAAGGTGTTTGTGGTGCTGGTGGCGGTGCTGGTGACCGTTTCCATCAAGTGGGTGGGGGTGCTCATCATCAATTCCCTGCTGGTGCTTCCGGCCGCTTCCGCCCGGAATGTGGCCCGTTCCATGCGCTCCTACCATGTGTGGAGCATCTGCGTGTCCATGTTTTCCGGTGTGAGCGGGCTCATCCTCTCTTACTACCTGGGGACGGCGGCAGGCGGCACCATCGTGCTGGTGGCGGCCGCCGTGTTCTTCCTCACCTTCCTGTACGGCAGGCTGGTGGGGAAACGCAGGGCGTAGCCTTCCGCCCGGGCAGGCGTTTCCCGGGGTTCACTGTTAACGTTTCCGTATATACTGCATAATGAATCGAGACTTCCGGTGAAGTCTCGATTTTTTTATAATAATGGCAGAAAGGCCGGCGAAGGCTCCTTCCCAGAGCTGGCCTGCACGGTGTGAAGAAAGGATGTTGGAATATGCAGTATGTAACACTCAACAACGGCGTGACAATGCCACAGCTGGGCTATGGCGTGTACCAGGTGAGCAGCGCGGAATGCGAACGGTGCGTGCTGGACGCCATTGGGGCGGGGTACCGGGCCATCGACACAGCGCAGTCTTACGGGAATGAAGAGGCGGTGGGCAGCGCGGTAAAAAAGTGCGGCGTACCCAGAAACGAGCTGTTTCTCACCACCAAGGTGTGGATTTCCAACGCCGGGTATGAGAAGGCCAGGGCCTCCATTGAAAAATCCCTCCGGAACCTTCAGACAGAGTACATCGATTTGCTGCTCATCCACCAGCCCTTTGGCGACTACTACGGCGCCTACCGGGCCATGGAGGAGGCTTACCGGGAAGGGAAGCTGCGGGCCATAGGCGTGTCCAACTTCTACCCGGATCGGCTGATTGACCTGTGCCAGTTCACAGAGGTGACGCCGGCTGTCAACCAGGTGGAAACCCATGTGTTCCAGCAGCAGAAAACAGCCCACGCATATATGAAAAAGTACGGCGTGCAGCACGAAAGCTGGGGGCCCTTCGCCGAAGGCCGGAAGGACTTTTTCCGCAACCCGGTGCTGGAGGACGGCTTCACCGTAAGCGAGCAGACGGTGGCGGAGGCCGCCGGCCAGGTAACCGAATGGCTGGAGGGCCTTGGCTATGAAACGGGGGATGCGGAGTGAGGCTGAAAAGCACGCTGCCGGGCCTTCTGCTGAGCGGCCTGCTGCTTCTTCTGCCGGGCTGTTCCGCCGCCGCGCAGAGGGAGGACGCGCCGGGTTCCGGTTCCTCCCTCGCCCAGCAGGCTTCCTCCCAGGCTGCCGTGTCCTCCGCCCTGCCGGAAAGCACAGTGGAAACCGGGCTGGTGGCCGAGCAGGTTTTGGAAGGGGAAACAGGGGATATCCATTACAGCTATTTTCTCCCGGAAGGGTACGGGGAGGAAAAGAGCTACCCGCTGATGATGACCATGCCCGGCTATGACATGATGTGGTTCGGAGAGGATTCCTCCGGCGCCAATTTGAACTGGCGCGGCTTTCTGTGCTGGACGGAGCTTCCGGAGGATATGATTGTGGTTTCGGCCCAGCTTACCGATTGGGGAGAAACCTCGGCAAGGCAGGCCGTTGAGCTGACAGAATATTTCCTGGCGAATTTTTCGGTGGATGAAAGCCGCGTCTACGCGGCAGGCTATTCGGCCGGCGGGGAAACCATGTCCAGAGCCGTCTCCATGCGGCCGGATCTGTACGCCGCCTACCTGCACGGCGCTTCCCAGTGGGACGGGCAGTACGCGCCTGTGGCGGAAAACGGCGTGGCGGTATATATTTTCATGGCGGAGGGGGACGAGTACTATGGTTCCCAGCGGGCGCAGGAGGCTTACGACGGCCTTCGCCTCGCATACCAGGAGGCTGGCTGGAGCGAGGAAGAAACCGAACGCGTCCTGCAGCTGCAGACTCCTGGGCCGGATTGGTTTGCCGAGCGGGGCGTCACAGGAAACTACCATGGCGGCGGGAATGTGGTGTTTGAGGAAGCCTCTGTCCTGGACTGGATTGTTTCCCACAGCAAATAAGCGGGGCCTCTGCGGGGAAGGTTCCGGCGGCCAAAGGCCGCCCTCTTCCCCGTTTATTGGAGCGTCGCGAGAAAATAGAGAAACCGGGAGGAAACGGCCGTGAAACCGAAAATGATGTTGAAAATCTTCGTGGATCTGGGAATGACCGTCCTTCTCATGCTGCTGATGGCCTTTGAGCTGATTGGACAGACGGCCCATGAGTGGATCGGAGCAGGGCTGTTTCTGTTGTTCCTGCTGCACCATATCCTGAACTGGAATGGGAGCAGAAGCCTTTTTCGGGGAAGCTGCACCCCCGTGCGCATGCTGCAGGCCTTGTTGACCGCGCTGGTGCTTTTGACCATGCTGGGGTCGCTTGTCAGCGCTGTGCTGATTTCCCGGGAAGTATTCGCCTTTCTTCCCATTCAGGGTGGGCGCGCTTTGGGGCGCTCCCTGCACATGCTCTGCGCTTATTGGAGCTTTGTGTTTTTATCCCTCCTGGGATTCCACTGGAACATGATTCTGGGCATGGCGAGGAAACTGGTGAAAGGGGATTCCCGCATCCGCAGGGCGGCGCTCTCCCTTCTGGGAGCCTGCACGGCCGCGTATGGCGCATACGCTTTGTTCCACCGGAACATTCCCAGTTACCTGTTCCTGCAGACCCAGTTTGTGTTTTTCGATTTTGAAGAACCCCTTGTTTTCTTTTTCCTGGATTATCTGGCGGCTATGGGACTGTTCGTCTGGCTGGGCCACCTTCCGGCAAAGGGAGCGCGGCGGCTGTAGTGGAAGAAGGTGCGCCGGTGAAAGCTCTCCGCTTCACAGCAGAAAGGCCTTGCCCAATGCCTGCATGAAACGACAAAAGCGCCTGGGGGATGGCAGGCAAACCAGTCTGCCGCCCCTCCTGGCGCTTTTCAAGGGAACCCTCCGGCCCCGTTCTATTTCCGCAGAATTTTTTCCATAGGTTTCCCTTTTGCCAGCTCGTCGATCAGCTTATCCAGGTAACGGATTTCCCGCATCAGCGGTTCCTCCACCTCTTCCACCCGGACCCCGCAGACAACTCCCTTAATGGCTGTCCTGTTCGGGTTAAGCTGGGGCGCGCTGCGGAAGAAGTCCCCATAGCACGTCTGGGCCGCCAGGCAGGCCTCCAGCTGCTGCTGGCTGTAGCCGGTAAGCCAGCGGATAATTTCGTCCACCTCGTCTTTGGTCCGGCCTTTCTTCACCGCCTTGTTCACCAGCAGCGGATAAATGTCGGAAAGCTTCATCTGGTACACTTTTTCGCTGTTCATCGCAATTCCTCCCGTTTGCGCCGGACTGTCACCGCTACGGAATCGCCGGCCTGCTTGCCAATCTTTTTCCGGATGTCTTTTCGGATCCCGAGAATATAGCAGATGGAGCCATCCTGGTTTTTCACGCCCATATTGACAATGCTGCCTGTGTAGGGGACCCCGTCGAAGGAAGCCTCCACCTTGACCCGTCCGGCGCCGAATTCCCTGCGGACGTCATAAGGGAAACGGATGAACGCCCCGTCCTGATCCGGTACCGCCTCAATCACCGCTTCAAATTCATATACCTTCTCTTCCATCAGCGTCCCTCCTGTGCAGGGCGCAGGGTTCCGGTCTTTCTCCAGCCCCTGCGAAAGGTTATCCCAAATTTTAACATATTCCTGTCAGAAAAGCAACGCGCAGAACGTGCCTGGATCGCACCCTGCCAGAAGGGAAGGTCAGCCGGAACGCCTCCTCAGTTTCCGCGGAAAAGGCGGGCGCTTTGTTTTTCAGGAAGCAGAGGCGCAGGGCGGCGCTTCCAGCGGCCAATTTTTTGTGATTTTCTATTGCTTTTTTGAAAAGAATCGTATATAATACTTTATGCTATCCGTTTGTACAGGGAAAATTCACAATTTTCCTGCCGGCTTAAAACGGAAGCGAAGCAATCATTATGCCGGTGTGATGGAATTGGCAGACGTAGTGGACTCAAAATCCACCGGTGGCGACACCGTGCCGGTTCGAGTCCGGCCACCGGCACCAAACCCATATAATCCGAACCCATTTCCAATCGGTGAAGGGTTCGGATTATTGCTTTTCTTTGACCGCTACGAAAGCACCTATTTCCGCAACGGGGTGCGGCGCAGGCCAACCTCCAAACCGCGAGGTCCCCGGAAGAAGAAAGCAGCCCCATAAACGCAAAAAGGGCGGGCGCAGCCGTGTCACGGTGCGCCCGCCCTTTTTGTCCTCACTCTGCCTTGCCCTCCTGTCCCTCCGCTTCCCGCTGCTTCTTCCATTCAGCAAATTCCCGCTGGCCTTCCTCGCTCTCGTAGAAAGCAAGGATGTCCGGCATGATACAGCGGGCTATTGCCTCGATCTTGTGCTGGGGGATGTCGGTATTGTTGATCAGCTTTTTCCTTCTTCCCAAATTTACCTCCGTGTTTCTCAAGATTTTGTTACCGCTGGTGGCCCCTGTCCCTCTTTTGCTGCCGCTGCTGCTCCTTCAACGCCTGCCGCACCTCCGGGGGTATGCTCTGGACAAACCGCCGGAGCTGTTCATTCTCCTTTTGCAGCGCAAGCACCTCCATCTGCTTGTGTATGCTCTTTTCACTGTTGACCTTCTCTTTCAACCCCCTGTTCTCCTGCGTCAGATAGTCTATGGTGGCCTGATACTTCTGCATCTGCCCCAGATGCCTTTCCAGCCGGGCGAAGTACGGCCCCACCATCTCCAGTATCTCGTCCCGCTTCTTCCCCGCGTTCATCACCCCTATCTCCGACACCGCCTTTTCAATCGTCCTCTGCTGCCTGACCAGGCGGACGGATTGCTTGAACAGCCATGTGGGGATGTGTTTCCGCTTGGTGACAAGGGCGCTCTCGCCCCGCTTGAGGACGGGGAACGCCTTTTTCATGTGGGCGTGGAACTCGTCCTGCCATTGTGAGAGTTGTGCCCGGTTGCCCAAAATCTCCTTGGCGGACAGCCGCCCGTCCTCCGTGATGGGGGTGAAGCACAGGTGGAGGTGGGGCGTTTTCTCGTCCATGTGTACCACGGCGGAGAAGATGTTGCCCCGGCCCACCTTCTTTTCCATGAAGGCCACCGCCTCCGTGAAGTAGGCCTGTACCTCCTGTCTGCTCCGGCCCGTGAAGAACTCCGGGCTGGCGGTGATGAGGGTGTCCACGAACATGGTGCTGTCCTTCCGGGTGCGGCACCCCGCCGCTTTGATGCGGCTGTCTATCTCCCGCCGGTATCTCTGTACGGGACGGATGATGTGGAAGTTGTCTTTGCTTTTGCTGGTGTCGATGTCCGGGTTGCTGGCGTACTGCTCCTTGGTGCGCTCGTGGTGGGCCTCCAGCGCCCCAGCCGGCCCCGCCTTGTGTTTGGCGAAGCGTAAGATCGCGTGCTGGGCTTTTTGTGCCATGGAACTCCTTTCCCATCCCTCCATCGCTGAGGGATGATGTGATGTAGAAAAGTTGAGCCGTTTTTCGAGGGGAGGATAGAAACATACGGGGGCAGGAAAAAACAGGACCCGGAGGCCCTGATTTCCCTTGCCTTTTCACCCCCTACTTTTCTACTCCCGCCCTCCGTTTCCGGGCGTAATCGGCCTTCTGCCGCCGCTGCACCGCCGCCCGGCAGGCGGGGCAGTATTTGGCGTTGTTGGAGGCGGAGGAAAAGGCCCGCCCGCAGACCGCGCAGCGCCTCCCTGCCGCCTGCCGGAACACTTCCGCCTCCAGCCCTCTGCCCGCCTCGTCCTTTAGCAGCACATGGCGGAAGAACTTACAGCAGACGGAATAAGAAATGCTCTGGGGGCAGGCCACTTCCTCGCCCCTGTCCAGATACAGGCAGTTGCCGCTGTCGTAGTAGCTGCACCGCTCCCGGATGAGCCGCACCGCCTCCCGGCGCTGCTTTGCGTCCATACGGTACAGGGAACCGTTCGCCCGCCGCTCCACGGGCGGCAACTCTTTGATATGGAACATTTTCACCTTCCTTCCGGTTTTGGGCGTGAAAAAGCCACGCCTGCCGTGTCCGGCCTGCGTGGCTTCACCGCCCTGCTTCTTGGATGAACCGCTTCTTCACCGCCTCCATCCGCTTGATGACCCCGCTATGGGTCTTGTACCCCAGCCTGTCCGCGATCTCCTCATAGGTGTACCCCTCCACCCGCAACTCCAAAATCGCCATATCCTTTTTGGACAGGGTGGCCTTGAACCGCTGGCAGAAGTCCTCCGCCTCCACCCGCTCCGTGAAGTCCCCCTCCGGGGCGGGCAGGGAATGGATGCTGCTGCCCTCGTCCTCCATACATCCCTCCAGCGAAACGGTCTGCACCCGTTTTGACCGGGTGTGGTACCACTTGCGGAGGAAGTCCCTGCGGACATTGGTGTCCCACTTCTCAAAGTCCTCGTCGCAGGGCATCTCCCGCACGACTTCCAGCACCGGCCCCCAGCCCTGCTCCTCGATGGCCTGCTCCACCACCTGCTTCATCACTGCGCGCACATCCTCCGGGTCAAAGAAGGGTATCTCGAAGTCCGGGGGCAAGGCAAAGAGGGCCTGTACGCCCCAGCCCCGCACCTGTTCCACCCCTTTGGCCCACAGGGGCAGGGCGTAGGCCAGCCGCCACACGGGGGAGAAGCCCGTGTAGTGCTCTTTCCAGCCGCCGAAGCCGAAGTGGGGGAAGGCCAGCGAGGCCACGGCGTCCATGGCCTCGTTCAGGAATGCGTCGCTCAGGATGACTTCCGCCCATTCGGGGGAGGCGTTCAGGGCGCCCATGCTCCGGGGCAGCCTGCGGAGGGTGGGGAAGCGGGAGAGCAAGTCCGGTGGGAGCATATATACGAGGGGCAGGTAGCGGACGGGGCTGTCGTAGGGGAACTGATAGACAGTGGACATGGAAGCGGCCTCCTTTCTGAAATCAATCTGCCTGCAATATTTTACGACACAAGTATATACCAAATGTTCCACAACGGCAAGATTTTTTCGTCTGAAGCACGCCATGTCTGGCTGTCCC
>DVMK01000027.1 GCA_018715025.1 Candidatus Caccousia avistercoris
GAAAACGGAGGATACGTAATGAAAGTGAAAATCGTGAGGAAGAAAAAGAGCAGGGAAGTGCTGCGCTGCATCAACGTCAACCTGAATGCCATCATAGCCAACCAGAACATCCTGTGCCTGCAGCTGGGGCAAATCATCGCCCTGCTGCGCAAAATAACCAGATAAGCAAAAACGGGGGCCTGCGGCAAACTGCGCCGCAGGCCCCTTGCCGCGCAATAAATTCGCGGTTTCCGGCGCACACTAACCCATATTGATATGGAAAGGTGTGCGATGGGTCATGAAAAAAATCACAGGAAAATGGGGCAGGGCCGCCCTTACCGGCGGGCTGTGCGGGGTGCTGAACGGGCTGTTCGGCGCGGGAGGCGGCATTGCGGCCGTGCCTCTGCTGAAGGCGGGCGGGCTGGAGCAGAAAAAGGCGCACGCCACCTCCCTTGCGGTTATCCTGCCCCTGGCTGTCACAAGCGCCGTTTCGTACCTGGCGCAGGGGACCATTTCGGTGGAGGAAGCGCTGCCCTATCTTCCCGGCGGCTTTTTGGGCGCCTGCGCCGGGGCGCTGCTGATGAAAAAAATCCCCGCGCTCTGGCTGCGGCGGGTGTTCGCCCTGTTCCTTATTTACGCGGCCGTGCGGCTGCTGCTGAAATGAGCGGCTGGCTGGCGCCCTTCCTTTCCAGTCTGGCGGCTGGCTTCGTCAGCTCTCTGGGGCTTGGGGGAGGAGGAATTCTGGTGCTGTACCTGACAGTGTTCCAGGGGATGAACCAGACGGAAGCGGGCGGGATCAATCTGCTGTTTTTTCTGCCGGTGGCGGCGGTTTCTATTGCGATCCACCTGAAAAACAGGCAGATCGACTGGCGCATGGCCCTTCGCTGCGCCCCCTTCGGGGTGGCGTCCGCCCTGGCAGGGGCCTGGCTTGCCCACGCGGTGGATCCTTACTGGCTGGGGAAGGTGTTCGCCCTGTTTGTTCTGGCGTTAGGGGGAAGAGAGCTGTTCGCCAAGGAAAAGCCGCCCCATCCCCCCGCGGAGTGAAGGGGCGGCCCAGCGGCCCGTTTTCCCGGTTGGAAAGAGCCCTCCTGCGCTGGATTTTTTCCCGGAAAGATGATATACTGAAAGGGCATATCACAGATCCAAGGAAACAGAAGGGAAAATTTACATGCCTTTTTTGCCCATTACAAAGGAAGAGACGGAAGCCCTCGGCTGGGACAGGCCGGATTTTGTCCTGGTGACGGGGGACGCCTACGTGGATCACCCTACCTTCGGCCCCGCCATCATCTCACGCCTGCTGGAAAGCCGCGGCTGGCGGGTGGCCATTCTGGCCCAGCCGGAATGGCGGGAGGGGAAGGACTTCGCCCGCTTCGGCAGGCCGCGGCTGGCCTTTCTGGTAAGCGCCGGGAACATTGACAGCATGGTGGCCCATTACACCGCCGCCCGCCGCAAAAGGAGCGACGACGCCTACTCCCCGGGAAACCGGGCCGGGCTGCGGCCGGACAGGGCCTCCATCGTGTACACGAAAAAGATCAAAGAGCTTTACCCGGACTGCCCGGTTGTTTTGGGCGGGCTGGAGGCTTCCCTGCGCCGGTTTGCCCATTACGACTATTGGGCGGATGAAATCCGGCCCTCCATCCTGGTGGAATCCGGGGCGGATCTGCTCACCTTCGGGATGGGGGAGCGCCAGTCTCTGGAAATAGCGGAGCGCCTGGCCGCCGGGGAGCCGGCGGCAGCCCTGCGGGATATTCGCGGCACCTGCTGCCTGATTCCCGCAGAGGAGTATGAGCCGGGCCCGGCGGTGGACTGCCCCAGCTACGAGCAGGTGCGGGCCTCTAAACGGGAGTACGCCGTCTCTTGCCGGAAGCAGCAGGATGAACAGGACGCCGTGCGGGGAAAGCGCCTGCTGCAGAAGCACGGCAGGCTTTTGCTGGTGCAGAACTCTCCGGCCCTTCCCCTGGACGGGCCGGAGCTGGACGAGGTGTACGGCCTGCCCTATATGCGCACCTACCATCCCTGCTACGAAAGCATGGGGGGCGTGCCCGCCATTCAGGAGGTGGAGTTTTCCATCACCCACAACCGGGGCTGCTTCGGCGCCTGCAATTTCTGTTCCATCGCCTTTCATCAGGGCAGGCAAATCACCTCCCGCAGCCATGAAAGCGTCCTGCGGGAAGCGGAGCTGCTCACGCATCTTCCCAATTTCAAGGGCTACATCCACGACGTGGGCGGCCCCACCGCCAATTTTCGCCAGCCCTCCTGCGAAAAGCAGAAAAGGCTGGGGCTGTGCCCGGGCAAAAAGTGCCTGGCCCCAAAGCCGTGCCCCGCGCTGCAGGTCGATCACCAGGATTACCGGAAGCTTCTGCAGGAGGTGCGGGCGCTGCCGGGGGTCAAACGGGTGTTCATCCGGTCCGGCATCCGGTTCGATTACCTGATGGAGGACAAAAACAAGGATTTTCTTCACGAGCTGATTGAGCACCACGTGAGCGGTCAGCTGAAGGTAGCGCCGGAGCACTGCTCCGCCGCTGTGCTGGACTGCATGGGCAAGCCTCACATAGAGTCGTACCTGGCGTTTCAGAAGGAATTTTTCCGGTACACCAGGAAGATCGGGAAGGAGCAGTATCTGGTGCCCTACCTGATGTCCTCCCACCCGGGAAGCACCCTGCAGGACGCGGTAGAGCTGGCGCTGTTCCTGAAGCGGGAGCATCTGCGCCCAGAGCAGGTGCAGGATTTTTACCCCACGCCGGGCACCATCTCTACCTGTATGTTTTACACCGGCCTGGATCCCTACACCCTGAAGCCGGTGTACGTCCCCCGCACAGACAAGGAAAAAGCCATGCAGCGGGCGCTGCTGCAATATTTTGACCCGAAAAAGCGCCCTCTTGTCATAGAAGCCCTGCGGGCGGCGGGCAGGCAGGATCTGATTGGCTTCGGGCCGGAATGCCTGGTGCCGCCCCTGCCGGGGAGCAGGCCGCCGTCGGCGCAGAACCGCGGGCAGGGGCAGGGCCGTTCGTCCCGCCGCCCCGGCTCCAAGCTGGGAGGCCGCTGGGACAAGGATGCGGAGAAGGCCGCGAAAAGCGCCAGAGGCAAAAGAAATAAATAAACCGGGAGGAATTGCCATGAGACAGCTTATCATTGACCGTTTTGAGGGAATGTACGCCATCTGCGAGGAATGGGCAGAGGAAAAGGCGGGGGAAAAGGGAAAGAAGCCTGCCCGGAACGCCAAGGACATAAAATTTTTCGGGATTGAAAAGGGGGAGCTCCCTCAGAATGCGAAAGAGGGCTCTGTTCTGTGCATAGACGGGGAAGGAAATCTGACCCTGGACGAGGCCGCCACCAAGGCCAGGCGCGACAGAATAAACGCCCTGCAGGGCAAGCTTTGGAAAAAATAAAAAGGAATGCCGGTGCGGGAAGCTTCCCGCACCGGCATTCGCTTTTCACCGCAGAAATCTTCCGGTGACGCTTTCTTCCTTTGCCGCTATCTGCGCAGGGGTTCCGGCGGCCACAATCCGGCCGCCCTCCTCGCCGCCCCCCGGCCCCATGTCAATTACGTAGTCCGCGCTGCGGATCACGTCCAGGTCGTGCTCAATTACCACCACGGTGGCTTCCTGCTCCAGCAGGGTCCGAAACACCCCCAGCAGGGTGCGCACATCCAGGGGGTGCAGGCCGATGGTAGGCTCGTCGAACACAAAAACGGCGTCCCCCTGGCCGCGGCCCATCTCGCTTGCCAGCTTCAGCCGCTGGGCCTCCCCGCCAGAGAGGCTGGGGGTGGCCTCGCCCAGGGTCAGGTAGCCCAGCCCCAGGCTCTGCAGCACCTGAAGCCTCTGCTGCACCACCTTCATGCCGCTGCAGGCTTCCAGCGCGGTGGAAATGTCCATGGCCATCAGCTCAGGCAGGGAGCAGGCGTTTCCCTGCCTGTTCCCATGCCTTACCCGGCCGGCGTCCCGGCTGTAGCGGGAACCGCGGCACTCCGGGCAGGGAATCTCCACGTCGGGCAGGAACTGCACGTCCAGGCTGATGACCCCGGTGCCGTCGCACACAGGGCAGCGCAGCTTGCCGGTGTTGTAGGAAAAGTCCCCGGCCTTGAAGCCCAGCCTTTTGGCGTCGGGCGTTTTGGCGTAGATTTTCCGCAGCTCGTCGTGTACGTTGGCGTAAGTAGCCACCGTAGAGCGCACGTTGATGCCGATGGGGGTGGCGTCAATCAGTCTGACCCGCCGGATCCCCTCCGCCTGCAGCTCTTTCACATGCGGCGGCAGCTTCGCCTCGCTGACGGCGGCTTCCAGCCCGGGGACAAGGCTTTCCAGAATCAGCGTGGTTTTGCCAGAGCCGGAAACCCCCGTCACCACCGTGAGCTTTCCCTTGGGAATGGCGGCTTCCAGCGGCTTTACGGTGTGGATGGCCCCGGTGCGCAGCAGGATGCGCCCTTTCCGGAACAGCTCCTCCTCCGGCTGCGCTTTCTCCCCGGCCTGGGCCTTCCCGGCAAGGAAGGGCCCGATGAGGGAAGATTCGCAGCGGCACAGGTCCGCCACCGTCCCCTGGGCCGCCACCTGCCCGCCCCTGGCCCCGGCCTGGGGGCCCATTTCAATAATCCAGTCCGCCTCTGACAAAATCTGCGTGTCATGGTCTACCAAAAGCACAGAATTCCCGTCCCTGACCAGGTCGTGCATCACCCGGGTCAGCCCCAGGATGTTGGAGGGATGCAGGCCGATGGAGGGCTCGTCCAGCACATACAGAACGCCGGTGGTGCGGTTGCGCACCGCTCTGGCCAGCTGCATCCGCTGGCGTTCCCCGGTGGAAAGGGTGGCGGCGGAGCGGTCCAGCGTCAGGTAGCCCAGGCCCAGCTCCATCAGCCGCCGGGCGGCCGTTTCAAAGGATTCCGCAATGCTTCTGGCCATGGGGCGCATTTCCTCCGGCAGGGAATCCGGCACCCCCTGCACCCAGCGGAAAAGCTGGGCCAGGGTCATGCGGCAGGCCTCGTCCAGGCCAATTCCGCGCAGCTTGGGGGCCCTGGCCGCCGGGGAAAGGCGGGTGCCGCCGCAGTCGGGGCATAGATCCTCCTTGAGAAATTTTTCCACCCGCTTCATGCCCTTCTCGTCCTTTACCTTGGCCAAAGCGTTTTCCACCGTGTAAACGGCGTTGAAGTAGGTAAAGTCCAGCTCCCCGGCCTGGTTGGAGGTTTTGGAATGGTACAGAATATGCTTCTTCACCGCGGGGCCGTTGTACACAATATCCTTTTCCTCCGGGGTCAGGTCGCGGAAGGGAACGTCGGTGCGCACTCCCATGGCCCGGCACACGTCTGTCATCAGCGACCACATCAGCGTGTTCCAGGGGGCCACCGCCCCCTGGTCTATGGTGAGGGAATCGTCCGGCACCAGCGCGGCCCGGTCCACCGTGCGCACAATGCCTGTGCCGCCGCAGGTGCGGCAGGCCCCCTGGCTGTTGAAGGCCAGCTCCTCCGCGCCGGGCGCGTAAAAGGCAGCGCCGCATTCCGGGCAGATCAGCTCCTGCCCGGCGGCCACCGCCAGGGTAGGGGGCAGAAAATGTCCGTTGGGGCACCGGTGGCTGGCCAGCCGGGAAAACATCAGGCGCAGGCTGTTCAGCAGCTCGGTGCCGGTGCCGAAGGTGCTGCGGATGCCAGGCACGCCGGGCCGCTGGTGCAGGGCTAGGGCGGCGGGGACGTACAGCACCTGGTCCACGTCCGCCTTTGCGGCCTGGGTCATGCGCCGCCTGGTGTAGGTAGAGAGGGCTTCCAGGTACCGGCGGGAACCCTCCGCGTACAGGACCCCCAGCGCCAGCGACGATTTCCCAGAGCCGGAAACCCCCGCCACGCCTACAATCTGATGCAGCGGTACGTCCACATCAATATTTTTCAGGTTATGCACCCGCGCGCCCCGAACCAAAATTTTTTGGGGCGCTTCGCTGTTTTCCTTTGTCATCCTTTTTCTCCTTAGCTTTCACAGAGATTTTTGGCGGCCTCATTCCCTTGGATACAGCACAGAACCACTTTATCATACTTTCCGTCCTTCCGCATGAAGTCAAGCGCAGGCAGTGCCGCCGCTCTGCTGCGGCACAATGCAAACCATTTTGAAAAAGTTTACAATCAGACTTTTACGTTCGCTCTCTCTTAACTTCTTTTTGAAAAAGGTGGACGAAAACTTTAAATTTCGCTCCATATTTAAATCGTGATAAAAACCTCAAAAGCGCCGGAAGCATTCGCACAGGGCTTCCGGCGCTTTTATGCGGGGGGCAGCTTATTCCTTCCGGGGAAGCAGCCGCTTCAGGTACTGGCCGGTGTAGGATTCCGGCACCTGGGCCACCTCCTCGGGGGTACCGGCAGCCACCACGGTGCCGCCGCCGTCGCCGCCCTCCGGCCCCAGGTCAATCAGGTAGTCCGCTGTCTTGATGAGATCCAGGTTGTGTTCAATTACCACCACGGTGTTCCCCGCGTCCACAAGCTTCTGCAGAACGTCAATCAGCCGGTGTACGTCGGCAATATGCAGGCCGGTGGTGGGCTCGTCCAGAATATAGATGGTGCGGCCGGTGGGGCGGCGGCTCAGCTCGGTGGCCAGCTTTACCCGCTGGGCCTCGCCGCCGGAAAGGGTGGTGGCGGGCTGGCCAATCTTGATATACCCCAGCCCCACGTCCTGCAGGGTCTGCAGCTTGCGGGCAATGCGGGGCAGGCTGCTGAAAAATTCCAGCCCCTCGTCCACCGTCATCTCCAGCACGTCGTAGATGTTCTTGCCCTTGTATTTAATCTCCAGCGTTTCCCGGTTGTACCGGTGCCCCTTGCACACGTCGCAGGGGACGTATACATCCGGCAGAAAATGCATTTCAATCTTGATGATGCCGTCCCCCTGGCAGGCCTCGCAGCGGCCGCCCTTCACATTGAAGGAAAACCGGCCCGAGGTGTAGCCCCGCAGCTTGGCGTCCTGGGTGGAGGCGTACAGCTCCCGAATATCCCCAAACACGCCGGTGTAGGTGGCCGGGTTGGAACGGGGGGTGCGGCCAATGGGAGCCTGGTTGATTTCAATGACCTTGTCCAGGTGCTCCACGCCCTTCATCTGCCGGAATTTTCCCGCCCGGTTCCTGGCCCCGTTCAGCTCCGCCGCCAGGTGCTTGTACAGGATTTCGTTGATAAGGGAGGATTTGCCGGAGCCGGAAACCCCGGTTACGCAGATGAATTTTCCCAGGGGGATGTCCACGGTAATGTTTTTCAGATTGTTTTGGGAAGCACCCACAATCCGAAGCTTTTTCCCGTTGCCCTTCCGGCGGGTCTGGGGGACCTCTACCTGCTTTTTCCCGCTTAAATATTGGCCGGTGACGCTCTCTTCACAGGCGATAAGCCCCTGCACGTCCCCATTGTACACCACCTGGCCGCCGTGAACCCCGGCCCCGGGGCCAATATCTACAATATGGTCGGCGGCCCGCATGGTGTCCTCGTCGTGTTCCACCACAATCACCGTGTTGCCCAGGTCCCGCAGGTGCTTCAGGGTAGCCAGCAGCTTGTCGTTGTCCCGCTGGTGCAGGCCGATGCTGGGCTCGTCCAGAATATACAGCACCCCCATGAGGGAGGAGCCGATCTGGGTGGCCAGACGGATGCGCTGGCTTTCCCCGCCTGAAAGGGTGCCGGAGGAGCGGGAGAGGGTCAGGTATTCCAGGCCCACGCTGCGCAGGAAGCCCAGCCTGCCCTTGATCTCCTTTAAAATGGATTTGGCGATCATAGCATCCTTGGGGCTCAGCTCCAAATGGTCAAAAAAGTCCAGCGCCTTTACCACCGAGAGATCGCACAGCTGCGCAATGTTCAGGCCGCCCACCGTCACCCCAAGGCTCAGGGGAGAGAGGCGCTGCCCGTGGCAGGCGTCGCAGGGCACCGCGCCCATGAAGGCCTCAATCTCCTCCTTGATCCAATTGCTCTGGGTTTCCCGGAACCGGCGTTCCAGGTTGTTCACAATCCCTTCGAATTCCGCCTGGTACGTCCCGCGGGAAGAGCCGCTTTCCCGGCGGACGGTAATCTTCTCTCCCTTGGTGCCGTACAGCAGCACGTCGATAATCTCCTTGGGCAGATCCTTGAGGGGAGTGTCCAGGGAAAAGTGGTAATGCTCTGCCAGGCCGTTCATGTACATGGCGGCAATGCTGTTCCCCTCCATGGCCCAGCCGCTGCCCTTTAGGCCGCCGCTGCTGATGGATTTGTTCCAATCCGGAATGACCCGGTCCGGGTCAATCTTCATAAACACGCCCAGGCCGGTGCATTTGGGGCAGGCCCCGTAAGGGTTGTTGAAAGAAAACATGCGGGGGGTAAGCTCTTCTATGCTGTAGCCGTGCTCTGGGCAGGCGTAATTCTGCGAAAAAGTGTAGTCCTCCCCGTCCTGCACGCTCACCACAACGATGCCGCCGGTCAGGCCCGCCGCCGTTTCCAGGGAATCTGCCAGGCGGGAGCGGATGGAGGGCTGAATCACCAGCCGGTCCACCACAATCTCAATGGTGTGCTTGTTGTTCTTTGCCAGCTTGATGGGCTCGGAAAGGTCGTAGAGAATGCCGTCTGCCCGCACCCGCACAAAGCCGCTGCGCCGGGCGCTTTCCAGCTCCTTCACATGCTCGCCCTTCCGGCCGCGCACCACCGGGGCCAGCACCTGGATTCTGGTCCGCTCGGGGAAGGCCATCACCTGATCCACAATCTGGTCGATGGTCTGCTGCTTAATCTCCCGGCCGCAAACCGGGCAGTGGGGCACGCCGATCCTGGCGTACAGCAGACGCAGGTAATCGTAGATTTCTGTCACGGTGCCCACTGTGGAGCGGGGGTTCTTGGAGGTGGTTTTCTGATCAATGGAAATAGCGGGGGAGAGCCCTTCAATATAATCCAGGTCCGGCTTGTCCATCTGCCCCAGGAACTGCCGGGCATAGGAGGAAAGGGACTCCACATAGCGCCGCTGCCCCTCTGCGTAGATGGTGTCGAAGGCCAGGGAGCTTTTCCCCGAACCGGAAAGGCCGGTGAATACAATCAGCTTGTCCCGTGGGATCCGGATGTCAATGTTTTTCAGGTTGTGCTCTCTGGCCCCTTTTACAAAAATCTCTTTTGCGCTCAACTTGCAGCCCTCACTTGTCTTTCGATATGGTCAAATCCGGCAGGCGGCCGCGCTACAGCGTCCCCTTTTCCTGCAGCCGCTTGATTTTGTCCCGCAGGTAGGCGGCGTGCTCGAATTCCAGAATTTTGGCGGCCGCCTTCATCTCCCTGGTCAGCTGCTCAATCATCTGCTTCCGCTCTGCGGCAGAAAGCTTCCGCTTCCTGCCCTTGCCAGGGGCGGCGTCCTCCTTGTGGGAAGAGATTTCCAGCACGTCGGAAACCTTTTTCACAATGGTCTGGGGCACAATATGGTGCTCCTCGTTGTATTTCATCTGGATGGAGCGGCGGCGCTCCGTCTCCCGAATGGCGGCCTCCATGCTGGGGGTGACGCTGTCGGCGTACATAATCACATGGCCCTCCGCGTTGCGGGCGGCCCGGCCGATGGTCTGGATCAGGGAACGCTCAGAGCGGAGGAAGCCCTCCTTGTCCGCATCCAGAATCGCCACCAGAGAAACCTCGGGAATGTCCAGCCCTTCCCGCAGCAGGTTGATGCCCACCAGCACGTCGAACTCGCCCAGGCGCAGGTCCCGGATGATCTCCATGCGCTCCACCGTGTCGATGTCGTGGTGCATGTACCGCACCCGAATGCCCACCCCTTCCAGATAGGCGGTCAAATCCTCCGCCATCTTTTTCGTCAGGGTGGTGACCAGCACCCGGTTCCCCTTGGCGGTGCGCAGGTTGATTTCAGAGATCAGGTCGTCGATCTGCCCGTCGGTGGGCTTCACAGTGATCTCAGGGTCAAGCAGGCCGGTGGGGCGAATGACCTGCTCCACCGTCTGGGCAGAACGCTCCGCCTCAAAATCGCCGGGGGTGGCGCTTACAAAAATCGCCTGGTTCACGTGGCTGTAGAATTCGTCAAAATTCAGGGGCCGGTTGTCATAGGCGGAGGGCAGCCGGAACCCGTAATCAATCAGGGACTTTTTTCGCGCCCGGTCCCCGGCGTACATAGAGCGCACCTGGGGCAGGGTTACGTGGGATTCGTCCACAAACAGCAGGAAATCCTCGGGGAAATAGTCCAGCAGGGTGCAGGGGGTGCTGCCCGGCGCCCGGCCGGAAAGCACCCGGGAGTAGTTCTCAATGCCCTTGCAGAAGCCAATCTCTTCCAGGAGCTCGGTGTCGTACTGGGTGCGCTCCCGGATCCGCTGGGCTTCGATGAGCTTGCCCTGGGCCTCGAAAAATTTCACCCGTTCTTCCATTTCCGCCTGAATTTCCTTCACGGCCCGGTGCATTTTTTCCCTGGGCACAATGTAATGGGAGGCGGGGTAAATGGCCACATGCTTCAGCTCTGCCCGGAATTCCCCGGTCAGGGCGTTCAGCTCGGTAATCCGGTCGATCTCGTCGCCGAAAAATTCTACCCGTATTATGGTGTCGGTGCTCTGGGCGGGGAAAATTTCCACCACGTCGCCCCGCACGCGGAACTTGTTGCGGATGAAGTTGATGTCGTTCCGTTCATACTGGATCTCCACCAGCTTCCGCAGCAGCTCGTCCCGGCTTTTTTCCATGCCGGGCCGCAGCGAGATAACCATGGTGCGGTAGTCGATGGGGTCGCCCAGGCTGTAGATGCAGGAAACGCTGGCCACAATGATCACGTCCCGCCGCTCTGACAGGGCGCTGGTGGCCGAATGGCGCAGCTTGTCAATCTCGTCGTTAATGGCGGAATCCTTTTCAATATAGGTGTCGGTGGTGGCGATGTACGCCTCCGGCTGGTAATAATCGTAGTAGGATACAAAGTACTCCACGGCGGAGTCCGGAAAAAATTCCCGGAATTCGTTGCACAGCTGGGCCGCCAGCGTCTTGTTGTGGGCCAGCACCAGGGCGGGCCGCTGCAGCCGGGCGATCACATTGGCCATGGTAAAGGTTTTGCCTGAGCCTGTCACGCCCAGCAGGGTTTGCTCCCGGTACCCCTTCTGCACGCCGTCCACCAGCTGCTGAATGGCCTCCGGCTGGTCGCCGGTGGGCTGGTAGGGGGAACGGAGCAGGAATTTGTCCGGTTCCTTCTCCTGTGTCAAATGAACCACCCGCTTTCTGCGTAAACCGCCTTTTAAAGCCCGCGGCCTACCTGCAGAAGGAACGCCGCGGGCTTTAAAAGGAACGTTTGTTTGTTTTTCTTCATTGTACTATGTTTCTCCGCCCTTGTCAAGCGGCGGCGGGGCGTTTTCCCGGCCCTTCCTCAGGCCAGCTTCACCGCCTGCATTTGGGCCTTCACGCACAATTCGGCCGCCTTAAAGGCGTGCTCCTGCGTCATGGCGTTTTCGGTGCGGTTCAGGCAGTCCAGAATCAGCTGGCCGAAGAAGGGGAAGCCTACCTTGCCCGCCACGTCGAAGCGGGTTTCCTTTTCCCCGTTTACCAGCAGCACATGGTCGCCCTGGCCGGGGCCGCCCACGTCCACATATTTGCGCAGCTCAATGTAGCCCTCGGTGCCCAGCAGGAACAGCCGCCCGTCCCCCCAGGTGCGCAGGCCGTCCGGGGTGAACCAGTCCACGCGGAAGTAGCCGCTGGCCCCGTTGTCCGCCACCAGAAGGGCGTCGCCGAAGTCGTCCAGCTCAGGGTAAGCGGGGTGGTTGTAGTTGGCGATCTGGCTGCGCACCACGGCCGCATCCCCTGCGCCGGTGTAGTACAGAAACTGTTCGATTTGGTGGCTGCCGATGTCGCAGAGAATGCCCCCGTACTTTTCCTTCTGGAAGAACCAGGCGGGGCGCTCTGCCGGGGGGCCAATGCGGTGGGGCCCCAGCCCGGTGGCCTGAATCACCCGCCCAATGGCCCCCTGCTGCACCAGCTGCCCGGCGAACACGGCGCTTTCCACATGAAGGCGCTCGCTGTAGTACACCATGTATTTCCGGCCCGTTTCCCGCACCTTGGCCTTGGCGGCTTCCAGCTGGGCCAGGGTGGTGAGGGGGGCCTTGTCGGTGAAATAGTCCTTGGCCGCGTCCATAACCCGCAGGCCGAGGGCGCACCGTTCCGAGGTGACGGCGGCCCCCGCCACCAGCCGCACCTGAGGGTCGCAGAGGATCTCCTCCTCGCAGGAGGCGGCCCGCACCCCCGGGTACTGGCGGCAGAAGGCCTGCACCTTTGCCGGGTCCGGGTCGTACACATATTTCAGCGTGGCGCCCGCCTCGATCAAACCGTTGCACATGCCGTAAATATGGCCGTGGTCCAGGGCGCAGGCGGCGAACACAAACTGCCCCGGCTTTACCACCGGGTTAGGCTTCCCCTGAGGGGCGTAATTCATTCCGCTGGATTTTTCTGCCATGCAGGCACCTTCCCTTCTATGGCCGGCCGCTGCCCTCCGGCAGGGCGGCGCATTCTTTTCTTATCATACAACATTTTTCCCCGGAAGGGAACCGCCGTTTCCGGCCGTGCGGCAAAAAAAGGGCCGCTGCCCCTGCAGCGGCCCTCCTCACGACGCCCATCCGCTTATCCGGGAGCATCGCTGTATCAAATAGCGCAGGATCATATCCCGATCCTCTGCGTTTTCCACCCGCAGCTCGGGGGAGAGGTACCCATCGGCGGAACGGTTCATCATCATCCGCAGCGCATAGAGCTGAGACAGCTTGCTGTTCATGGCGAAAGCCACGCCGTCCTCCATAATCAGGGCGACGTTTCCCTTTAACCGCTCCAGCAGGGCGGCCAGTTCGCCGACGGTGAAATGATAAAGCTTCATGCGGAAACATCCCTCCTTCGGTTTCCAACTATAGCATTTCCCGCAGCGGATTACAAGATTCTTTCTGTAGGAAAGCAGAAGGGGGAGACGAGCTGTTTTTTGTAGCAAATAACGGAAAAAATAGAGAAAACTATAAAATTAATAAAAAATATAGATGTTATCCATAAAAACAAAAGATTTTTCAGATATAAGTATTGATAGAGAGGGAGAAGTCTCCCCCTCCGTCCTTACCGCTTGGCCGAAAGCCCCAGCGCCCCCATGGCGGTGGCGGCGGCCCCGCAGAGCACGGTGACAATCCCCACCACGAACACCACAATGGAAAGACCTCTTTTCACGCTGCACGCACCTCCCTTTCCAAATTATTTCTTGCGCTTCTGAGTGATAATAACGATGGTATTATTTTATCATTTTTTTGCCCTTCCGTCCAGGGAAAACGGGAAAAACGGCTTCCCGCCTAAAAATTTACAAATCGTTAATTTCCCGCATCCTGTTCTATAGTAGAATAAATAGAAGATTATTGGGCGGGAGGTCGCTGCATGTTTGGGTATGTCCGTCCCTGGCGGGCGGAGCTTCTGGTGAAGGAGTGGGAACAGTACCGCGGGGTGTACTGCGGGCTGTGCCGGCGCCTGGGCCAGGTCTGCGGGGCGGCCTCCCGCCTTGCTCTCAGCTACGACGCCACCTTTTTCGCCATGCTTCTGCTGGGCCTGCAGGGGGGCTGTTCCGGTTTTGAACGGCGGCGCTGCGTGGTGAACCCGGCGAAAAAATGCAATTTCTGCCTGGCAGAGGGGGAAGCCCTCGACCTGGCGGCCGCGCTTACCGTCATCCTGGCCTGGTACAAGCTGAAGGACGACTGGCAGGACGGCGGCTTTTCCCGAAAGGCCCGCTCTGCCCTGGCGTTCCCCCTGGCCGCCCCCGCCCACCGCAAGGCCCTGGCGCGTTACCCCCGGCTGGAAAAGCTGGCGGAGGAATACTGGCGGGCCCAGGCAGAGGCGGAGCGGCAGGGCGCGGGCCTTGACGCCTGCGCCGAGCCCACCGCCCACATGCTGGAGGAGGCCCTGGCCTTCGGGGCCTCCCGGCTGGGGGCGGGGGAGGGGGACTCCCTGGCGCGCATCCTGCGCCAGCTGGGGTACCACCTGGGCAGGTGGATTTACCTGATAGACGCCGCCGACGACTGGCGGGAGGACGGGGAAAAGGGAAGCTTCAATCCCTTCCTGCTCCGCTACTCTTCTCCCCCTTCCCCGGGCAGCCAGGAGGAAACGCAGCTCAGAGACTATGCGAATCAAACCCTGAACATGACCATGGCCCAGCTGAACGGGGCGTTTTCCCTGCTGGAGCTGCGGCAGTTCGGGCCCATTCTGCGGAATATTGTAGAGCAGGGGATGCCCCAGGCGCAGAGGCAAATTTTGTTTCAGGAAAAAAAGGAGAATGACAATGTCGGATCCCTATAAGGTGTTAGGCGTATCTCCCACAGCGACGGATGAAGAGGTGAAAACCACTTACCGGGAACTGGCGAAAAAGTACCACCCTGACAATTACGCCAACAGTCCCCTGGCCGACCTGGCCAGCGAAAAAATGAAGGAAGTCAACGAGGCGTACGATCAGGTGATGCAGGAACGCCGCCGCCGTGCTTCAGGGGGCGCTTCTTACAGCGGGGCCGGTACGGGCGGGCCCGCGGGCGGCTACTCCTCCGGCGGGTATACCTACGGCGGGTACGGCTCTTCCTCCTTTGGGGACGTGCGCAGCCTTATTATGAACGGCCGCATTGCCGACGCGGAGCAGATCCTCAACGGGGTGCCTGCAGACGGGCGCAGCGCCGAGTGGTACTTCCTGAAGGGCACCGTTCTCTACAAGCGGGGCTGGCTGGAGGAGGCTTACAACCATTTTGGCCGCGCCTGCCAGATGGAGCCCTCCAACCCGGAGTACCGTTCGGCCATGAACCAGGTGATGAACCAGCGCAACGGTGCGTACGGCGGGTATAATCCCAATGGGCAGATGGGCGGCGGCTGCTCTGCCTGCGACGTTTGCAACGGCCTCATCTGCGCCGACTGCTGCTGTGAATGTATGGGTGGTGACCTTATTTCATGCTGCTGAAACAAGGGGAGAAAATTGCCTTCGGCGGCGTGCTGGCCGCTTTGTGCACCGTGCTGGTTTCCGCTACCGGCCTTTTTCCTACCCTGACCTACGCCATCCCCGCCCTGGCAGGCGTTCTGCTGGTGGCCGCCGTGATCGAAATCGGGAAGAAGGAAGCCTTCGCCTGCTATGCCGTCACGGCGGTGCTGTCGCTGCTTCTCGGCACAGACAAAGAGGCGGCCCTGCTGTTTGTGCTGCTGTTCGGCTATTACCCCACCCTGAAGTCGCTGCTGGACCCCATCCGCAGCAGGCCTGTCCAGTGGGGGCTGAAGCTGCTGGTGGCCAACGCCGCCATGGTGCTGTTTTATGTGCTGACCGTGTACGTCCTCGGGGTCCCGCAAGAAAGCCTTTCCCTGCTGGGGGTGCCTCTTCCGCTGGTGATTCTGGTGCTGGGAAATTTGGTGTTCCTGCTGTACGACAGGGCCATCAGCGGCATAGCGGTGCTGTATGTCCAGCGCATCCACCCTGTGGTGCTGCGGATTTTCCGAAAATGAATCCCGCTTCCTTTTGACGTCTCAAAGCAGAGGCTTTCCGGCCCCTGCTTTTTTTGCCGCCGCTTTTGCAGGAACAAGCGCGCCTTCATTCAAAAATTTGCGGAAATCGGGAAAAACAGCTTGATTTTCCGCGGCAAAATCATTAATATGAAATAGGAATTGTAAAGTGAGGAAGTCTGCCGTTGAATTCGTCAAAGCTGTACCAGGAAGTTTCCCGGGAAGAACTGGGCCTGGTGGTGGAAAAGCATTTCCAGAATGAAACAAGGCTTCCTTATTTTGGAACATGCAGAGGGATGAATGGAATGAACAATTTGCTCACGGTGCGGATCCAGAACAACATGGCCACCTTTTCCAAGGGGCAGCGCCTGATTGCGAAATATATCATGGAGCACTACGACCGGGTGGCCTTTATGACGGCCTCCCGGCTGGGGGCCACGGTGGGGGTCAGCGAATCCACCGTGGTGCGCTTCGCCACCGAGATCGGCTACACAGGCTACCCAGAGCTGCAGCAGGCCATGCAGGAGATGATCCGAAACAAGCTCACCAGCGTGCAGCGCATGAACGTGACCGCCAACCGGATTGGGGACAACGATATTCTGGATTCCATTTTTACTCAGGATATGGACATCATCCGCCGCACAATGGAGGAAACCTCCCACGAAAATTTTTATCAGGCGGCCGACGCCATTGCAGGGGCCAGGCGGGTGTACATCATGGGGGCGCGCAGCTCTCAGGCGCTGGCGACCTTCATCTCCTACTACCTGAAGCTTCTGCTGGAAAACGTCATTCTGGTGCAGCCCACCAGCGAGGCGGAAATTTTTGAACAGATGATCCGCATCGGCGAGGGGGACGTGGTCATTGGCATCAGCTTCCCCCGGTACTCCCGCAAGGCGGTGAAGGCCCTGCGCTTTGCCCACAAAAGCGGGGCGAAGGTGGTTTCCATCACAGACAGCAGCCTGTCGCCTCTGGCAGAGCCCGCCGACTACCTGCTGCTGGCCCGCAGCGACATCGCCTCCATTGTGGATTCCCTCTGCGCGCCTCTCAGCCTGATCAACGCCCTCATTGTCACCATTGCCATGAAGCGGAAGAAGGATGCGGAGGCGGTGTTTACCCGCCTGGAAAACCTGTGGGACGAATACAACGTTTATGAAAAGGTGGATGAAAGGTCAGACGATGAAGTATGATTTCCTGGTTATCGGCGGCGGCGCGGCCGGCATGATGGCGGCGGGCCGCGCGGCAGAGCTGGGCCTTTCCGCCTGCCTGGTGGAAAAGGGCGCGCGCCTGGGCCGCAAGCTGCGCATCACCGGCAAGGGCCGGTGCAACGTGACAAACAGCTGTTCTGTGCAGGAGGTGGTGGCCGCCGTCCCCTCCAACGGCAGGTTCCTGTACGGCGCGGTTTCCGCCTTTCCGCCCCAAGAGGTAATGGCGTTTTTCCAGGGCCTGGGGGTTCCGCTGAAAACGGAGCGCGGCAACCGGGTGTTCCCCGTCTCTGACCATGCCTCCGACGTGGTGGAGGCCCTGGAGTCCTGGCTGCGGGGGAACGGCTGCCAGGTGCGCGCCGGCGCGGCGGTTTCCTCCCTTCTGCTGAGGGAGGGGCGCGCCGCCGGGGCGGTGCTGGAAGGCGGGGAAACGCTGGAGGCGGACGCGGTTCTGGTGGCCTGCGGCGGCGCTTCCTACCCGGCCACCGGCTCCAGCGGGGACGGCTTCCGCCTGGCCGCCCAGGCGGGCCACACGGTAACGCCCCTGCGCCCGTCGCTGGTGCCCCTGGTGGCCCAGGGGGACGACTGCCGGGAGATGATGGGCCTCTCTCTGCGGAACACAGGCCTTTCCCTGTGGGACGCGGAGAAGAAGAAAGAGATTTACCGGGACTTCGGGGAACTGCTGTTCACCCATTTCGGCCTTTCCGGCCCTGTCATCCTCAGCGCCAGCAGCCACATGCGGCGCATGGAACCGGGCCGCTACCAGGTGCGGCTGGATTTGAAGCCGGCCCTCCGGCCGGAGCAGCTGGACGCCCGCCTGCAGCGGGATTTTGCGGAGAACCGGAACCGGGATTTTGCCAACTCCCTGGGGGCCCTGCTGCCCCGCAAGCTGATTCCGGTGGCCGTGCGCCGTTCCGGGATTCCGCCGGAGACAAAGTGCAACGCCATTACGCGGGAGATGCGCTGGCAGCTGGGGGCGCTGCTGAAGCAGTTCACCTTCTCCATTCAGGGCTTCCGCCCTCTGGAGGAGGCCATCGTTACCTCCGGCGGCGTCAGCGTCCGGGAGCTGAACCCGAAAACCATGGAGTCAAAGCTGGTGCCGGGCCTGTATTTCGCCGGGGAAGTGGTGGACGTGGACGCGTACACCGGCGGCTTTAACCTGCAGATCGCCTTTTCCACAGGGCGTGCAGCGGCCCAGGCGGCCGCGGCAGGGGCGCCAAATCATATTGAGGAAGGATGATGCTGGAATGACAGCAGTTGCCATAGACGGCCCCGCGGGGGCCGGAAAAAGCACGGCCGCCCGGGCGGCGGCCAAGCGGCTGGGCTTTGTTTACGTAGACACCGGGGCCCTGTACCGGGCGGTGGGCTGCCACATGAGGGCGCTGGGCATCCCCGCCGGGGACGCCCGGCAGGTGGAAAAGGCCCTGGAAGGGCTGGAGGTTTCCCTGGAGTTTTCAGAGGGCGGGCAGCACGTCCTTCTCAACGGCCGTGACGTAACCGGGGAGCTCCGCACGCCGGAGGCTTCCTTGGCCGCCTCCCAGTTTTCCGCCCTGCCCTGTGTGAGAAGCTTTCTGTTCGGGCTGCAGCAGCAGCTGGCAGAGCGCCACAGCGTTGTGATGGACGGCCGGGACATTGGCACCGTGGTGCTGCCAAAGGCCCAGGTAAAGGTATTTCTCACCGCTTCCCCGGAGGAGCGGGCCCGCCGCCGCTTTGAAGAAATGCGGCAGAAGGGGGAAAACGCGGAGTACCAGCAGGTGCTGGAGGAGCTTCAGCAGCGGGATTACCAGGACGCCCACCGGGCGGTAGCCCCCCTGAAGCCCGCGGAGGACGCCGTCCTTCTGGACACCACCGGCCTTTCCCTGCAGGAAGTGGTGGAACGGCTTGTAGCCCTGGTGAACGAAAAATTGAAATGAACGGTGGTAACTGTAAATGAAAAAAACTCCTCTGTACGCGTTCGGCAAAGTGGCGGCCCAGCCGGTGGTCTGGCCCTTCATCCCCTATACGGTAAAGGGAAGGGAGAATATCCCCCAGGACGAAAATTTTATTCTCTGCGCCAACCACATGGGAATTTCAGACCCGCTGCGCCTTGCCAGCATCGAAAAAAGGCAGATCTACTTCATGTCGAAGGCAGAGCTGTTTCAGAACAAGGCCCTGGCCTGGCTGCTGCTTTCTCTGGGCTGCGTCCCGGTGCAGCGCGGCCGGGGGGACATGGGCGCCATTGACCATGCGGGCGAGGTGCTGAAGCGGGGGGATATTCTGGGCGTTTTCATTGAGGGGACGCGTTCCAAGACAGGGGAGCTTGGCCAGCCCAAGGCGGGCGCCGTCATGCTGGCCTACCAGCACAAAAAGCCGATTCTGCCGGTGTGCCTTACGCCGGTGGGCAGCAGGCTGCCCCGCATGTTCCACCGGGTGGTGGTCTCCTACGGCTCCCTCATCCAGCCGGAGGAGCTGGGCATCCAGGAGGGGAAGGGCTCGGAATACCGGAACGCCAGCCGTCTTGTCATGTCGAAAATCGCCGCGCTGCGGGAGCGTGACCTGAAGGAAATGGAGGCATGAGGCTGTATTTTTTCCTGCTCCGCTTCCTGACGCCCTTCTCCCGCCTTGCTTTCCGCATCCGCTACCAGGGGACGGAGCATATTCCCCGGGAGGGCGGGCTCATCCTCTGCTGCAACCACCGTTCCGTCATCGACCCCTTCCTGCTGGCCGTGCCCTTCCGCCGGCAGGTGCGCTACATGGCCAAGTCAGAGCTGTTTTCAGACCACGGCCCCCTGGCGGCCTGGTTTCTGCGGAAAATGGGGGCCTTCCCGGTGCGGCGCGACAAAGGGGACGCAGATTCCATGCGCGCCGCCCTGGAAATTGTGGAGGCGGGGGGCGTTCTGGGCATTTTCCCCCAGGGCCGGGTCGTTTTCGACAATGCCCCGTTCCAGCCCAAGTCCGGCTTCGCCCTGCTGGCCCAGCGCTCCGGCGCGCCGGTGCTGCCCGCCTGCATTTACTGCGAGGGGGAGCTTCTCCGCTTCCGCAAAAGGATCACCGTCCGCTTCGGCAGCCCCATTCCGGCGGCAGAGCTCTGCGGCGAGGGCTCCATGCGGGAATGCGTGCGCCGGGCCTCCGCGCGGCTTTCCGGTGAAATCAATCGTTTGTTGGAGGAAAAGCATTGAAAATTACAGTGGCAAAAACGGCCGGCTTCTGCTTCGGCGTGAACCGGGCCGTGCAGACGGTACACCGCCTGCTGGAGGAGGGGGAGCAGGTCTGGACCCTGGGGCCCATCATCCATAACCCCCAGACCCTGCGCGAGCTGGAGGCCCGCGGGGTACGCGTGGCCCATTCCCCGGCGGAGGCGCAGGGCGGCGTGCTGGTCATCCGCTCCCACGGGGTGCCGGCGGCCGTGATGGAGGAGGCCCGGCGGCTGGGCCTGCGGGTGGTGGACGCCACCTGCCCCTTTGTGGCGAAAATCCACCGCCTTGCGGAGGAGGCCTCGCGGGAAGGGCGCTTTGTGCTGATTGCGGGAGATAAAAACCACCCGGAGGTACAGGGGATTGTGGGCCACTGCACCGGCCCGTGCTGCGTGTTTGCCAACGGGGCCGAGCTGGAAAACTTTTCTGTTTCCCATCCGGATTTGTGCAAAAAGCCCGTTTCTGTCCTGTCACAGACCACTTTTTCCTTGTCTGAATGGAAAAATAGTTTGAAAATCGTGAAAAGGGTATATACAAACGCCGCAATTTTTGATACAATATGTAATGCTACTGCGAATCGTCAATCTGAGGCGGAGTCCCTCTCCCGCGCCTGCGACGCCATGATCGTCGTCGGGGGGCGGCAGAGCTCCAACACGGCAAAGCTCCACGACGTTTGCAGCAAAAACTGTGCCTCTTACTTGGTGGAGAGCGCACAGGAGCTTCCCCTCGATGCGCTGCGGGGGGCCAATGCCGTTGGCATTACTGCCGGTGCTTCCACGCCGGCAAGCATTATAAAGGAGGTACTTGTTACCATGACAGAAATCAAGGAAAATCAGGATCCTAACGTGATGGAGGATGGCGCCAGCTTTGAGGCGATGCTTGAAGAGTCGCTGAAGAGTTTTAATACAGACGAGAAGGTTCGCGGTGTAGTTGTCAGTATTGCGCCCAATGAGATTTATGTGGACGTGGGCAGAAAGCAGGCCGGTTTCGTACCGGTGGACGAGCTTTCCGCCGACCCCAACGTGAAGCCCGAGGATATTGTAAAGGTGGGCGATGAGCTGGAGCTGCTCATTATGCGCACCAACGACCAGGAGGGCACCATCATGCTCTCTAAAAAGCGTCTGGACGCCGCCAAGGGCTGGGAAGCCGTCACCGCTGCTTCTGAGGACGGCACCATTCTGGACGGCACCGTGACCGAAATCCTGCCCAAGGGCGGCATCATCGCCGTTACCCACGGCGTGCGGGTGTTTATCCCCGCTTCCCAGGCCACCGCTTCCCGGGGCGAGCCCCTGGACGGCCTGCTGAAGAAGGATGTGCGCTTCCGCATTATTGAGGTGAACCGTGGCCGCCGCCGTGCGGTAGGTTCCATCCGCTCCGTTCTGGCTGACGAGCGCAAGGCCCAGGCGGAGAAATTCTGGGAGACTGCCGAGGAAGGCAAGGAGTACACCGGCACGGTGAAGAGCCTCACCTCCTACGGCGCTTTCGTGGATCTGGGCGGCATCGACGGCATGATCCACATCTCCGAGCTTTCCTGGGACCGCATCAAGCATCCCAGCGAGGTTGTGAACGTGGGCGACACGGTGAAGGTGTACATCAAGGGCCTTGACCGTGAGAAGGGCAAAATTTCCCTGGGCTACAAGCGCCAGGAGGATAATCCCTGGGAGATCCTCAAGCGGGATTACCCGGTGGGCACTGTGGTGGAGGCTACCGTTGTGGGCATGACCAGCTTCGGCGCTTTTGCCAAGATTATCCCCGGCATCGACGGCCTCATCCACATTTCTCAGATTGCGGATCATCGCATCGAAAAGCCCCAGGACGTGCTGAAGATTGGCGATGTGGTAAAGGCCAAGATCACGGAGATCGACTTTGAGAAGAAGCGCGTCAGCCTGTCCATCCGCGCTCTGCTGGAGGAAGCCGGCGAGTCCGCTGAGGAAGCTGCCGAGGCTGCCGAAGAGGCCCCTGCTGAGGAATAATCCTCCCATATAAAATTTCATTTTCACAGATTTTCCGCCCCCGGCAGTGCCAGCGCCTGCCGGGGGCGGTTTTTATGCCATAAATAAAAGCCTGCTTGCAGGCATGGCAGTCATGCCCGCAAACAGGCTTTTATTTCAAATGAATCGAAACGGAAACGGCAGCAACCGGCTATGCCTGCAGGGCCGCCTCCCTTTCCCGCTTTTTCAGCATGGGCCATACCGTGGCCAGCATGGTGAAAAAGCTGGCAGAGCCGCCGATGAAGTTGGAAATGGGTTCTGCCAGAAATACTCCGTTTACCCCCAGGCCGAACACGTGGGGCAGCCACAGGGTGAGCGGCACCACAATGAAGGCCTTCCGCAGCAGCGAGAAAAACACCGCCTGCCGTGACTTGCCCAGGGCCACAAAGGTGGACTGGCCCGCAAACTGCAGGGACATCATGAAAAATCCGAAAAAGTACAGGTTCAGGGCGGGCACGCCCTTCTCGATCAGCTCGGGGCTGCTGTTGAAGATGTGGATGAACACCTCGGGGATCAGCATGAGGATGATCCAGGCGGCGGTGGTGAAGGCGATGCAGACAATGCTCATAAACCGTATGCCGGAACGCACCCTGGCGTATTGCCCGGCCCCGAAATTGTACCCCAGCACCGGCTGCGCCCCGTTGGTGAGGCCCGTCACCGGCATGGTGAGCACCTCGCGGATAGAGTTGAGCACCGTCATAACGCCTACGTACAGATCGCCGCCGAACTGCTGCAGGGTGGCGTTGCAGACAATCTGCACCGCGCTGTTGGTAATGGACATGATGAAGCCGGAAAGGCCCAGGGCGGTGATTTCTCTCGTCAGCTTCGGCTGAATTTTCATTTTGGAAACGCGAAGCCGGTAAATGGCCTTTTTTCCGGTGAGGAACCGCATGACCCAGGCGGCGGAAAGAAGCTGGGAAATAACGGTGGCCAAAGCGGCCCCCTGCACCCCCATGTGGAACAGGAAAATGAAAACGGGATCCAGCACAATGTTGACAACGGCCCCCAAAAGCACCGTCAGCATCCCTGTTTTTCCAAAGCCCTGGGAGTTGATGAAGCTGTTCATCCCCAGGCCCACCATCACAAACACAGAGCCGATCAGGTAGATGGTCAGGTAGGCGTCCGCGTAAGGGTAGGTTTCATCGCTGGCGCCGAACAGGTACAGCACGGGCCGTTTGAACACCAGAAAAAAGACGGTGAGCGCTACGCCGGACAGCACCAGCAGGGAAAAGGAGTTGTTCATAATGGTTTCCGCCCGCTCGTGGTCGCCGTGGCCCCGGGCAATGGAGCACAGCGGCGCGCCGCCCATGCCGAACAGGTTGGAAAAGGCGGTGATGATGCTGATGATGGGGAAGGTGAGCCCAAGCCCGGTGAGGGCCAGGGTGGAAGCCTCTGGCAGGTGGCCGATGTACATCCGGTCCACCACGTTGTACAGTACATTGATGAGCTGGGCCGCCGTCATGGGAACGGCAAGGCTCATAATATTGCGGGCCACGCTGCCCTTGGAAAAATCATTTTTTGCGTCCAATGGATCCGCCTGCCTT
>DVMK01000028.1 GCA_018715025.1 Candidatus Caccousia avistercoris
AAGGAAGGATTGCGGCACATGGCAGGAAAAACACGGGAAAAATTCACGAAGCAGGAAAAAAGCTGGATTCTTTACGACTGGGCGAATTCCGTATACGCCACCAATATTATGGCGGCTATTTTCCCCATTTATTTTACCAGCGTCTGCGGCCAGGACACCACCGGCATGGAGTGGTGGGGGTACGGCACCTCGCTGGCCACGCTGATTGTGGCGGTTATGGCCCCCATTCTGGGCGGCATGGGCGACTACAGGGGGATGAAAAAGAAGTTTTTCACCTTCTTTATGCTGGTGGGTGTGTTCTGCACCCTGATCATGGCTATTTTCGACAATTGGCAGATGCTGCTGGTGGGGTATGTGCTCTCGTACATCGGCTTCGCCGGTTCCTGCCTGTTTTACGACTCCTTCCTCACCGACGTTACCACCCGGGAGCGCATGGACATGGTTTCTTCCTGGGGGTACGCCATGGGCTACATCGGCGGCAGCACCATCCCCTTCCTGCTCTCCATCGCCATTCTGCTTGTCATGGGCATGGACAACCCCACCGCCGTGAAAATTGTGGTGGTGCTCACCTCGGTCTGGTGGGGCGTTTTCAGCATTCCCATGATGAAAAACGTACACCAGAAATATTACATAGACGGCCGGCCAGAGCGGTTTATTTCCTCCGCTTTTTCCAACGTGGGGCGCACCCTGCGCAGCATTTTCCAAAACAAGGGCCTGTTCTTTTACCTGATCGCCTACTTCTGCTACATTGACGGCGTGGGCACCGTCATCCACATGTCCACCTCCTACGGCAGCACCCTGGGCCTTGACACCACCGGCATGATTTTGGCCCTGCTGGTCACCCAGGTGGTTGCCATGCCCTGCTCCATCCTGTTCGGCAGGCTGGCCAAGCGGGCTGGTGCGATCCGCATGATCGGCGTGGCCATAGGGGTGTACTTTGTCATCTGCCTGGTGGGCTTCTACATGGGCTATTCCATTGAGGTGGATCCCAACGCCACCGGCTTCGCCCAGACCCTGTTCTGGATGATGGCCTTCCTGGTGGGCACCGTGCAGGGCGGCGTGCAGGCGCTTTCCCGCTCGTACTTCAGCCGTCTTGTGCCCCCGGACAAGAGCAACGAATACTTTGGCTTTTTCGATATTTTCGGGAAATTCGCCACTGTGGTGGGGCCCTTCCTGGTGTCTGCCGTCACCAGCGCCACGGGCCGCTCCTCCCTGGGCATCCTCAGCCTGTTGCTGCTGTTCGCTCTGGGCGGGCTGCTTCTCTTCCTGGGCCGCAAGCCCATGCGGGAAGCGGAAGCCGCCGCCGAACAGGCCCGCGGCCAGTCTGCCGCAGAGTCCTGAAGGCAGGCGGGGCCTTCCCCTGCGCGCTCTCTTTCTCTTCTGTCAGCTTCCCCCGGCGCCCTTTCCTTTTGGGCGCCGGGGGATTTTTGTCGTGCAAGCGATTTGTGCAGGCGCGTATAATTTATTGCAAAACGAAAATAATTTATTGTAATACGATAAATTTAGATTGACACACGATAATTTCCATGCTATAATGCAGAAAACAGGAAACCAGAGAGGGAGGAATTGATATGAAATCAAAATCGATGGCAAAATGGCTGAAATTCATTCTTTTCGGGGCCGCTGTCTGCGGGCTGGCAGTCTACCTCTGGATCATCCCTGAAATGGGAAAATCCATTGCCGCATGGGACAACGGCGCTTTCGCCCCCTTCTATTGGCCCTGGCTCATTTTCCTTTGGGCCACCGGCGTTCCCTGCTTCGCCGCCCTTGTGCTGGCGTGGAAAATCGCGGGGAACATTGGGGCCGACCGCCCCTTCTCCCTTGCCAACGCCGGGCTGCTGAAGGGCATTGCCCGCCTGGCCGCCGGGGACGCCGCCTTTTTCTTTTTAGGGAATGTGGTTCTGCTTCTTTTGAACATGAACCACCCCTCTGTGGTGCTGTGCTCTCTTCTGCTGGTGTTCGCGGGGGCGGCCATCGCCATTGCCTCTGCCGCTCTCTCCCACCTGGTGCGGCGTGCGGCAGAGCTGCAGGAACAGAGCGACTGGACCATATAACGCGGGAGGGAATGCCATGGAAGGTGAAATTATTTTCCGCATCGACGTGATGCTGGCCAAGCGGAAAATGAGCGTAACCGAGCTTTCAGAGCGGGTGGGCATCACCCTTGCCAATATTTCCGTTCTGAAAAACGGGAAGGCAAAGGCGCTGAAAATTTCCACGCTGGCAAAGCTGTGCGAAGTCCTGGCCTGCCAGCCGGGCGACCTTTTGGAATACAGAGAGGGGGATTCTCTTGCGCGGGAGGAATAGCGTTTAGAAAAGGCTTCGCCGGTACTGCGCCCCTGTGCTGCTTCTGGCCCTGCTGGCGGCAGGGTGCCGGGCAAGCCAGCCCCTGGACGATGTGTCAGAGACGCTGGGGGCGGATGCGGGCAAAGGCGACGTTGTGACGTTCTGGGACGACCACGGCGGGTTTCACGGGGATGGAAGCGCTTTTCTGCAGATTCAGTTTGAGGACGGCGAATTTCTGGAAGCTGTCCGGCAAAGCCCGGACTGGTCCCCTCTTCCCCTGCCGCGGACCGTCACGGCGCTGCTGTACGGCCTGGAGGAGGACGGCTGCCACATTGGGCCCATGGTGTACGGAGAGGACCGCAGCCCCCTGCTTCCCCCTGTGGAAAATGGGTACTACTTCTTTCTGGACCGGGGGAACAAGGAGGACGGCGCCAGCGTGCTGGGCCGTCCTTCCTACAACTTTACCGCCGCCGTTTACGACGAGGATTCCTGCACTCTGTATTATGTAGAGCTGGACACGTGAGCCGCGGGGCAAAGGCTCGGAATATCTGCTTCCCCGTATACGGCCGGGGCAAGCCTCCGCCCTCGTTCTGCTTACGAAACAGACCGCTCCCCGGGTTTCGGCTTACCGCTTAATCCTCAACCGTAAAAATATCCTCAATGGAAACATGGAACACCTTTGCTATGTTCCACGCCAATACCAGCGATGGATTATACCTGCCCTTTTCCAAATTTCCTATGGTTTCTCTGCGAACGCCCACCTGCTTTGCCAGGTCCTCCTGCTTCATGCCGTACCTGGCCCGGTACTCTTTTATTCTATTCTTTATCATGTTCCAGCCCCCATTTTTCTTTGAAGCCGTAATAAGCGGTAGACAAAGCATAGACGGCAGCCGATACCGCCCAGCCAAAGGCAAGGCCTGCTGTCAGCGCTTCTGTTTCTCCCCTTCCCCCAACAAAGAAACCGGCAAGCGAAACAAGCGCCACAGAAATCATTCCGCAGTAGAACGCCCGCGAGGCTGACTTGTTCATGTATTCCTCCAGCATTTCATCAGATTTAATGAAGAAGTACCGGGCCAGATACGATATGAAGCAGGAGGATTTGGCAAAGTTAGTTGGTGTTCGTAGAGAAACTATAGGAAATT
>DVMK01000029.1 GCA_018715025.1 Candidatus Caccousia avistercoris
AGTGCCATAGCATAAGAGGGAGGATTTTTCTCAGAATATCAAAAGGATAAAGGAAAACCTTTGCGGAAAGGAAATGCCCTATGCTGAAATTGGAACACCTTGCCTGGGACCTGCCGGACGGGGCGGGAATCATCAAGGATATTGATCTGTTCATGGAAAGCGGCAAGCTGGTGGTGGTGACAGGCCCCAACGGCGGCGGCAAAACCACCCTTGCCAAGCTGATTGCCGGCATTGAGACGCCCTCCTCCGGCCGGCTGTATTTCGAGGGGGAGGACATTACCCAAAAGGACGTAACCGAGCGGGCCAGGATGGGCATCGCTTACGCCTTCCAGCAGCCGGTGCGCTTTAAGGGGCTCACCGTGCGCGACATGCTGGAGCTGGCCGCGGGCGCTTCCCTCACAGAGGCGCAGCTGTGCGACCTGCTGGGGAAGGTGGGCCTGTGCGCCAACGAATATGTAGACCGGGAACTGAACGCCAGCCTTTCCGGCGGTGAAATCAAGCGCATTGAGATCGCCACCGTGCTGGCCCGGAAGGCAAAGCTCTCTATTTTCGACGAGCCCGAGGCGGGCATCGACCTGTGGAGCTTCGCCCGCCTGGTGGAAACCTTTGAAGAGCTGCGGCGGGAAAAGGCCGGCACGCTGCTCATCATCTCCCATCAGGAACGGATTTTAAGCATTGCAGATGAAATTATTGTGATTGCGGACGGCTATGTGCGCAGCGCAGGCCCCAAGGACGAGATCCTGCCCACGCTGCTGGCGGATGAAAAAGCGCCCCGCTGCCCGCTGGGAAAGGAGAGCGCCGTTGTATGAATAAGATTACCGAAAGCCTGCTCCGCGCCGTTTCCGACTTCGGCGGAAGCTTCCAGGGCGCCTTCAATATCCGGGAAAACGGCCAGTGCGCCGGCCGCCAGTCCAGCCCCAACATTCAGATCGAGTCCAAAAAGGACGGCCCCGGCCTGGTGATCCATGTGCTGCCGGGCACAAAGGGAGAAAAGGTATACATTCCCGCCTGCGTCACCCACGGCGACATTGACGACCTGGTGTACAACGACTTTTACATCGGCGCCGCCGCCGACATCGAAATCATCGCCGGGTGCGGCGTGCACACAGACGACGGCCACGACGCCCGCCACAACGGCATTCACCGCTTCTTTCTGGAGCGGGGCGCCAGGGTGGTGTACCGGGAAAAGCACCTGGGCACCGGCAAGGGCGCGGGCCTGAAGCGCATTGACCCGGTGACGGACATCCACCTGGCGGAGGACGCCTACCTGGAGATGGACACCGTGCAGATCGGCGGCGTGGACAGCACCCTGCGCAAAACCACCGGCACCCTGGCGGCCCGTTCCCGCCTCGTTGTGCGGGAACGCCTGATGACCACCGGCAGCGAATGGGCCCGCACAGACTTCGACGTTGCCCTGGAGGGGGAGGACTCCGGCGTAGACCTGATCTCCCGCTCTGTGGCGCGGGGCCGTTCCCGGCAGGAGTTCAATTCCTGCATCCGGGGCAGGAACCGCTGCACCGGCCACTCCGAGTGCGACGCCATCCTGGCGGAATCCGGCAGCGTCATCGCCTCGCCCTCCCTGGAAGCCTCCCATGTGGACGCTGAGCTCATCCATGAGGCGGCCATCGGCAAAATCGCCGGGGAACAGATTTTGAAGCTGCGCACCCTGGGCCTTACCCAGGAGGAAGCGGAGGAAAAAATTATTCAGGGCTTCCTGCGGTAAATGCTCAGAGGAGGCTCTGCCCGTTGATGTTCAGGCGGAATTTCAGGCCCAGCCGCTCCGCCGCCTTCCGGCAGAGCATCATCCGATCCAGAAAAATTTCAAAGTAATCCATGACGGGGGAAATCTCGGTGTCGATGGTCAATTCCAGGACCAAAGCCGTTTTTTCCCCCGTTACGTATGCCCGGGCTTCCTCCACCGCATAATTCACCCTGTCGTGAATGTCGAAGGAGGCGAAGTCCGTGTTCCGCACCCGGCTGCGCCGCACGTCGGTCTTGTCCGCCAAAATCAGGGCGGCGGCCACCTCGTTCACCGGGAAGGCGGTGCTCTCGTCGTGGTTCCCTATGGCGCTGATGACGGTGGAAAGCTCCTCCGCATCCGCGCCTAATTTGTCCAGAATGCGGAAGGCCATGACGGCCCCGCTCTGGGCGTGGTCGATCCGGTTAATCACATTGCCGATGTCGTGCATGTACCCGGCGATCCAGGCGAGCTCTGCCTGGCGGCGGGAATACCCCAGGTCCAGCAGGAGGTTTTCCGCGAAATTCGCCGTTTTCGTCACATGGGCAAAGCTGTGCTCGGTGTACCCCAGGGCAGTGAGGGCCTCGTCCGCCTTTTTGATGTAAGTGGTGATTTGTTCGTTTTTCCGAATAATTTCCTTTGTGATCAAGCCATTCTTCCCCTTTCTCTTTCCAGCATACCCCTCTTTTCCCTCAAAGGCAAGGAAGCAATTGTAAAGAAGCTGTAAAAAATCCCCTTCGACGAAGGCGGTTCCCGCCGGAAAAGGGCGAAACGGCTCACCCCTCCAAAGTGCTGGCCAGCATGCGCTCCGCACAGCGGACGCCGTCCACCGCAGCGGAGACAATGCCCCCCGCGTAGCCGGCCCCCTCCCCGCAGGGGTACAGCCCCGGCAGCGAAACGCTCTGCAGATCCTCCCCCCGGGGAATGCGCACCGGGGAAGAGCTTCGCGTTTCCACGCCGGTGAGAAGGGCGTCCGGGTGGGCAAAGCCGTACAGGCGGGCGTCCAGCAGGGAAAGGCCCTGGCGCATGGCCTCGGTCACCGCCTGCGGCAGGACGCCCTCCAGCGAGGCGGGGGTCACGCCGGGCCGGTAAGTGGGGGTTACGTCCCCAAACCGGCGGGAGGGCCGCCGCTGCAGGAAATCCTCCACCCGCTGGCCGGGGGCCCGGTAGCCGCCGCCCCCGGCCAGGAAGGCCTTCTCCTCCAGGCGTTCCTGCAGCTCCATGCCCGCCAGGGGGTGAGCGCCGCCGAAATCCTCGGGGCCCACCCCCACCAGCAGGGCGGAGTTGGCGTTTCTGCCGTCCCGGGCGCGGTTGCTCATGCCGTTTGTCACCACGCGGCCCTCCTGGCTGGCGGCGGCCACCACCTGACCGCCGGGGCACATGCAGAAGGTGTACACGCCCCTTCCCCCCGGCAGATGGACGGCCAGGCGGTAATCTGCCGCGCCAAGCTCCGGATGCCCGGCAAACGCCCCGTACTGGGCCCGGTCAATCTCCTGCTGCCGGTGTTCAATCCGCGCCCCCAGCGAGAAGGGCTTCTGCTCCAGGCGGACCCCAGCCCGCTCCAGCATGCGGAAGGTGTCCCTGGCGCTGTGGCCCACGGCCAGCAGCAGGCGGCTGCAGGGGATCGTCTCTCTGCCGTTCACCTCCACGCCGGAAAGGCGGCCGTCCCTGGTGCGAAGACCGGTGACGGCGCTGTGGAACCGCACCTCACCGCCCAGGGAAACAATTTCCTCCCGCATGGCCTTCACCGCGCCGGGAAGGCGGTCGGTACCGATGTGGGGCTTGGCTTCCCACAAAATTTCCCGGGGCGCGCCGGCGGCGGCAAATTCCCGCAGCACCAGGCGGGCGCGCGCGTCCTTGGTGCCGGTGTTCAGCTTCCCGTCGGAGAAGGTGCCGGCCCCTCCCTCCCCGAACTGTACGTTGGTTTCCGTGTCCAAAAGGCCGGTGCTCCAGAAGCGCTCCACCGCTTTGGCACGTTCCTCCACGCAGGCGCCCCGCTCCAGCACCAGGGGGCGCTGGCCGGCCCGGGCCAGAATCAGGGCGGCGAACAGGCCGGCCGGGCCGAACCCGGCCACCACGGGGCGCTGCTCCATCTGCCGGCACCGGGGCAGATCGTACCGGAAGGGGACGGCCTCGCTCACCTTCGGATCCCTGGGAGGAGGAAGCTTCCCCTCCACCCCGCATTCCACGGTGCAGATGAAATGCACGTCGTTCTTCTTCCTGGCGTCCACCGAACGGCGCACCAGCTCCAGGGAGGCAATGCGCTCCGGGGAGACGTGCAGCCGCCTGGCCGCCAGCTTTTTCAGCGCGCCCTCCCCGGCCCCCAGGGGCAGGGAGAGATCGGATACTCTATAGTGCATGGACAGCGTCCTCCTGACAATGATTGGTTTCTTCCCTTTGGGGGAACGGCCAAAACGCCGCTTTTGTGACAAAGGCCGGGAGGGCTTCCCGGGCGGTGCAGGCTCTGCTTACGGCATGGGGAGCTGCGCGTGAACGCTGCCCCCTGTTTCACAGACGGCGCACAGCACCGCCCCGCCGCAGGCGGCCCGCAGCTCCTCCGGAATCTGTTCCCGGGACCAGCGGAAGGAGCCGTCCTCCTCCGCAGTCAGGTACACCATCGGGCAGGCGGCCAGGGTAGAGGGCGCCTGCCCGCGGATCTGCAAAGCAACGGCCAGCGTACCGGTGCAGGCCTCGCCGCGGCCGCCCACCGGCGGCAGGCGAAGCTCCTCCCCGCCCTCCCCATACAGGCGGAAGCGGCCTTCCCCTGCCGGTCGCACCACGCCGCGGCGGCAGCCGGGGGCGGCGTACCCGGCCTCGGGCTGGCGCTCCCGCACAAAATACGCGACGCCTCCCCAGGCCTGCAGAAGCTGATCCAGCGGGTAGCGGCGTGCCGCGCCCGCATTGTCCGGGGAATAAGAATCCCGCACCACGGCGTACTCCCGGCCGCCCTCGCTCTCAAAGCCGCAGAGGGCTATCAGGTGCCCTGCGGTGCGGCCGGTGGTTCCCTCCAGGTAGGGGAGCTCCCCGTCGTTGGGATCGTTCGTATAGCGGACGCTGATCCCCACTGCATAGCCGTCTGAAATTTCCCGGCGAAGCTCCCCCAGGGAAGCGTAGGCCGCCCAGGCCCGGAAGCCCCGGGCTCCGGCGGCAGCCGCGCTGTAAGGCCAGTTGCCGAAGCCGTAGGCCCGGTCGCAGCACAAGTGAGCCGTCTCTTCCGGAAGCAGGTTTTCCCCCAGCCGGTTCATCAGCACCGTCATAGTGACAGCGCTGCAGATGCACCAGCCGATTTCCGGCTGGCGGATGCTCTGGGAGTAAGAGGGAGCCTTCAGCACCTTCTGGGGGATCGCTTCGTCCCGATCCTTGCCCGCCGGGCTGGAAAAGCACAGCAGCCGCAGCTGAGGGGAAAGCCCCTTCTGCTGGGCGCGCAGGTACACCCTGAGCTGTACGCAGAAGGCAGCCCCCTTTTTGACCAGAAGGGTGTCGGTATCCATAGCTGCCGGGCCTTCGGCGGCGGAAAGGCTCCGCCGGTCCCGGTACGGGCTCCACTCCCCCCAGGAAAGCCAAGAGGACCAGCCGGATTCCAGGCACACCCTGGCCTGCACCTCCAGGGAGGTGCCCCGGGGCGCGTCAGCGCTCCAGGAAGCCACCAGCTTCGTCACCCCGTCCACACTGTAAACCGGGGAAGTCCAGCACCCCTCCCTGCCCCGCTGGAGCCGCACATAGCCCCAGGGGCTGAGCTCCACGCCCTCAAAGGCGCCTTCCCGGAATTTCGCCGCCGTGTCGATCATCATGCCGTTCATTGCTTATTCCCCCAAGCTTTTTCTGTAGATTTCACGGTAAGTGAGCACGCCCCGAATGCGCTGGGACTGCATCAGGCTTACCGCCTGCACCTTCATTTCCAGGGCGGGAATGGAGGCGGCGAACGCCTTTGGATCAAATTCCGGCAGCACGTCCACCTGCCGGGCCAGGGTCAGGTGGGGCCGGAAAGGCCGTTCCTCCAGGCGGAACCCTTCCGCCCGCAGATTCTGCGCCAGCTTTTCCTGCAGGGACTGCAGCGGCCTGCTTTGCCGTACCCCGGCCCAGAACAGCCGGCCGCCGTTCTGCCGGAAGCTTCCCGCCCCCTGCAGGCGCAGGGGAAACGGCCCGCCGGGGAGCCGCTCCGCCCCGCGGCGGGCGCCCGCCAGGTTTTCTGTTTCTCCTAAAAAGGCCAGCGTCAGGTGCAGGTTTTCCCTGCGGGAAAAATTCCCCTGAACAGCGCGCTCCCGCAGGGCGTCCTGGGCGGCGCACAGCGCATCCAGAATATCCTCCGGAAGAAGAATGGCGTAAAACAGCCGGGGCACCGCGCCCCCTCCTTTCCCAATCGGCAACGGAAAACGGCGGGCACCCGCCCGCCGTCCCTTTATTCCTGCTCAGCCTGGGCGGCTTCCGCCTCGGCAGCCTTGATCATGATGGCGCACTCCAGCCGTTTCCTCTGAAGCTCGCAGCCGATCTCATAGTTCCCGTTAATGTCCCCGCTGAAATGGTACGCATTGGCAGAACAGCCGCCGCTGCACCAGAATTTGGCGAAGCAGTCCTTGCAGCTTTCTCTTGCGTACACATTGCAGAGCTTGAATTTGTCCTGCAGCCCGGTATTTTTCACACCTTCGTACACATTGCCCAGCAGGAAGTCTGTGTTGCCCACAAACTGGTGGCAGGGGTACAGGTCGCCCCAGGGGGTGACCGCCATGTACTCTGTGCCCGCGCCGCAGCCGGTGATCCGCTTGTAAATGCAGGGGCCGCCGGTAAGGTCGATCATAAAATGGAAGAAGTGGAAGCCCTTCCCCGCCTTGCGGCGGGCCAGCAGCTCTTTGGCCAGGCGGTCGTACTCCTCGCAGAGCTGGGGCACGTCCTCCTCCCGAATAGCATAGGGCTGGGAAGGCGGCGCCACCACAGGCTCCACTGAAATCTGCTCGAAGCCCTGGTCTGCCAAATGCAGCACATCGCTGGCGAAGTCCTTGTTGAAATGGGTGTAGGTGCCCCGCACATAGTAATTGTCCTGGCCGCGGCTTTCCGCCACCTTTTTAAATTTGGGCAGAATCAGGTCGTAGCTGCTGCCGTTTCCGTTGCGGAAGGGGCGCATGCGGTCGTTTACTTCCTTGCGGCCGTCAATGCTCAGCACGATGTTCCCCATTTCCCGGTTCACAAAGTCCAGAATTTCGTCGTTCAAAAGCACGCCGTTGGTGGTGATGGTGAAGCGGAATTTCTTGTTGTGCTCCTTCTCCTGGCTGCGGCCGTAGGCCACTAACTGTTTCACCACGTCGAAGTTCATCAGGGGCTCGCCGCCGAAGAAATCCACCTCCAGGTTAACCCGGCTGCCGGAATTCTGAATGAGGAAGTCCAGCGCCTGCTTGCCCACCTCAAAGCTCATCAGCGCCCGGCGGCCCATGTACTCGCCCTCGTCGGCAAAGCAGTATTTGCAGCCCAGGTTGCAGTCGTGGGCCACATGCAGGCAGAGCGCCTTCACCACCGCGTTCCGCTTCTTGAAATCGATCACCGCATCCCGGTAAATATCCTCGCTGAACAGGGCGCCGTCCTTCACCAGCTGGCCCACGTCCGCAATGGCCTGCTCCACCTCTTCCCGGGTAATTTCCGGCGTGCCGGCGTATTTTTCCAGCATGGCGGAGGCAATCTCCTCCGGAGGATTCTTCTCCCACAGGGACACAATATCGTACACCAGGTCGTCTACCACATGGACGCAGCCGCTGTTTACATCCAACACAATGTTGTATCCATTGCTTTTGTACTGATGAACCATTCTTCTTTTCTAACCTCTTTCCAAAATTATCCACAGGAATAAATATCGCCGCACCGGACTGAAGGCGCGTAAAAACGCGCCCCGGCAGACCGATGCAGCGATACCGTCAGAGACTTCTCTTATTTCTTCTTGTTCTCGCAGTGCTGGTTGGCAACTGTGCAGGAGGTCTTGCAGGCAGACTGGCAAGAGGTCTGGCACTCGCCGCAGCCGCCTACTTTCAGAGACTCCTTCAGGTTTCTGGAATTCAAAGTCTGAATGCGCTTCATGGGATCCGTCTCCTTTCTGTGGAATTGCAAGCGCAAAACACCCGGTACCCCGGTTGTCAAAACGAATGCTTGTTTGTATACAAGGATAGCAAAAAAAGAGGGAATTGTCAATCGTCCCGCCGCTTTCTTGCCGCCTTTTCTGCCCCGGGTTAT
>DVMK01000030.1 GCA_018715025.1 Candidatus Caccousia avistercoris
TGTGGAGGGGCCGAGGGTGCAGATGATCTTTGTTCTTCTCATGAGCTTATCCATCCCTTCTTAATATGCCGTTGCATCAACGTGGAATCATTCTTCTTATTTATGATAGCATAAGAGAGAAAAAAAGAAAAGAGGCCGGGAATCTGCTTGTGACATGTTCACTGTTTTTTCATTGCATTCCTTCCCAATCAGGTTTAAAATAAAAAAGAAGCGTTGCGGAAAATGCCGGGAAAGGAAGAGGGATGCGCCGTGCTGGGAGGCAGAAGGCCCGAGAAAATTGTAAAGAGCAAGGTAAACTGGAAAAAGAGGGATCAAGTAAACCGCCTGAAAATCGGAATGATTGTCCTGCTGGTGGCCATCTGCATTTCCGTGGCCGCCGGGGCGGTGCTGGCATGGATTGAAATTGCAGACCCCTTCGCGGAGGAGCCGCCGGCCTCTTCCGCTCCGGTTTCCTCCGCCCCGGAGGAAGAGGAGGAAGAACTGCCGGTGTATGACAACAGCTTCAACCTGGTGCTCGCCAATGCCGAAACGCCGCTTCCCGACAGCTTCCAGCCGGTGCTGGCTGAATTCCAGGGCGTGCAGGTAGAGGAAAGGATTCTTCCTGCCCTGGAGAAAATGGTGGAGGACGCTCAGGCCGACGGGGTGCAGCTTTCTGTAGTCAGCTGCTATGTGAGCCCGGAGGAGCAGGACGCGGAATTTGAAACCAGGGTCAACGCGCTGAGGGAGAAGGGGTATACCCGGGTTCGCGCGGAGGACAGCGTGCAGAAGTCCTTCGGGCGCGGCGGCTGCAATGAAAGCCAAACCGGCATGACCGTAGAGTTCTCTTCCGGGGAAGAGGAATTTTCCTCCAGCGCCGCCGCCCGGTGGCTTTCCAAAAATTCCATTCTTTACGGGTTTGTGCTGCGCTTCCCCCAGGGGAGCGAGGACGAAACGGGGCGGGAATACGACCCGGCCCGGTACCGCTATGTGGGGACGGAAAACGCGGAAAAAATGCGCCAGCTTTCCATGTGTTTGGAAGAGTACGCCCAATATCTGGCGGCCCAGCAGGGCTGAACGGGTTTGGGGCTTGCTTTTTTGCCGGAATCGCGATATTCTATTAGAGCGCAACATCAATCAACAGAGGTGTGTACATGTATCAACTGAAAAAAACATGCGGCGCTGCCCGCCGGGGCGAATTTCATACCCCTCACGGCGTGGTGCAGATGCCGGCTTTTATGAATGTGGCGACGGCGGGCGCCATCAAGGGGGCGGTGTCCGCGCTTGACCTGAAAGAGCTGAAGTGCCAGGTGCAGCTCTGCAACACCTACCACCTTCATTTGCGGCCCGGCGACGAGGTTGTCAAAAAGCTGGGGGGGCTTCACCGCTTCACCCGCTGGGATGGTCCCATCCTTACCGACAGCGGCGGCTTTCAGGTGTTTTCTCTGGCAAAGCTTCGGAATATCCGGGAAGAGGGCGTTACCTTTGCCTCTCACATTGACGGCCACAAAATTTTCATGGGCCCGGAGGAAAGCATGCGGATCCAGTCGAACCTGGGTTCCACCATTGCCATGGCGTTCGACGAATGCATCGAAAACCCGGCGGAGTACCAGTATGTGAAACATTCCTGCGGCCGCACCGTCCGGTGGCTGTACCGCTGCAAAGCGGAGATGGACCGGCTGAATTCCCTGCCCGGCACTGTCAACCCCAGGCAAATGCTGTTCGGCATTAACCAGGGCAGCACTTACCAGGATTTGCGGATCGAACACATGAAACAGATTCGGGAGCTGGATTTGGACGGCTACGGAATAGGCGGCCTGGCGGTGGGGGAGAGCGCGGAGGAAATGTACCAGGTGCTGGAGGCGGTTCTGCCGGAGATGCCGGAGGACAAGCCCCGCTACCTGATGGGGGTGGGAACCCCGGTGAACATTCTGGAAGCGGTGCGCCGCGGCGTAGACCTGTTCGACTGCGTCATGCCCACCCGGAACGCCAGGCACGGCCACGCCTTCACCTGGGAGGGCTGCCGCAACATGATGAACGCCAAATACACGCTGGACGAGGAACCGCTGGATCCCTCCTGCGACTGCCCGGTGTGCCGGAATTTTTCCCGGGCCTACATTCATCACCTGATGAAAAGCGGTGAGATGCTGGGCATGCGCCTGTGCGTCATGCATAATATTTATTTTTACAACACGCTTTTGGAACGGATTCGCGCCGCGCTGGACGACGGCACCTTTGACGCCTTCTGCGGCAAATATCTTCCGGTTTTGGGCCTGAGAATATAAATTTCGCTTGCAAGCTTCGGCTTTTCTTGCTATACTATAGCTAATCTTTTAAAATATGAGGTGTGTGCAAAAAAATGGAACATTTATTCATGTTGGACGCTGCCGCCGGTACCACGGCAGGCGCGGAGGGCGCTGTCGGGGTTGGAAGCCTTTTGGTCATGCTCCTGCCTTATGCGCTGATCATCCTCGCTCTTTATTTTATCATGATCCGCCCTCAGTCCAAGAAGCGGAAAAAGGAAGAGGCCATGCGCAAGGGCGCCCAGATCGGAGATGAGATTACCACCATTGGCGGTATTGTGGGCCGCATTGTCAGCATAAAGGAAGAGAACGAGACTCTCGTGATTGAGACGGGAACAGACCGCAGCAAGGTGCGCATCAAGAGATGGGCCATTGGCAGCGTGGATACCATCCACGACGACGCGGAATAATTTTCCCAGGGCGCGCCCAGCGGGCCGCCGGAATAAGCATATTTTTCATCCTCCTCGAATATCATTTGGATAAAATGATGTTTGAGGAGGATTTTTTTATGAGAAAAAGCAGAGGAACGGAAAAAAGTGAAATCCTTGGGGCTGTGCGGGCTGTTCTGTTCGGAACCATAGGGGGCTGCCTTGCGGCGGCGGCGCTGCTTGCCGCTTCTGCCTACATCATAACGTCTATGGGGTTCCTTCCCGACGCAGCCGTGCCTGCCGTTGTTCTGGTGGCTTCCGCCCTGAGCGCCTTCCTGGCCGGGCTTTTTGCCGCCAAGCTGGCGAAGAAAAGGGGGCTTCCTCTGGGGGCCGCCGCCGGGCTTCTGCTTTTCCTCCTGTTTCTGCTGGCCGGGCTGGCCGGTGGGGAAGAGCCCCGTCTGGCCGGTTCTGTTACCAGACTGCTTGTCATGGTGCTGAGCGGCGCCCTGGGCGGTTATGCCGGCGTCAGCGGGAAGCGCAGATAGGGGAGAAGGGCGGATTTTTGTTTATACATTAGTTTACATA
>DVMK01000031.1 GCA_018715025.1 Candidatus Caccousia avistercoris
CCCGGGGAACCAAATATAACTGTCAATTTTTTCAAATCCTGTAGCCGGAGGAAGAGTCGATTCCGGAAAGAAGAAGCACCATAGCCACGGCCAGAACCTGCCTGGGGCTGGCGTTGTTGCACACCGTCACCTTGAAATCGTGGGGCTCCAGAATCTGCCCGGCAAGGGTGGTAATATTTCTCTGCAGGCTGAGCACGGCGCTCCCATAGTCCAGGCTGGCAATGTTCAGGGTGTCCCTGGTGCTCATTCCACAGGTGGCCACGTGCGAATGGCTGCGCCGCAGCATGGCGGCCGCCCTGTGGTTGTGGGACTCGAAAACGGAAAAAAAGCCGGGCGGAAGGGAAAGCGTCCCCAGGCCGTCGCAGCTGTTTTTAAACAGGAGGATGCCCTTTTCCCAGAAAACATCCGGAACCTGCTCGCAGTCAAAGACAAAAAAAGCAGGCTCCTCCGCCGTTACGCGGAAAATCTGCTTTCGGCTGGCATAAAACGCCCCGCCGTAGCGTTCCAGGGCCGGCAGCAGCGCGTTCCGCAAAATAGAATCGTTTTCTTTCCCGCATAAAACGATAAGATTCATGCGACGAACCCTCCCGTTTTTCTCCGTACTTTCCCCCGGTCACAGCGGCCGGGGCTTTCTTAGTATGGGGAATCCGGCGGGAAATATGTGGCCGCATCGCGCCTAATTTTCCTCCTCCAGAAAATTCTGAAGCAAAGCGCAGAGCTCTGCCGCCTGGCGGCGATCCAGCTGAATGCTGGAGTAGGAAGGGACGTCCCCCTGTTCCGCGCCCGCCGCGCGGGTCCACATGGAAAAACAGTTCCGGTCAAAATTGACCTCCAGCACTGTTTTTTTCACAGCGCGTATTTTCCTTCCGCAAAGCTGAATATGAGTAATCAGGGCCATCATCGGCTCTCCCCTTTCTTTTCTCTGCCGCCCGGAAAAGCGGCGCGGCCTGTTGTCCGCTGAAAAAATGTTCCGCCCTTTCAGGAGGTGTCCTATGCGTCGTTCCTTTTGCCTGCGCCTTCCCCTTCCGGCCCTTTCCCTGCTGGCGTTTGCCGCCCTCTGCGCCGGCCTTGCTTGGCTGGGCGGCCTGCCTGCTGAAGGAAGCCCGGCCGGCGGCCCCCTTTCCGGGCCGGTATGCCGCGCCGATGTGCAGGGGCAGCGGGCTGCCGCCCTTTCCTTTGAAACTCTGGGATCTTCCTCCGACACGGTAAAAATTCTGGAAATTTTGGAGGATTACGGGGTGAAAGCCACCTTCTTTCTGGAAGGGCGCTGGGTGGAGTCCCATCCGGAGGAAACGCGGCTCATCGCAGCGGCTGGCCACGAGCTGGGAAACCACACGCAAAACCACAAGAGAGGGCTCCCCAGCCAAGACCCTGCCGTCATGGCGCAGGAGCTTTCCGCCTGCAGCGGCGCCATAGAGGAGGCCTGCGGGGAAACGCCCAGCCTGTTCCGCCCTCCCTATGGCCTGTGGAGCCCCGCGCTCCTTCAGGCAGGGCGGGAACAAGGAATGGAGGCCGTGCTGTGGGACGTGGACAGCCTGGATTGGAAAAACCTTCCGCCGTCGCAGACAGAAGCCCTTGTGGTGGAACAGACGCGCCCCGGTTCCATTCTCCGCTTTCAGAACAGCGCGCTGAACACCGCCAGCGCGCTGCCCGGGGTGCTGGAAGGGCTCTCGGCGCGTGGGTACACCCTCTACACAGTTTCGGAGCTTTTGGCCCTGGGGCAGTAAAAACCGGCTCTGGCCCAGGGCCAATAGCCGGTTTTCCTTTACGTATTGCTTGCCAGGGCGTCGTTTTTTTCCGCATGGCCGGAATAAGTGGGAACGAGCTTGTGGACAATGGAAATCATCTCCACATTGTTTACGCCGGCAACCTCCCGCAGATGCTCCAAATCCTCCAGGAAGCTGTCCTCCTGAAAGGGGATGGGGGTGCCGATATAAATCAATTCATGGGAGGTTTTCTGGCAGCCGCCCTCGCTGTCAAGCAAAAGCTCCTCATACAGCTTTTCCCCGGGCCGCAGGCCTGTGTAGGTAATCTTGATGTCCACGTCAGGCTCCAGGCCGGAAAGACGGATCATGTTCCTGGCAAGGTCCACAATTTTGACAGGCTGGCCCATGTCCAGCACGAAAATTTCGCCGCCCTTGGCCATGCCGCCTGCCTGAATGACAAGGCGGGCAGCCTCTGGAATGGTCATGAAATAACGGATAATATCCGGATGCGTTACGGTAACAGGCCCGCCCGCCTCAATTTGGCGCTTGAACAGGGGGATTACGCTGCCGTTGCTGCCCAGTACGTTTCCAAAGCGGACGGCCACATACTCGGTGTTTTTGCTGTGCCGGCTGCTGTACTGGATGATAAGCTCGCAGATGCGCTTGGTAGCGCCCATAATATTGGTAGGGTTTACCGCCTTGTCGGTAGAAATGAGCACCATGCGCTTCACGCCGTATTTATCGCAGGCCTGGGCCACGTTCAGCGTGCCGAACACGTTGTTCTTCACCGCTTCCCCGGGGCTGAGCTCCATCAGGGGAACGTGCTTGTGGGCAGCCGCATGGAACACCACGTCAGGCCGGCAAACCTCAAACACGTGCTCCACCCGGTTTTTGTCCCGCACAGAACCAATGAGCACCTCCAGATTCAGGTGCTTA
>DVMK01000032.1 GCA_018715025.1 Candidatus Caccousia avistercoris
AAAAATGCGGAGGAACTTTCGCAATCGTAAGATTGCGAGTGTTCCTGTAAAGGGGCCGGCGTTTAGTGACCCTAAGGGCACAAGCCGGCCAAGCGCTGAGGGAAAAGTGGGCGGCGAGGGAGAGGTAGGACAGCCCCTGGGGTCGAGGGGGGCGCCGTGTGCCGGTGGCACACAAACAAGGCGCCGACCGGAGCGGCAGCGGAGACTCGGGCCCCCGCGAATCTTTGCATACTTTCTTTTCGTCAAGAAAGTATGGCCCGCCGCGGCGAGCGGCAAAGGAAAAATTAGATGTAATTATAATCAAGTGCGCAGCAGAAAAAGCGGAGCAAAGAAAAAGGCAATTTTTAGCGGAGAGGCTGGAGGGGTGTAGTTCCGCGGCCCCGCTTTACCACGTACGGGGGCACCCCTCGCTAGGGTGCCCCCACGAGGAAACAGTCCCCCGGACTGTTTCCTCTCCCCCTCCTGAGCTTTGGAAGCATCAGGTGTTCCGTTTTCTGCGGAAAACGGCCAAAGGCTCTGCCTTTGGAATCCGCAAACTTTTGAAAAAGTTTGATCAAAACTTTATACCTTTGCTTTTTGGCAGCTTTTCTGCTTGAAAAAGTTTGATCAAAACTTTCGCGTTTGCTCTTAGGAAGCAGGCGGGCAAAGGATGTTTCGCTCAACCTCTCTCACTCAGAGAAAGGGATCGGAAGCGAATCCTCGTCTGCGGTGGAGAAGGTGATGAAATCGTCAATGAAATTCTCCCGGATGGAGATCTTCCGCTTCTCTCCGGTTTTCATATTCTTCATCTCCGCCTTCCCGCAGGCCAGCTCATCGTCCCCCAGCACAATGCTGTACTTGGCCCCGGTTTTCCCCGCGTATTTCATCTGGGCCTTCAGACCCCTGGCGTTCACGTCGCAGCCAGCCTTCACGCCGCAGCGCCACAGCTCGCTGCACAGCCGGAAGGCTTCCAGCCGGGCCGGTTCCCCCAGAGAGGCGATGAACAGCTCGCAGGGCTCCTGCTCGGGAAGCTCTACCCCCTGCTGCTGCAGAAGCAGAAGCAGGCGTTCCATGCCAAGGCCGAAGCCCAGGGCGGGCATGGACTGGCCGCCCAGCTCTTCCACCAGGCCGTCGTACCGGCCGCCGGCGCAGACGGCCAGCTCTTTGCCGTCAATCTCTGCCAGGAACTCAAAGACGGTGCGGGTGTAGTAGTCCAGCCCGCGCACAATGGAGGGGTCTACCGTGTACTCTACGCCCACGGCGGAAAGGGCGGCCTTCACGCTTTCAAAGTGCGCCTGGCAGTCGCTGCACAGGTAGTCCAGCATGCGGGGCGCGCCCGCGGCGATGCGCCCGCACTCCGGGCTCTTGCAGTCCAGAATGCGCATGGGGTTGCGTTCCAGCCGGTCAAGGCACGTCTCGCACAGCTCTTCCCGGTGTGCGCCGAAGTAGGCCCGCAGCTCCTCCAGGTATTTGGCGCGGCAGGTGGGGCAGCCGATGGAATTGATCGTCAGCCGCACGCCCTTGAGCCCGAAGCGCTCGAAAATGGATTTGCCCAGGAGGATGACCTCCGCGTCTGCCAGGGGATCGGCGGAACCGTACATCTCTACCCCGAACTGGTGGAATTCCCGCAGGCGGCCCTTCTGGGCCTTCTCGTACCGGTAGCAGGAGGTAAGGTAGTAGAATTTTACCGGCAGGCCCTCGTTGTACACCCCGTGCTCCAGCATGGCCCTGGCGGCCCCCGCCGTGCCCTCGGGCCGCAGGGTGATGGAACGGCCGCCCTTGTCCTGGAAGGTGTACATTTCCTTCTGCACCACGTCGGTGGTGTCGCCCACGCTGCGCTGGAACAGCTCGGTGTGCTCGAACACAGGCGTGCGCACCTCGCCGAAGCCGTGCAGCTCCGCCTCGCTGCGCATCACGTTTTCCAGTACCTGCCAGCGGGCCGCTTCCTGGGGAAGCACGTCCTCTGTGCCGCGGGGCGCTTGGGTTAAAAGATCCATATCCTTCATCCTTTCCATAGGAAATTCATGTATTTTTTTCGGGGATGCAAAACCCCCCGTCCCTCCTCCGCCCGGCGTGCCGGGGCGGGGCAGAAAGGGACGAGGGGTTCCTCGTGGTGCCACCCTTTGTTCAGAGGCCAAGCGGCCCCCCTTCGTTTCCCCCTGTTTTCTGCGAGGGGGGCGCAGCGGCTCCCGGATGTCCTTCGCCGGCTGCCCGCGGCGCGCTTTCAGCAGGGCGCGCGCCTCTCTGTGTGCGGGAAGTTCCCGGGTACTGCTTCCGTTCGTTGCCGTTGAACTCTCTCCGGCTCTGCCGGAGGGCGTTTTTCCTGCCAGCTTTCTTTTGCAAAGCCGGGGCAGGGGGTCAATGGGTTCTGAGAATGTCTCTCCAGTCCAGGTCGCCCCGCTCCAGGCCGTGAATGAGAACCTCGGCGGTGGCAATGTTGGTGGCCACCGGAATGTTGTGCATGTCGCACAGGCGCAGCAGGCTCATGTCGTTGGGCTCGCTGGGCTTTGGGGTGAGCGGGTCCCGGAAGAGGAGGAGCAGGTCCACCTCGTTGCAGGCAATGCGCGCGGCAATCTGCTGGTCCCCGCCCTGGGAACCGGCCAGGAATTTCTGAATCTCAAGGCCGGTGGCTTCGGCCACCATTTTTCCGGTGGTGCCGGTGGCGCAGAGGGTGTGGCGGCTCAGCACGCCGCAATATGCAATGCAAAATTGTACCATCAGTTCTTTTTTCGCGTCATGTGCGATTAAGGCAATGTTCATCAGGAAGCCCTCCTTCGTGTCGTAGTCGGTATATGGTTAAAATCTGCGAAGAGAAGCAAGTGGAATCTGTTCGCCTTCCAGCCGGGCGGCCAAACGCTCCAGCGCCATGGCGCCCTGGCTTTTCTGGGGGAACCCAACGCCCCCCGCCGTGGCGGCGGCCAGGCCTGGGTCTTCGGGAATGACGGCGATAAGCCGCACCCCTACGGCGTCAATCACATCGTCCAGGCTGTGGAAAACCCCCTGGCTGCGGAAGGCCGCCCCGGAAAACCGGTTCACCACCAGCCGCTGCTGGGTGATGCCGGCCTTTTCCAGCGCCGTCCTGGTTTTGGCGCTGTTCCGCAGGCACACCGGGTCCGGCGTGGAAACCACCAGGGCCCGATCCGCCCCCGCCGCAGCGCTGAAAAAACCCGCGCCAATTCCGGCCGGGCAGTCGATGAGGACATGGTCGTAAAAGCGCGCCAGCGCGCGCACCAGCTGTTTCATCACGTCGGGGCTTACCAGGTCCTCCTCCCGGGAGGGCGCCGCCAGCAGAAACAGGTTTTCCTGCCAGGGGCAGGGGTACACGGCTTGTCCAAGCTCCGCCCCTCCGGAAATCACATCGGAAAGGTCGTAGACGCGCTCCTGGGCTACGCCCAGCATGTGGTCCAGGCAGGAAAGGCCGGCGTCCCCGTCAATCAGCAAAACACGCCTGCCGCGGCGGGCCAGGGCTGAACCCACGCCGGTGGTCAGGGTAGATTTCCCCACCCCGCCTTTTCCGGATGTAATCAGAAGTACTGCGCCCATGGAATCCTCCTTATCTTCCATAGTATCACAATCTTTGGCTGTAGTCAAAGTGTTTTTTGGTGAATACTGTATGGATTTTCAAAATTATGTGGACTGAACAACAGGAAGGAGAGGGCTTTGTGGGATTATTCCAAAAGAGAAAAATAATTTATCCCTCCTGGGAAGAAGCGCTGCCGGAAGAGGCGGGTTCCGCCGCCTGGGCAGCCTGCTGCTGTTCATATTCCTGCTGCTCCGCCTCGGTGCGGATGACCCCGTCCTCCTGGACGGCGGCGCCGTAAAAGTAGGCGTCCAGCAAATCCTCCACCACGTTCTGGCAGTAGGTGCCGGTGGAGCCGTGCTCCAGCACGACGGCCACGGCCACCTGGGGGTCGTCCGCCGGGGCGTAGCCGATGAAAGTCACGTTGTCGGAACCGTTGGTCCACTCGGCGGTGCCGGTTTTGCCGGCGATCTGCACCGGGTAGTTTTTCAGCCCGGCGCTGACCGCGCCGTCTGTGCTCACGGCCTCCATGCCAGCCTTCACGTAGTCCAGGTTTTCCTGGGAAACGCCCACGTTTTCCACAATTTCCGGGGTGAGCTCCTCCTTCACCGTTTCCCTGGTGTAGTCGGTGATTTTGCTGATGATGGTGGCCCTGGGCCGGTTGCCGTTGTTGGCCAGGGTGGCGGCGTAGGTGCACAGCTGCAGGGGGGTGAAGGCGTTGTCGCTCTGGCCGATGGCGGCGTTGAGGGTTTCGCCCTGGTACCACACGTCGCGGGATTCCGGCCCGGCCAGGGTGCCGGCGCTCTCGCCGATCTCAATGCCTGTTTTCACGCCCAGGCCGAACCGCTTGCAGTACAGGTTCATGGCGCTGATGCCAAGCTGGTAGCCGGTTTCAAAGAAAAAGATGTTGCAGGATTTTTCCAGAGCGGTGCGCAGGGTGATGGTGCCGTGCCAGCCCAGGCAGGTGGGGGCGTTCACCGTGCTGCCGTTGGTGAACCGGGTGTAGTAGTGGTTGCAGGTGATGGCGGTGGAGTTGGTGATGACCCCCTCCTCCAGAGCCGCGGCGGCCACGGCGGGCTTGAAGCAGGAGCCGGGGGCGAAGGTGCCGTTGAAGGCCTTGTTCACCAGGGGGGTGCCCTGCTCGTCGTTGGCCAGGGCGGCGTAATAGCTGGCGTCCTCCTGGGCCTGCACCAGGTCGTAGGTGGGGTAGGTGCCGGCGGCCAGCACCGCGCCGGTTTTCACGTCCATCAGCACGGCGCCGCCGGTGAAGCAGTCCTCCCCGTGGTACTGGGAACGGCCATCGGAGTTGATGGAGTTCAGGTATTCGCCGTGTTCCCGGGCGGCCGTAATGTTTTCCGCCAGGGAAGCGTTGGCCACCGCCTGGATGCGGCTGTCCAGGGTGAGGTACACCGTGTCGCCCGCCTCCGGCGCTTTGGTTACGGTTTCGCTGGCCAGCGAGCCCAGGCTGGTCATTTCCACCAGTTTTTCCCCGTCCTCCCCCCGCAGGACGCTTTCAAAGGCGCTTTCCACGCCGCTGATGCCGATGCTGTCGTCAAAGGAATACCCCAGGGCTTCGTAGGTGCTCTGCCATTCCTCCATGGAGGAGAATTTGCCCATGCGGCCAATGATGTGGGGCATGAGAGAGGTGTTCTGGTATTCCCGGGTGGTGGTCACTTCAATGGAAACGCCGGGGAGCCGCTGGGTATTTTCGCTGAGGATGGTGACGGTTTCCAGGGACACGTCCTCGGCGAAGGTGTAGGGGTGAGAAACGCCGAACTGGTTTTTTGTCATGTTGTACCGCACGGCCACAATGTCCCGCACCTCCTGGGGGGTGTAGCCCTCGGCCACCTCATACTTTTCCACCAGGCTGTCCATACATTCTGCGGCGGTGGCGTAGCTGTTCACGTTGGCGTAGTCCCGGCTTTTCAGGGTGGTAATCTCCTGGTCGGCCCCTTCTGTAAAGGCGTAGGCGCCGTTTTCGTACACAATGGGGAACACGTCCGTCCATTCCTCGCCCCGCTCGTCCAGCAGGGCTACCAGCTGGCGGATGGTCTCGTTCTCCTGGCGGACGGTTTCCTCCATGGTTTCCTGGCGCATGTAGGGCCAGTTCAGGGTCACGGCGTAGCCGGTGCGGTTCACGGCCAGGGGCTCGCCGTTTACGTCAAGAATCTCGCCCCGGGCGGCGGTCATGGTCACGGTGGCCTGGGTGGAATTGTCGGCGGTGGCCAGCCAGGAAGCCCCGTTTTTAATCTGCCAGTCGTACAGCCGGTACACGTACAGGGCGAACACCAGCACCAGAACAAGGGCGCAGAACCGGTACCGCATGCGGTAGGGCTTTTTTTCCATGGGGCAAAGGGCCTCCTTTCCGCCCGGTTATTCCCGCTCCCGCAGGAAAATAGCCAGGGCTCGGTTGAAATAGTAGGTGACGGGCATGAACACCCAGGTGTAGGCCATGCGGGGCAGGTAATGGTACAGGAAGGCGTACCCCGGGTGCTCGTAGCCGTATAAAAAGTAACAGAAGAACCATTGCAGAGAAAGCACCACAACCGTGCCGGCCAGCCCGGCCAGCAGGGCCGTGAGCAGGTTGGTGCGGATAAGGTCGGTGGCCAGCTTCCCCAGAAGGAAGCAGAGCACGCCCAAAAACAGGCCGTGGAAGCCGAAGGCCATGCCCATGCCGAAGTCCAGGAACAGGCCGCACAGCACCCCGAAGGCCATGGCGCTCAGGTCGGTTTCAAAAAAGGCGATGGAAAGGGCCGCCGGCAGCAGGAGCACGGGCCGTTCCCGAAAGACGGCGGGCAGCAGGCCCGGGGTTTCCTGCACCATGAACAGCACCAGAATTTCCAGCACATAGGCGAAATAGCGAATCCCCCTGTACCGGTTCATGGCGTTTCCTCCGAACCTGTGCCGGAGGAAGCGCTGGAATCCTCCTGCCCGGTGAGGGCCTCGCCCTGGCCTTCAAAGGAGGTAATCACCATAACGTCCTTCACCTGGGTCACATCCACAAAAGGCTCTACCAGGGCGTAGAGGGAAACGTCGTACTCTTCGTGCTCAATGGAACGGATGGTGCCGATTTTCAGGTTTTGCGGGTAAATGCTGCCCAGGCCGCTTGTCACCACAATGTCGCCGGGCTGGGCGGTGGTTTCCGCCGTCAGGTACCCCAGCTTCACCAGGCCCTGGTCGGCCAGCATAAGGTCGGTGCTGACCACGCCGCTGTCGCCGGTCACCTTGTCCATGCCGCCCGCCTGGGCGCTTCCCCCCATGCGGGTGTCGGGGGAAAGGATGGTGGTGACCTCAGCCGAAATGGAGTTGGCGCTCGACACCCAGCCCACCACGCCCTCGTCGGTGACCACGGGGTCGTTCACCGAAACGCCCGCGTTGGTGCCCCGGTCTATGGTAAAGGTGTAGAAGCGGTTCGGGTCCCGCCCTATGACAGAGGCCGCCACCAGCTGAAAGTCCTGGTTCTGCTCCTTCATGTCCAGGTACTTGTAAAGCTGGGCGTTCTCCTTTTTCAGGTCGTAATAGTCTACCAGCTGGCTCTGCAGCTCTGCCACCTGCTGCTTCAGCTGGGCGTTTTCCTCCAGAAGCTGCTCCCGGGAAGCGGCCGCGTCCCGGGCGGTGGCCGCCGCGTTGTTGGTCACCAGGGTGCTCACCCGCTGCATGGGGGTGGTAAAAAAGCTGAGCAGGCTGGCGGGCGCGCTGGTTCCCGCCCCTGCGGTGAACAGCATGGTGCACAGCAGCGCCGCGCACACAGCCAGCAGGATTTTTACATTCCGGGAATGGATAAAATCGTTCATGGCTCCGTCGGCCTCCTATGGGGTTTCGTCCCCTCCGCCCTCCCGTTCCCAGAGGAAGGGGAGGGCGGAGGGAATGGTCGGTTCGTGGTAAACGCCGCCCCCGCCCCGCGGGGACAGGGAGGCGGGGAAAAGCGGAATCCGCCTGAAAAACAGGGCGGCTGCGGCCGCCTGTGGGGAAACCGGCAAAAGGGAGCCTTTCGGAAAAGGCTCCCTCCTCCATACCGTTTTTCAGCTCCGCCCGTTGCCGCAGGGCGGTTCCTCCGGTCAGCGCCGGTTGTTTTTGTAATACGAGTTGGGCATGGAAACCTCCAGCCGCTTGCCGGTGCCGTCCACCACGCAGTCCAGGGGGCTGTCCGCCACATGCACGGGCATGCCGGTTTCCTGCTCTACCAGCTGGTCCAGGCCGCGCAGCAGGGCGCCGCCGCCGGTGAGCATAATGCCGTGGTCGATAATGTCGGCCGAAAGCTCCGGGGGGGTCTTTTCCAGGGTGCTCTTAATGGCGTCCACAATGGTGGCCAGCGGGTCAGAGAGGGCTTCCCGCACCTCCTCCGCGGTGATGGTCACGTTCTTGGGCAGGCCGTCCACCAGGTTGCGGCCCTTAATCTCCACGCTGGTGCCCCGGTTGTCCTCGGTGGGGAAGGCAGAGCCAATGGCAATTTTAATCTGCTCGGCGGTGCGTTCGCCGATGAGCAGGTTATATTTCTTTTTCACATAAGAGATGATGGACTCGTCGAACTTGTCCCCGGCTACCCGCACCGAGCAGGAGGTGACGATGTCGCCCAGGGAGATGACGGCAACCTCGGCCGTGCCGCCGCCGATGTCTACCACCATGCTGCCGGTGGGCTCTGCCACGGGCAGGCCCGCGCCGATGGCGGCGGCCATGGGCTCTTCAATCAGCTCCACCTGGCTGGCTCCTGCCTGGCGGGCGGCGTCCTCCACGGCGCGGCGCTCCACCTCGGTGACGCCGGAGGGGATGCACACCACGATGTGAGGCTTGGAGAAGGCGGTGGAACGCACCACCTTGCGGATGAAATGCTTCAGCATGGTGGCGGTAATGTCAAAGTCCGCGATAACGCCGTCCTTCAGCGGGCGTACCGCCACAATAGAGCCGGGGGTGCGGCCGATCATTTCCTTGGCCGCTGTGCCTACGGCCAGCACGGTGTCGCTGCGCACGTCCACCGCCACCACGGACGGCTCCCGCATGACGATCCCCTTTCCCTTCATAAATACCAGGGTGTTCGCCGTACCCAGATCGATGCCGATATCTTTTGAGAACATAGTTTGAAACAATCCCCTTTCAGACAGCCTCCGGTAGCATGATGTATGTTTCAGAGAAGAGACTTTCCCGAATCATTTTTTGGATTTACATAATTCAAATCTATTATAACCGTTCTTTTCCAAATACACAATAAAAAATTTGTAAACTCCCCCACCTCCGGTGGGGAGGACGCGCACCCGCCGCCTACGGCGGCTCTCCCTGGGCGGGTGGGGGAGAACGAAGCGCCCGCGGTTGTTTCACGGAGGAAGAGAGAGTTTTAGCTGCTCCGCAAAGCCGGGGCAATGGTTTGTGTTCGCACGCTTGCTTTCAAAGTGCCGTACCCCAAAAAATGCGGAGGAACTTTCGCAATCGTAAGATTGCGAGTGTTCCTGTAAGGGGGCCGGCGTTTAGTGACCCTAAGGGCAGACAAGCAGTGTGCCGCGGCAAAGCCGCGTCACGCGTCGAAGCATAATTTTGCGGGTTGCGTCCCCGCCAAATTACGCTTCGCGCCGCCCTACTTTTCCCTGAGAGGTCAGCCACCGCAGGCAGTTGCTGTTGCTCATTAGCTACCGGCGAGCCGTCCCCCCCAACGCAGAGAAACTTTCGCAATCCTAAGATTGCGAGTGTTTCTGTAAAGGGGCCGGCGTTTAGTGACCCTAAGGGCACAAGCCGGCCAAGCGGCGAGGGAGAAGGGGGCGACGAGGGAAAGGTAGGACAGCCCCGGGGTCGAGGGGGCGGGGCCCCCCGCGCGTCTTTGGTTCCTTTCTCCGCGTGGAGAAAGGAACCGCACCGCCGCGTGCGGTCGCGGCAAAGAAGAAATCAGATGTAATAAAAGCAAGTGCATACAAGAAAAAGCGGGGCGAAGAAACTGTGCCGCGTCACAACGCCCGCAGGCAGCTGACAGGAAGCCCCATCACATTGAAAAAATCGCCCTCAATGCGGCGCACAAACCGCATTCCCCGCCCCTGGATCCCATAAGCCCCAGCCTTGTCCATAGGCTCGCCGGAGGCGATGTACGCCAGAATCTCCTCCTCCGAAAGGGGGTAAAATTCCACACGGGTGGTTTCCGCGGTGGAAAACGTCCCCCGGGGGCCGGTCAGGCAGAAGCCGGTGTGCACCAGGTGCGCCCGGCCGGAAAGGGCCCGCAGCATAGCCGCCGCCTCCGCTTCCCCGGCGGGCTTCCCCAGCAGGCGGCCGTCCAGGTCCACCACTGTGTCGGCGGCCAAAATTTCATCCCCCGGCCGGGAAACCGCCCGGTACGCCGGGCTTTCCGCCAGGGCCAGGGCCTTGCGGCGGGCCAGGGCGGCCGCCGCTTCCCGGGGCGGGGGCTGCTCCCCCGCGGGGAAGCTTTCGTCCGCCTGGGTGGGCATGGCGGTGAAAGAAAACCCCGCCCGCTCCAGAATCTCCTTCCGGCGGGGCGAGGCAGAGGCAAGGTACAGCATGGCGCGCCTCCTTCTCAGTCGTGAATGTGAATGTGGCTGTACAGCAGGATGGCCACCAGCAGCAGGATCCCCTGGGCCACATTCAGGCTGATCTGCAGCCCGAAGGTGACGGTCATCACCGCCAGGTCCACCGTGGCGGGGGCCAGGCCGAAGCTGGCCGACAGCCCCAGCCACGAGAGGAAGGGCGTGCCCGCCGTCACATTCCCAATCACCTTGCCCAGCACAATGGCCAGCAAAAGCAGAATGACCAGCAGAAGGGTGCGGATGATGCTTTTCTTCATACGGGATCCCCCTTCCATTCGCCCTGCCCGGTAGAGCCGAAGCCCCCGGCCCCCCGGCTGGTTTCCTCCAGGCTTTCCACCTGGCGCAGGGGCAGCCGGGCCACCGGCACCGCCACCAGCTGGGCCAGCCGTTCCCCGTTCTCTACCCGGCAGGGCTCCTGGGTGAAATTGTACACCCCTATCTGGATCTCGCCCCGGTAGTCGCTGTCAATGACGCCCACGCCGTTGGTGAGCATAAGGCCCCGCTTCATGCCCAGGCTGCTGCGGGCGAACAGCAGGGCCGCGTACTCCGGCCCGGGCAGCGCCGCCGCAATGCCGGTGGGAATAAGCGCCCGCCCCCCGGGGGGGATGACCAGCGGCTCGGGCAGGCAGGCGCTCAGGTCCAGCCCGGCAGAGCCCTCTGTGGCGCGCACCGGCATGACCGCCGTCTCCCGCACCTTCTTGATCTTCCATTCCTGATTCATTGCGGATGTCCTCCCTGTCGATTGATGTTGCCGCGGATATTGCGGATATGCAAAAGATTGTACAATTCGTCCGCACTGCCCTTGCGCCGGTACCATTTGGAATATTTATGCCACAATTTCCCCACAGTAAACTGCGAGATCACCAGCCACACCGGCCAGAGGATCACGCAGAAGAACACCGGGATGAGCAGAAGGACGGCCAGTTTCACGTTCCCGTATGCGCTGGGGACAAAGATCAAAACGGCGAGCTCCGCCGCCAGAAAGGCCAGCACAGGGGAAATTTGGAACCAGAACAGCCGCTGGTAGGAGCGGAGCAGCCGCTGATAGTCCTCCTCCGGCAGCAGAAGCTTTGCCAGGCGCAGCGGATCGCTGTTCTGCATTTTGCTGCGCCAGCCGCCGTATTCCGGCAGCTTTGCCACTGTGCCTCACCTCCTGCCCGCAGAGGGGCCGCCCACGCCCCGGTAGGAAAGGCCGCGGGTGAATTCGCCCGCGGGGGGCAGGCCCTGCTGGTAGCGGCGCAGGACGGCGGCCTGCTCCTCCAGAGATTCCACAGAAAAGCGGAGCACGCCGAAATCCATGCCGCGCACCTCGCCCAGCCGGTCAGAAAGCTCCAGCGGCAGGGCGTTGAGCACCTCGCTGCAGGCCCCGTAGCACTGAACGGGGAACTGCTTTCCCTTCCGGTCGGTGAGGGAAGGGAACCGGCCGGATTCCCGGCAGCCCAGGCAGCCCTTGGGGCCGTTGGCCGCCGGGCAGGCCCGGGTGAGCATAAGGGGCTGGCGGCCGTACAGCAGCGTCCCCCGGGGAAGGGGGCCGCCCAGGCCGGCGGCCTGGGCCAGGGTCAGCTCAAAGCTCAGCTCGGCGTCGGCCAGGCCGAATTCCCGGTAAAATTCCAGGGCGGCTGTGTTGGTAATGTTCAGGGAAAAGCCCCCGTGCACGGTGAACCCGCACTCCTTGGCCAGCTGGGCCGCGCCCAGGTTCCCGGCCCAGCATTCCCGGAACCCGGCCTCCCCGGCCTGCTCCAGGGCGCGGCGCACCCGGGGCTCCAGGCCGAACATGCCCCGGGGCAGCTCCAGCGCGGCGCGCACCCCCTCCTCCCGCCAGCGGGCCAGCTGCTCGGGCGGGGTGTCGTAGGGCACGTACACCAGCTGGCACTGGGCGGCCCCCTCCGGCAGGCGGTGCCCCGTCACCCGGATGCGCAGGGGCAGCGGCCCCGGCGCGGCCGCGTGGGGGGCGGGGGAAAAGGGAACCTGCTGAAAGGGGATGGCCGGGCGTTCCGCCCGCTGCTCCAGCAGGCTGTCCAGCACCTGCCGCCGCAGCCGGTTCAGCTGAGAAACCGGGAAGGCCAGCCCCTCCCCCACCTGGCAGCGGATTTCTGCCGGGCGGAAGGGGGTGCCGCCCGTCTTGGCCAGCTGTTCCCGGCAGCGGGCCTCGTCCACAGGGCGGGTGCGGGCAGGCTCCGGGGGATCCCCCTCCGCCTGGGCCAGGCGGCCCTCCCCGTCGCTGGCTTCCAGCCGCAGGGGCCGCCCCGCCTCTGCCGTGAGGGAAAAGGAAACCGGCACCCGGGGGTATTCGTCCTTGTACAGGGCGTGCAGCTCCCCGAACAGGGCGGGGGTGGCCGCCGCCACATCCTCCCGGGAGCGCACGCCGAACATGGCGCGGCCGGGGGAGCCGCCGTCGGCGAACCCGGCGGTGAACCCGGAACGGGAGAACACCGACTCCAGGTTTTCCAGAAGCCGCGGCGGGGGCGCGTCCCCGTCCGCCTGCCTGCGGCAGGCCGTCACGGCGGCGGCCACGTATTCCGGCCGCTTCATGCGGCCCTCAATTTTGGCGCTGCATACCCCGGCGGCGGCCAGGTCCCCCAGCCGGGAGATGAGGGAGAGATCCTTCAGGCTCAGGTCGTGGCCGGTGCCCCCCGGGCCGGAAAAGGGCAGGCGGCAGGTCTGGGCGCACATGCCCCGGTTCCCGCTGCGGGAGCCCAGCATGGCGCTGAAATAGCACTGGCCCGAAACCGACATGCACAGCGCCCCGTGAACGAAGCTTTCCAGCTCCAGGGAAACGGCCCCCCGCACCTGGCGGATCTCCTCCAGGGACATTTCCCGGGCCAGCACCGCCCGGGTGCACCCGGCCTCCTCCGCGGCCCTGGCCCCCGCAGGGGTGTGCAGGCTCATCTGGGTGGAGGCGTGCAGCGGCAGCTGGGGCGCGCAGGCCCGCAGGCGCAGCAGCAGGCCAGGGTCCTGCACCAGAACCGCGTCCACCGGCAGGGTGCAGGCGTACCGGGCCAGCTCCACCGCCCGGGGAAGCTCGTCCTCCAGAAGAAGGGTGTTCAGGGCCAGGTGAACCCGCACCCCCCGGGCGTGGCAGTAGCGCACCGCCTCGCGCAGGGCCTGGCTGTCAAAGTTGTGGGCGCTGGCCCGGGCGGAAAAGGAGTCCGCCCCCAGGTACACCGCGTCCGCCCCGGCCCGCACCGCCGCCGCCAGGCTTTCCGGCGAACCGGCGGGGGCCAGAATCTCCATGTGCTCCAGCGGGATGCTCTTCCGGCTCATTCCCCGCCGTCCTTCTTCTCAAAAAAGCGCAGGAAGCCCTTCTCCTCCTCCGGGTCGGGGGTGTGAGGGTCCGGCTTCACATAGCCGCCTTGGGCGGGCTGCGCCGCGTGGCGCAGGGGGGCGGAACCGTCCGCCGGGGCGCCCTGGCCCGCGGGCGCGGCCTGCTTCTGCGGCTGGGGCTCCTCCTCCGGGCCGGCGGCCAGCCTGCCCCGCAGGGTCTGAAGCTCCCGGTTCAGACGGTCGATCTCCCGGCGGGATTCGTCCGCCTCCATGCGCGCCCGGGAGGCGTCCTCCACGTAATTTTTGATTTGAGAGCGCAGGTTGTCCGCCGCCGCCTGCGCCTTGCGGGCGTCGTCGCAGTAATTCAGGGCGGTGAACACCGCCGCCGCCGCCACCGAAAGCCTGTCGTTCTGCTTCATCATGGAAGACATGGCCTTCCCTACCTCTTCCCCTACCGCGCGCACATACTCCTCGCTGTCGTCCGTGCCCAGCACGCACTCAATGCCGCACACGTCAATGCGGACCTTGTTTTTGCTCAAAACTCGTCACCCTTTCCCGCAGGGCCGCCCCGGGCGGCCGGCCGTCTGTTTCCCTTTATTATAAACGATCCGCTCCTGTTTCGGAAGCCCTGCGCCCCATTTTCCACAGAAATCTTTCCCCGCCCTGGCCCTCCCAGTCACATTCTGATTTGAATTTGTATAAAATATACAAATATCGGGCGGTTTTTGAAAGTAAAGAGGAGAAGCGGATGTTTGTGCAACTTTGCTCAAAATCCCGCTTTATAATCCACAAAACAGAGAAATCGGCGCTTTTTGGAATCTGGCCCTCCTGGGAATTGAAATCTGGCAAAATACGGCTTATAATATACATAATCCACAAATTGAACCTGCAACATCAAAACCTGCGCCGCCCCAGGGGGGCGCGGGGATTATGGAGGCTGATTTATGAATTACACCATGTCTGTCGGGAAGATCAAGGCGGAGATCGAAAGCCGCCTGCAGCACAATTTCGGCGTCACCCCGGAAAACGCCACCGACGACCACTATTACAAGGCGGTGGCCCTCATCATTTCAGACCTGCTGTGCAAGGGGCGCTCTGAGACGAAGGCCGCGGCGGAGAAAACCCACACCAAGCAGATTTATTACCTGTGCATGGAGTTCCTCATGGGCCGTTCCCTGAAGAACAACCTGTTCAACCTGGGCCTGGAGCAGAGCTTCCGCGAGGCGCTGGGCGAAATGGGCATTAAGCTGGATAACCTGTACGAGCAGGAGCCGGACGCGGGCCTGGGGAACGGCGGCCTGGGCCGCCTGGCCGCCTGCTTTATGGACGCCATGGCCACCCAGGGCTACCCGGCCATTGGGTATTCGCTGCGGTACGAGTACGGCATCTTCCGCCAGAAGCTGGTGGACGGCTGGCAGACGGAAATGCCCGACTTCTGGCTGCCCGGCGGCAAGGTCTGGCTGCAGGAGGTGCCGGAAAAGGGCGTAGAGGTTCACTTCGACGGCCACATTGAAGAAAGCTGGAACAACCAGTACCATGTGGTGAACCACAAGGACTACACCAACGTGATCGCCGTGCCCTACGACATGTACGTTTCCGGCTACGACGGGCGCTGCGTGGCGAAGCTGCGCATCTGGGCGGCCCGTTCCCCCGAATTCGACATGAAGATGTTCAACTCCGGCAATTACATGCGTGCCATGGAGCAGAACGCCATGGCCGAGATTATCACCAAGGTGCTGTACCCGGAGGACAACCACATCGAGGGCAAGAGCCTGCGGCTCACCCAGCAGTATTTCCTGGTTTCGGCCACCATTCAGGACATTGTGCGCCGCCACCTGTTCAAGTACAGCACCCTTGACAACCTGCCCGACGTGGCCGCCATTCATTTGAACGACACCCACCCGGTGCTGGCCGTGCCCGAGCTTATGCGCATTATGCTGGACGAGTGCGGCTACGGCTGGGACGCCGCCTGGGACATTGTGACCCGCACCATCGCCTACACCAACCACACGGTTATGAGCGAGGCGCTGGAGTGCTGGGGCCAGGATATGTTCAAGCTGCGCCTGCCCCGCATTTACCAGATTGTGGAAGAGATCAACCGCCGCTTCTGCGCCAGCATGCACGACATGGGCGTGGACGGCTACAAGGTGGGCCGCATGGCGCCCCTGAACGACGGCTATGTGAAGATGGCCAACCTGGCGGTGGTGGGCTCTCACAGCGTGAACGGCGTTTCGGCCCTGCACACCGACATTCTGAAGCAGACGGTGTTCCACGACTTCTACACCGAAATGCCCCAGAAGTTCCAGAACGTGACCAACGGCATCGCCCACCGGCGCTGGCTGAACCAGAGCAACCCAGAGCTGGCCGCCCTGCTCACCGAGCTCATCGGCCCCGGGTACATTCTGGACGCCGCCCAGCTGCAGAAGCTGGCTGCCTACCGGGACGACCCTGCCGTGCTGCGCCGCCTGCAGGAGATTAAGCACAACAACAAGGTGCGCCTGGCCCAGTATATCAAAGAGGCCAACGGGGTGGAAATCAACCCCGACTCCATCTTCGACGTGCAGGTGAAGCGCATGCACGAGTACAAGCGCCAGCACCTGAACGCCCTGCACATTCTCAGCGAATACCTGTGGCTGCGGGACAATCCCGACGCGGACTACACCCCCCACACCTATATTTTCGGCGCCAAGGCCGCCGCGGGCTACTACTTTGCCAAGCAGATGATCCGCTTCATTGTGAAGCTCAGCGAGGTCATCAACAACGACCCGCGGGTGAACCAGAAGCTGAAGGTGGTTTATGTGGAGGATTACCGTGTCACCCTGGCAGAGCTGATGATCCCCGCCGCGGACATTTCCGAGCAGATTTCCCTGGCCGGTACCGAGGCCAGCGGCACCAGCAACATGAAATTCATGATCAACGGCGCCGTCACCCTGGGCACCCTGGACGGGGCCAACGTGGAAATCCACGAGGCGGTGGGCGACGAGAACCTGATCCTCTTCGGCATGACCACCCCCCAGGTGAACGAGCTGAAAAAGCAGGGCTACCACCCGGAGATCATCGCCGAGAACAACCCCGAGATCAACCGGGCCCTGCGGGAGCTGAGCCGCGGCCTGAACGGGGTGGACTTCCACGACATGGTGAATTCCCTGCGCACCAGCGACCCCTACATGGTGCTGGCGGACTTCGACTCCTACTGCAAGGCCCAGAAGAAGGCCCAGCAGCTGTACCGGGACCAGGAGGCCTGGCAGCGCATGTGCCTGGTGAACATCGCCCAGGCAGGCCGCTTCGCGGCGGACCGCGCCATTCGGGAATACGCCAAAAATATTTGGGACGCCTCCCCCCTGCCGGCCCTGAGAGAGCCGGAAAAGGAGGCCAAGGCGGAAAAGGCCCCAGTGAAGAAGGCAGCCCCCGCCAAGGCGGAGAAAAAGTCTCTTCTGCGCAGGGGCAAGGGTTCTGACAAATAAAGCGCAAAAAAACAGCAGCGCCGCCCCGCGGCCGGGAATGGTTCCCGGCGCGCGGGGCGGCGCTTTCTTTAAGGCAATACCGCACAGAAAAGCTCCGGCACGCCGCTCAGTCCCTTTGCCAGATAGACATAAGTTTTCTCCGTCGTCCACCCGGCG
>DVMK01000033.1 GCA_018715025.1 Candidatus Caccousia avistercoris
TTTTTATTGAAACTAGTTATTATTTCTTGTTCAGTACGTTTTTCACCACTCCGATCACAGTCATCAAAAAGAATTGCAAAATTTTCTTCTAAACCTTCTGGAATAATCTTCAGAATATCAATTCTTGAATACAGCTTCATATCGCTCCCTAAAGGCGCGTCAACAGAAATGAAATCGAATTTTTGCCCCGAAAAAGCTTGTTGAAATCCTTTATACACTCTGACGGCTTCCGCTTCTTTATAAGGAACCATTTCTAACTCTAGGGGAACAATTTTTGAGTTCGCAGGAAGTTGAAAGCTGTTACAGAAAAACTGTATCCATTCCGGATCATGCTCCACCACAATGTGTTCCACATCGTCAAATGCCGCCGCATATTGGGCAATCATTCGGGTGGACTGCCCCAGGCCCAATTCTAAAATATGCTTCGGACGCATTTCGTTGAGCACCCGGTACATGACGTACAGGTAGGGGTACCCCACCGCCCAGCGGCCTGGAGAAAACGAAACGTCTTTCAGCCATGTGCTTCCTGCAATGGTATTGTTAAATATCTCAGCCCACACAGCTTCTGAGGCGTGGCGGGCGCTGTCCGCGGCCTGCCTGCGGGCCTTATCCGCTGTGTCTATCAAGACCTCCACCTGCTTCCGGGTGGCCATCTGCTCCCGCCCGGCGGCGAAGGCCTCCGCCAGTGTGTCCGTCTGTTTTTGCAGCCCGGCGGCGAACTGCTCCAGGGACTGGGTCAGAGTAGCCAGGATCTTTGCCTGGCCCTCCATGGCCTTGTCTAGCGCGCCTTGTTGCTGTGCCCGCCACTCGTCTCGGGTCTGGGACTCCCACTGGATACGGCGCTCTCGCTCCTCGTCCAACTGGCTGCGAAGTTGATCTAAGCTGCGCTCCTGGGCGGCGATTAACTCCCGCAGGGCGTCGGTCTCCTGGCAGCTTCGATCCACCGCCTTCAAAATTCTCTCCACTTCCCGGTTGAAAGCATGCACCGGAGGGGGAAGGATACGTTTCAAAAAATCTTTTATTGCTTTTCCCATTTTATCCCCTTCCCAGCGCAGACAGCGCCCGTCTCCATGTGTACCGCCAGCCGTTTTTGCGAAGGCAGTCGGCCCCGCGGGCCAGAAGAACAAACAGCCCGCGGTGTTTCCCGCTTCCCTTCCCCTCCGCTATGCGCCGGAGCTCCCGGTATTGGAAGGAATTCTGATAATACCGGGGAGGATGGGCGGAAAAACGGAAATCCCGCTCCCATCCCTCCCGGATGCATCTGCAGATTTGATCATAGGATTTTTGATTTTTTACAGAGCCCAGATTATAGCAGGTTCCTTCCAAAACAGCGTTCAAAAAGCTTTTCTCATATTTTTGGTACAAGCCGCAGCCTTCCAGGCGGCGCTTCGTTTCCTGGTAAGCCTCCCAAAAGCAGAGGGGCGACCTGTCGTTGGTAGACTGCAGGCTTCCCCCCGCCGCCACGCGGTAACAGGCGTACGGAAAGGGCAGGGTGGAAATCCGCTCTGCCTGGGCCAGCGCCTGGGCTACAAATGCCATATCGTTTGTGCGGGCGATCTCCTGAAAGCGGATTCCGCGCCGCTCCACCATCTCCCGGCAAAACAGCTTGTTCCAGGTCCAATTTTGAAAGGAATTGAAAAGCCGGTCTGCCATTTCCTCCGGCGAAAAGGGGGAATGCCCCGGGCAGTTTTTCTCCTGCAGGCTGTACGGCAGAAACGTAACCTGCTTTGTTTTTTCGTGGTACTGGTTCGCAGCATACACCACAATATCCGACGTTTCCGCTTTTGCCTTCTCATAGCAGTCCCGCAGCATGTTCCGGTCAAAAAAATCATCCGCATCCAGAAAGGAGAGATATTCCCCTTTCGCCGCTTTCAGGCCCCGGTTCCGCGCCGCCCCGGCCCCCTTCCGCCCCTGCGCCAGCACCATCACCCTGCCGTCCCTTTTTCCATATTCCTGCAGAATGGCGGGAGAGCCGTCTGTGGAACCGTCGTCCACGCATATTATTTCTATCTCCCGCAGCGTCTGGTTCACCACGCTGTCCAAACACTGGCGGAGATATTGTTCCGTGTTGTATACCGGGATAATCACCGATACCTTTGGCGCTTCCTCCATGGTTTCCTCTGCTTTCATAACCTTCTTCCCTTCCTTGCTTCATCCATTAAGCTGACGCCTTCCCTCCACCCCACAGTGGCCTGCTCCACCTCGATCATCCTGTCCTGGGTTTCCTGGATGAGCAGCCGTACATTGGATTCAATCTCTTCCAGGGTGGACTGGTACAGCCGCTTCAGGCAGCGGGGAGTTCCCTTTTCCACCGGAATGCGTGCCGCCTCGCACAGCTGGCGCATTCCGCCTGTCACGTTGGTGCGGCTCATGGGGGAACCATTCTGATCCAGAAAGATAGGGCCGCGGCGCAGGCCGTTCCGCCTGGCATAGTCCAAAAGCTCCCGGCACAGAACAGGGGGCAGGTGCACCGCTTGGGGAATACCGCTGGCAATGGCCTGCACTACGCCCTGGGCGGCGGCTTCCACCGTCAGCTTGGAAAGCTCCTGCAGGGGCAGGTCGGTGGTGGCGAACAGCTTTACCAACAGGTACACTCTCTCCCGGCCCATAGCGCGGGCTGCGCGCAGAAGCTGCAAATATTCCGTGCGGGAAATCTCCGGCAGCGCTTCCTTCTTCGGCTTCACCTGGTCGATAAGCTGGTACTCCCGCAGGCCCAGGTACCCCAGCAGGCTGTTGGCCGCTGAAATCCGCAGGTTTACCGTGCGGGGCGCGTAGCCGTCCTCCAGCATTTGGCGGCGGTACACTTCCAAGGTTCCCTTCCCCACACGTTTCTCCCCGGTCAGGGATTCCCGCAGCTGTTCCAAATCGCGCTGGTACCTTTCCAGAGTCCCCTCTACATATCCTTTTTGACGAATATTTTCGATAAACTCCGCAATCAGCTCTCGAGTCAGCTCTACTCCCTCAGAGGCGCTGGGCACTGATCGTTCCTTATACTTTTTTGCACTCATCCTATGCTCCCAATATCACAAAATTAATATTTAGCCCTCTTTCTTTTGACCAGAGAGCAAGTGACGTGCACGGCAAAGGAAGAAAGATAATAAAAAAGCTCCCTGCAGCCTGCTGCAGAGAGCCAAAAGGGCACAAAAAATCAGGGCCAGGGGGAAGGAAACTTCCTTTTGGCCTGATTTTCCATGTCAAAATTCGAGAGATTGCTTGTATTTGTTGTTGAGATGTGATAGAATTTTGCTCATAAGCGAATGCAAACGATCTCTGTTTTGTTGTTTTATTTGACTGAATATTGATTTCGTAAATAAATCAACAGAGCAGCCCCAGGCGTTCCAACTGCCGCGTATACTCGGCGCCGGTAGAAATCAGGTAAATCCGTGTGGTTTCCATGCTGGAATGGCCCAGCACATCGGCCAGGCGGGCCACGTCCCGGCAGGCCTTGTAGAAGGTTCTGGCGAACAGGTGGCGCAGGTTGTGGGGAAACACCTTCGACGCCGGCACTTTTGCCTCATGGCACAGCGTTTTCATTTCCGCCCAAATCTGCCTTCGGGACATACTTTTTCCGCTTCTGGTGAGGAAGATCTCACCGGAGGCGGTTTTTTGTTTTTTGGCGTATTTCAGCAGCTTCCGGCACAGCTTGCCAGGAATCAGGATGGTGCGGATCTTTCCCTTCAGGGCAATCTCCACGCAGCCCGCCCGCACTGCTTCCACCGTCAAATATTTCACCTCCGACACGCGGATCCCGGTAGCGCAGATGCTTTCCATCAAGAGGGCTGTCCTCTCCCGCCCGAGGCGCTGCGCTGCCTCCAGCAGCCTGAGATATTCGTCCTTTTTCAGCTCCCGCTCCCCGTTCCGGAACAGCCTGCGCTGCAGCTTCAAATATTTCAGCCGGCACTCCGGTTTTTTCAAAAACAGGAACAGCTTGTTTATGGCCGCCAATTTCCCGTTCACCGTGACCGGGGTATAACGCTTCCCCGCAAGCATTTCCTTCCACGCAACGGACTCCTCTTTTGTAAGCTTCCGCTTCCCCAGCCAGAGCAGGAATCCCTCCGCTTCCCGCAAATATTTTTCTACCGTCGCTTTTTCCCGTTCCTCGCAAACGAGATACTGTTCAAACCCTTTCAACACCTCTGCCGTCTGCATATAAATTCCTCCGTTTTCTTTCATTGTATCAGGAAAACGGAAATGGAAAAAGGGGAGCTGCCCTTTTCGGGGGGCTGGCTCATGTTAAGAGGGGCATTCTATTCTCCGCGGATCCCGCCACACCTTCCCTGTATGGGCAGGGGGATAATCAAAAAGCGTTTCGGATTTTGTCAATCTTGTTTGCCTTATTCATGCCAGTTTTATCGCCCATATACGCCTCAAGGGCACTTCGCTTTCTACGGTTGAATTACCCATCGGATTTATGCGGATTAAAATACAGTATATAATTTGTAAATCTATCACCCCCCATTTCTCCAGCTCTCTGCGTACTAAATTTTTTTGATTTTTGGTCGAGTAACACAGTAAGAGATTGTTCGTGTTTCTGTATTTTGAGCTGTCGTATGGGAAGGAGGAATGAACATGGCGATCACCGGCATAAGCAGCAGTTTCGGCAGCCTTGCCAGCATCCGCAAGCAGGCGCAGGCAATCCAAGACCATCTTGACGCAGAGAGCGCCGCCCGGAAAGAGGAACAGGAGCGCACCGGCTTTATCAGAAATCCCGGCACCGGCGAGATGGTGGAGCTGTCCTCCGTACCCGAATGGAAGCGGGAGCGTTGGGAGCGGGAGCAGGCCAATTCCGTCAGCCCCGAAGAAGCCATGATTGGCTTTATGGCGACGGCACCCCATAGCGAGGAAATTGAGCTTGACAAGCAAAGGGCGGCGGTGTTTACCAAGATACAGAACAAAATGCTTGCTGGCAAGAAGCTGTCTGGCAAGGAGAAAAAGTTTCTGCAAGAGCATTACCCGGAACACGCGGCAAGGGCGGAAATGATAGAAGCACAAGCAGAGCAGCTTGAAAGAAGCTTGAAAAGCTGCAAATCGAAAGACGAGGCCCAGCAGGTCTATATGGACGCGAAAACACGGGCAATGAGCGGGTCTGGCAGAGGCGATGGCTCCATTTTGCTGTTGCTGCCCGCGCTGGATCATGCCTA
>DVMK01000034.1 GCA_018715025.1 Candidatus Caccousia avistercoris
ACATGGCCCTCATAGCGGAAATACTGCCCGGCCCGGCAGTCTATGCCGTACACCCAGGGGATGGGGTCCTCCGCCGTGCCCGCGTGCTCCGGCTGAATGGGCCGGTACACCGCCAGCATCCCCTCCCCGTGGGGCGGCTGGTGGGGCTGGGGTGTGACGCTTTCAGGCACAACCCGGTACAGGGCGCCCCCGTCGCTCAGGACGGTGTTCCGCTTCAGCGGCTTCCCGGCCGCCAGCACCTCCTCCCAGGCGGGGAACAGGCGGGGCATGGCCAGCGCCTGCCCGTCCGTGAGGGCGTCCATCGAAGCGGCAAGCATCCTGGCCAGGGCGGCCGTTTCCCGGGCCAGCGCAATCTTTTCCGCCTCCTCCCGTTCCGCGGCCCGCTGGGCGGCAATGCTGGTTTCCTTGTGGTACATCATTCAAAATTCCCTCCTATGGACGACACATAGCAGGCCCCGGAGGCGCCGCCCCGGCTCAGGCTCACCCGCAGGTTTACGCCCCACTGGGCCGCCGTTTTCGTCTTGTTGGTGAAAAAATGCTTCTGCCCGGTGAGGGCCTTCTGGGTAATCTCCTCCCAGGCAGGGCTGGCGTCGTTGGCGTTGTTGCAGATTTCCACCTTCAGGGCGGAACCGGCGGGGAAGCTCCCCTGAATATTCACCACGCACCGGTCCGGCATAGCGTCCGCCGCCATGGGCGCGGCCAGCGTGAAGCCCAGGCTGGCGACGGATTTGGTGAAGGTCTGCGTGCGGGTGCAGCCGGCCCCGTCCGGATCCGTGGCGGTTATGGCGAGGGTGTGGCTGCCGTTGAGCACATTCCGCCAGGTGGCCGCCGGGATGGCAAGGGTGTTCTGGCTGCCCAGCGTCACGTTGTAGGTGTGCAGAACGGTATTATCCAGCTTTTCCGTCACGGTGACCGTGTCCTTGTCCTCATCGGTGACCGTGTACCGGTACGAGGGGGCTGTCTCCCCAAAGGTTCCCAGGCTTCCGTTGGAGCCTGAGATTACCGGGTCCTGGTTGGCGTACAGAGAGCCGTCCGCCAGCACATACAGGGAGGAGGGCACCACCAGGGCCGGGCGCACGCCCAGGCGCAGGGTGGCCATGTAGTAGTAGGTGGCCCCGGAGGATCGGATCACCCGCACGTCGTCCGCCGTGTTGGAATCCGGCGAGCGGGTCCACCAATCCGCCCGGAAACCGTCCAGGTAGGCGGTGCGCTTTGTCTCGCTGTTGTTGGAAAGCCCCGTAAAGTACGAGAGACAGGCCCCGTCCGCCGGCACGCCGGATTGATCCTTGATGCCCAGCTCATAGGAGGAGGGCAGGAACACCCGGCAGGAAAGGCCGTTGGCCCCGCTTTGGTTCGAGCCGGTGTTCCCCCCGTTTTTCCGGTAAGGCAGCTTAATCTGTTTGATTTTTGCACGGATATCCGCCTGAATGGTATTCAGGAATTCCCCGTTTAAAAAGGAATGGACTGCGCTGGATTCGTATTTGTTCACCGCAGAGGTGTGCCACTGGCGGTTTTCCAGCAGCGCCTCCCGCAGCAGCCAGGTGCCGTCGCAGCTGGCGTCGTAAAGGGAGGAGGGCTTCCCCTGGTGGACGATCCGGTATTCCGCCAGCGCGTCCCCTTCCCTGATTTTCACCAGGCTGCCCACCGCCTTGTTTCCAATTCGTTCCTGCGCCATGGCTCACCTCAGCATTCCAGGCGCTTCTGCGCCTTGTTGTACACGCCGCCCGTCACCTTCACCCCCGCCAGAGAGCTGAACGCCACGCTGAAGGGGTTGCCGGTAATGTCGGAAAACACCGCGTCCCACAGGGTGGCAATCTGCGAAGTGTTCTCTGCCGCCGCAGCCTGAAGCTCTTCCAGCACGGCAGAAACCTCCTCCAGCTTCGCCAGCTCTGCCACCTGCTCCGCCAAAGCGGCCACCGCGTCGGCGTTGGCCTTCAGCTGGGCGTCTGTCTTTTCCGTCACCTCGTTCACCACCGCCAGGTCGTAATATTCCTCCGGCAGCGGAAGGGGCAGATCATAATAGATCGTCCGATTCGGCATGGGAAATCACCTCGTTTCTCAAATTTTCCTGGGTGTAGGCGGCCAGTTCCCCGTGGGTCAGCCCGGCCAGAAGCCGGTGAGGGTTCCGCTTCAAATCCAGGTCGATTACCAGATGGGCGGGGGCTGTGCGCTCCAGCAGCGCGGCGGCCTCCTGCAGGCGCGAACCGGCGGAAAGGGCCAGCCGCACCCGCAGCGTGTACCCCTGCAGCTCCGCCTGCGCCGCGCCGGGGCCGCACAGGGATTCCAGCTGCCTGCGCAGCACCGCCAGGGTGAAGGGCAGCTGCTCGCTCACCCTGGCCTTTACCCGGAACCGCCGTTCCTCCAGCGTTTCCGTTCCCTTGGGCTGTATGCCCAAAAGCTCTTCCCAGCGGGCGACGCCCCAGGGGCCCGCCGTGTCCAGAAATTGATTGTCCAGCGCCTGGTCCGCTTCCTGCCACAGGGCGGAAAACAGCGCCTGCTGCCCGGCGGCAATGGCCTGGAATTCCCGGTACCCGCGCAGCGCCGGGGGCAGGTACGCCAGCATGCTACGATCCATACACCGCCCCCCTCACCGGAATCTCCTCTTCCCCCAGCAGCAAATTGCCTTCCCCGCCGTTCAGCCTGGCAAAGGTTACGTCCAGCACGCCGGGGCAGGCCAGCAGGCGGCTTTCCACCACGCTGCGGCGCACCGTAAGCCCGCCCTGGGCCCCGGCCCACCCCCGGCGCAGCTCTTCCAGGCAGCCGTCCACCGCTTCCTCCAGGTAGGAACGGCACTCGTCCCAGCCCCAGCCCTCTTCAAACACCAGGCCGGCTTCCACGTCCACCGGGATTTCCCGCACCCCGGCCACGGTGACGAAATGGCCCATGGGGGCGAAGCCTGCCCCCTCCCCGTGCTCCCCGTCCGGGTCCACCGCCTGCTGCACCTGGGCCACCAGCTCCTGCGAGGGCTGGCGGAAGGTGCTGTCCAGAATTACCAGCCGCACGGCGCCCCCGGTGGTGAGCAGGCCCTCCCCGGCGGCCAGGGCGGTCTTGTCCAGCCAGTCCAGCACCGGCTGGGGGGTGTCCTCCGGCAGGGCGCTCCGCCAGCCCTCCCACTCTGCCGGGGGCAGAAAATCCTCCGGGGAAAGGCCGCCGTTCCAGGCCCGGTACACCCGCACGCCGCCCACGCCCGGCAAGGCCCCCGTCTTTTCCTGGTAGTCGGCCCGGTTGCCCCCGAAGGCCTGGGCCCGGAAGCTTTCCAGGTAACGGCTGCGGAATTCCTCCGTGCCCTCCTCGTCCTCCCCCGGCACCAGCAGCCCGGCCAGCCTGGCCTCTGTCAGGCCCGGCACATATTCCACCGGGGACAAAGCCCCCGCGGCGCTGTTCCCGGCGGAACCGGCCGTCTCGCACACCAGGCGGAAGGCCCCTTCCCCCAAGGGCTCCCCCAGCGTGAACAGAAAATCCCCCTGGCGGAACCTGGCCCCCTGGGGCAGGGCTGCGTCCGCGGGGGTGAACTCGCCCCGGAACACCGCCCGGGTGGCGGGGCGGGGCTCCATGCCCCGCTCTCTGGCCCGCTGGATCAGGTACGGGCGGGAAGCCGTGTCCCCAAAGGTTTCCCGCAGGACCGTGTCCAGCTGCAGGTACAGGTTTTGGGCCTCCGCCGCGGCGGGGGCCTGGCCGTACCAGAGGACGGAGCCCTCCCGGGTGTCCAGGCCCGGGTGCTCGGCCAGGGCCGCCTCCATCATGGATTGAAGAAGCCCTTCATAGGTAATCCCCTCATACACGGGAAATCTCCACCTCCTTTTCCGCCGGGAAGTCCCCCAGCGCCGTCTGCACCGTGAAAGAGGCGGTCACGCGGCCCCGCTGCACGGCAAAGCCGAACCCCTCCACGCCGGTGATGCGGCTGTCCTGAAGCAGCGCCTCCCGGATGCGCCGTTCCAGCTCCGGCAAAACAAAGGGGATGGGCCGGCCGAACAGGTCTGCCAGCTCCACCCCGTAATTCCAGCTGTGGATCAGGTTTTCATACCGCTCCACCTGCAGGATCAGAAACACCGCCTGGCGCAGGGCGTCCAGTCCGTCTACCGTGCCGCCCACCCGCCCTTCCTTCCAAAGGCGCAGCGTTTTGGTGGGCGGCGCGTCCGCCGCAGGCCCCGGCAGCCCGGCCCCGCTTGTTGGAATCATCCTTCTCCCCCCAATTGATCCAAAATGTAAAAGGCGCCGCCCCCCTGAACCCGCAGCAGGGCCACCTGGTCCCCGGGCTGCAGGGCGGACAGGCGCTTCGGCAAAAGCAGGCGGTCCGTCGTCAGGGTCAGCTTCCCCTCCAGCCGCACCGCCAGGGGCGCGGCGGAGGAAACCGTGCCGAAGCGCAGCTCTAAGGGCTTTCGAGCCTGCACCGCCTGCAGGGCCGCCCGCTTCACCAGCTCTACCGCGCTGTCACCCATTGCCGCCCACCCCCTTCAGCGTCAGATCCATGGTATGGCTCCCTTCCCGGAACACATGGCGGGCGCTTTCCACCGAGAACAGCCCCGCCGCCCCCAGCCCGGGCAGGGAAACCTGCAGGCAGGCTCCCGCCTGCACCGCCGGGCTGCCCAGGGCGTTTTTTACCGTCAGCCGTTCCCGGCGGCGGCACAGCGCGGCCAGCAGGGCCGCCGCCTTCTCCCGGGCGCCCAACGGCTCCGGCTCTTTGGCGAAATACTGCAGCAGCCCCCATTCCTGAATTTTTTCCTCGTCCTTTGCCAAAAACACCTGGCGGCATCCCTTCCGCCCGTCCTCGTACAGAAGCTTTACCTGGTTGTAAGCCCCTTCCAGGCTGGATTCGTACAGGAATTCCTCCGCGGCCTCCCCGTCCAGCAAAAGGGGCTGCGCCAGGGCGCCCTCCTGCCTGAGGCACAGCAGGCCGAAGCTGTCGTACAGCACATAGCGCCGCCCGGTGGCCCGCCTGGTTTCCTCCAGCGCGTTGTACAGCATGTCCAGGCAGGGGGTGTCCTCCTCCGTCCCCTGGGGAATGCGGTAGCCCGTCTCTTCCACCTGGCCGCAGGCCAGCCGGTGCTCCGCCGCCAGGCGGCGCAGCAGGGCCGAGGCCGTCAGCCCCTGATACGACAACGTGTCCCTGTTTTTCAGGTAGCGCAGCTGGTCGTAGGCCACCCCCCGCAGCACGCCCCGCCCCGCATAGGACTGGGAGAACAGGTAGCCGCAGAACACCCCGCGGCCGTCCTCCCGCAGCAGGATCCGCGCCCCCTCCCGCAGCAGGGGCCCCTCCGCCGCCAGAGAGAAGGAAAGCCTGCCCGCGCTGCCGGTTTCCGTTTCCCACTGCACCCCGTCCAGGGCGGGCAGAAGAAACGCGCGGCCCTGCTGCTCCGCCGTCAGTTCCCAGCTCATGGGCAGGCCCTCAGGGCAAGACCAGCACCTGCCCCGGATAGATCCGGTTGGGGTTGACGATCTTTTCCTGATTGAGCTGATAAATCTCCCGCCAGCGGGAGCCGTCCCCCAAAAACTGCTTGGCAATGTTCCACAGGCAATCCCCCTTTTTCACCGTATATTCCGTTGCCTGGGGCGCGGTAGAGGTATCCCGGGGCGGCTGGCCGCCGGAGCCCGCGCCCCCGGCGGCCGTACCCGCGGCCTTCCAGCCGCCCTGCCTCCACTCCCGCAGGCGCAGGCTCACCAGCACGTCGTCCCCCAGGGCCTCCGCATCCTCCCGGATCTGGTACTCCTCCAGAACCATGGTCAAATCCGTGCCCCAGCGGAGGGAGCCGTCCTCCCCCATGCGGCTGACAATGAATTGAAAATGACGCTTTTCCCGCTTGAGCCGATCCCATTTTTCCAGGTAATACCCGATGGGCCTGCGGCCCCGGTTCGCAAAGGGATACCAGCGCTGGGGCAGCAGCGCCTGCAGCTCTGCCTCCCACAGGCCGGGGGCCCTGGGAAGGTTCAGCTCGCCGCCCTCCAGCAGGTCCAGGGTAAGGTTCCGGCTTTTGGCGGTGAGGCGCAGCCTGCCCGGGGTTACGGGAAGCTGTTCCCCATCCAGATACACATGGTACGCCACTCAGTCCCACACTCCTTCCGGCGCGCCCGCCAGCCCTTCCGCAAAGCGGCGGGCCCACAGCGCCAGCACGTCCTCCTCCCCCGGCCCGCCGGAGGGGGAGGCTTCCCGTTCCAGGTACAGGCGGGGGCGCCCCGCTTCCCCTGCGGCGGGGAGCGAGGCCGCTTCCAGCAGCCGTTCTGCGGCCCCAGCGTCCAAAGGCTCCTCCCGCCAGGCTTCCCGGGGCAGGGCGGAACGGCCTGTCCCCGGGGCGGCCCGCCGGGAAGCCCCCGCAGTCGGAGAAAGCGGGGCCCTTTTCGCCGCCTGGGCTGCGGCGGCCTGGAGCTCAGGGAGAAAGCGGGCCTGCCAAAGGCCCCTTCCCCCCTGCCCGGCAGGCCGGGGAAGGGATGCCGTCGTCCCCTGCCCCGGTTCGTTCCTCCCCCGCCCTCCAAGGGCGGGAGCCAGCGCCCCCCTGCCCCAGGCATACGCCGCCGGGGCGGTTCTCGGGGAAGGGCCCTGCAGCGGGGGGCTGCCCGCCGTTTCCCGGTCGCCGGCCCTGCGGGGCTCCCTTCTCGGCCGGTTCGCCTGGGAACGGCCCCAAGCTGCGGAAGCCGGTTCTCCCACCAAAAGCCGAAGTACGTTCTCTCTGTCCTCCGGGGCGGCGTTCCCCCTTGGGCGGGCCTCCGCTTTCCCCGGGGTTCCCGCCCGCAGGCCGCCCCCGGCAGGCGGCGCGGCTCCCGCTGCCAAAGCGGCGGGCGTGTTCAGGGCGGCGGGCCGGGCAGGAACCCACAGCCGCAGGAAGAAAAGCGCCGCGCCCCGAGCCAGGGCAGGGCGGGCCAGCGCCAGCCGCCGGGCCGCCCGGTTTCGCCCGTTTTCTGCCGCAGCTTTCATGTCACCCCTCCTTTTCCTTCTCCCGCTGGGCCCTCACCTCGGCGGCGGCCAGCAGGAAGGCCCGTTCCCGCCTGCTGAGGGAAAACAGCCGGGAGGGGGGCAGGTGGAACTGGTACAGGCAGTAGTAAGCCAGGGCGGCCTCCCAGTCGCCGCCCTGAATCAGTTTTTTGCCTCGTCCACCTCCTGGGATTCCAGCCCGAACCCGCAGATCTCCTGGGCCTTCTCCAGGTAGGCGGCGTATTCCCCGGCGGTGAGCATCGCCTTCAGCAGCGCGTCCTCGCCCATCACCCGGTAGCTGTCCTGCAGCTCCCGGTCGCGCAGGTCCGGGTAGACGGTGCAGGCGGCGGCCAGCTTCCCCAGGTACAGGTCCGGGTCGGTTTCGCTCATGAAAATCCCCCTGCGCCCCGGCACCGGCACCCGCCGCACGCAGGCCATGCGCAGGGCCTCGTCCTCCGCGCCGGTAAGGCAGCGCAGCTCCCACTGCTCCGGCTTCCCCTCCTGGTTTCGGAACCGGGGGGAAGCGGCGTATTTCCATCGGATCTCCCCAATGGGGGTTTCGTTCAAAAAAGCCCGCAGGCCCATCTCTCCTCATCCTTTCTCCGCTGCCGCGGAACATCCCGGAAAGCCAAGCCCTTCCCTGTGCTGTGTCACGGGGCAATTTCCGCAAAGGCCTCCGGCATTTCAAAGTCCTCAAAGGTGAACTCCAAATCCTCGTCCAGGTAGTCGGCCCCGGCGTCAAATTTGGCCAGCACGCCCCCGTCGATGTTGCAGTCCTTCAGAATAATGGTCTGCCGGCCGGCAGAGGAGGTGGGGTCGTCGTTTGTCACCTGAATGTCGAAATACACGTCCTCCCCGGTGCTTTTGTACCGGTACATCAGTTCCCGGAACAGGGAGGAATTGTAGTGGAACCTGGCGGTGCCGCGGCCCCGCCAGCCGGTAGTCTTGTTCCCCCGCCCCGGCCTGCCCAGAATGGGAATCTGGGCCTTTTCCCGCTGGAATTTCGCTTCCAGCCGAATGGCCTGCATCAGCTGGTAGCGCTTCCCCTCTATGGTCACGTAGCACTCCGCCAGCGCGGCGGAAATCGTGTCCTTGGCGTTCATGGTTGTCACAGGCGTTCCCTCCTTTTCCTCAGGCCACGGTAACGGTCATGTAAAGCTGTTCCATGGCGCATACCGGGGTGATTTGATCCGTCACCACCACCGAGCGCTTGGTAGGCCCGGCCTGTACCTGCACCCCCTGGGGGGAAAAGGACTCGATGGCCCTGGCCCGCTCCAGCTCCTGGTGGTGCTTTACAATGTCGTTCCACAGGCTCAGCCTGCCGGCCGCGTCGTTGGGGATCACCCCCAGGTACCGGGTGCAGAACAGGGAGGCGACGTCGTTGGCAATCTGATCCAGCACCCGCACCGTCTGGTTCATGGCGAAATCCTCTGACTTTTCCGCCGTGAAGGAGACGAGGGTATTGATGTCAGAGAGCACGCGGATTTGCGCGCCCACCTGGTGGAACAGGAATTTCCCCTCCTTCAGGCCTGCCTCCAGCTCAGACTGGGAAAGCCCGGCCTGCACCGTGTACTCGCCGTCGTACACCCGGTTGGAATTGCTGCCGTTCACCGGGCACCCGGCGGCGGCCCCGGCCGCCCAGTACACCAGGGCGGGGGCGTCCTCCGCGGCGCTGTTCTCCACGCTGATAATCCCCTCGTAGTCCGCGGCGGTGCGGTACAGCACCGTCTGGAACTTCACGCCGCAGTCCTCGCGCATGCGGCGGGTAAAGTCGCAGAACAGGCGGTTCACCTCGCTGTCTGTGCTGGCGCAGGCCAGCGCCTGAAAGGCGTAGGGCTCCACCGCCTGCAGAAAGGCGCTGTAGTCGGCGGCCTCCGGCGTCTTGTCCGCGCCGCCGGCCAGGGGTTCCCCCGCTGTGGCCGCCAGGGAGACCTCCCGCTTCCACACCACATAAGGGTTGTCTTGCAGGTCTGCCATGCTGGCAGCCTCCTGCACATCCACCGAAGCCCCGTCCAGCAGGGTGGCCACCCGGAAGGCTTCCCCCTCCTGGGCGACGGCCACAGAGAGCCGGTTTCCCCCGGCGCCGCCGCAGCGGGCCTGCGCCAGGGTGTTTTCCGCTTTCTCCCCGCCGGCCGGGCGGTAGAACAAAAGCTTTTGGGCCGTGCGGAAAATTTCCCGCACCGGCCGCAGCTCCGGGGCCTGGGAATCCCGGCCGAACAGGGCCATGGAGTCCGCGGCGAACGCGTCTGCCGCCAGTTCTGTCACCACGCCCTCCGGCCCCCAGTCCAGGGGAAGCAGGGCCGCCGCCGTGCCCCGCTCCCCCAGGGCGGCCGAAGCCCGGGCCGCGCTGACAAAATTGATGTACGCCCCCGGCAGCGCCTTGTTGGTCAGGGTATAGCTTCCTCCGCCAAATGCCATTGCGATTCCTCCTCGTCACAAGCTCTCATGATTTTCTTCTTCCCGCAAAGCCAGGGAAACCCGGGCCTCCTCCATGGGCTCGCCCGCCTTCTCCCGGCGGCGGAACAGGGCGTATTCCGCCAGGGCCGCCGCCCCCTCCTGCCGCAGCTCCCCCTGCAGGGAGCGGGCCCGGGCCCAGCCGCCGGGCAGGGGGAAGGACTCCAGCGCCGCTTCCAGCCTGTCCAGCGCGGCCAGCAGGGCCGGGCGGTCCTCCCTCTGGGCCGGGGCGGGCAGGTACAGGGCTTCTGCCCGAAGCAGGGCCTGCTGCCGCCCGTTGGGGAAGGGGATCCGCTCCTCATGAAGGATCTGCAGAAAGACGCAGGGGGCCGCGGCCCCCTGGGGCACCGCATCCAGGTACACCGCCGTGCCCTCCCCAAGGGCGGCCCCCACCGCCTGGGCCATAGCCCGCAGCAGTTCTTCCGCCATGCTACGCCAGCTCCTTCCAAAGGGCCAGGGGAATTTCCTGGTGGGAACCGTACACCGCCGCTTCCCCGCTGCGGCAGTACACGCGCTCCCCGCCCCGGCCCGTCACCGTAATTTTCGACCCGGCGGGCACCTGCCATTCCGGGGCCAGGAACAGCTTCACGCTCTGGGGGGCTTCCGAGCGGGGGGACGCCCGGCCCGCCGCCTGCAGGCCCGAAAAGGACTGCCTGCTGGCCCCGGAAAAGGAAAGGCGGCAGGGCGCCGCGGCAATGGTTGTCTCCAGCCGGAAGCGGGTGGCCGCCCCCTCCTGAAAGGGAACGGCCGTCTCGACCCGGGCCGTACAGTCGTACAAGCTTTCCAGCGCGCTTCGCAGGCTCACCACACCAACCTCCTGTACCGGGCAAAGGCGCGCCTGGCCCCGGCGCACAGCTCCGCCGCCAGGGCGGCTCTTTTGGGGCCGGGCAGATCCTCCCCGGAAAACTGCACCTGGGTGTCCCCCTCCCGCACCGAAAGGGGGGCGGCCTCCCCGGCGGGGGAAGCCGCCTGCAGGCAGAGCCCGGCGGCCAGGGCGGCCGCTTCCTCCCAAAGGCCCTCCGGCAGCTGCGGCAGGGCGCAGGCGTTCTTTACCTCCCACAGGGCGCGGCGGGCGGCGGTGAGAAGGGCCTCCTCCCACGCCTGCCCGCCGGCCGCCCTCACGTACTCTGCGGCCCTGGCCGCCAGCTCCTCTTCCCTCATCCCTTCACCTTGATCTTCCGCATTACGCCTGCGGCGCGGGTGGCCTTTAACGCCACGGCGGCCACCATCTCCACCTCGCCGGTTTTCACCGCGCCCGAGGTGCGGTAGTCCGGCAGCCACTGGCGCACCGGCAGCACCCCCGAGGGGCTGACCGCGTGGAAGCCGTCCAGGCCGAAACGCACCGCATAGAGGGAGGTGCAGCCTCCGTTGCCCGTCTGCCCCTCCTCCGAGCCGGTAAGGATGGGCACGATGGGGTCGTTGGTGCCGGGCTTGGCCCCCAGATCCACCAGAGGCACCGCGCCGTAGCTTTCCACCTGCTGGCCGAACTCATTCCGGGCTGTCTGGTACATGCCCGCACGGCGGGCGCAGGCCCGGATTTTGGCGATGAGCTTGGTGTTGCCGCCAATGAAGTCCGGCGCGCCGTCCAGGCCCATGAGGAATTCGTCCAGGGCGTCCAGAAAAGCCATATAATTCTGGTCCAGCGCCTCTGAGGTGGAAAGGTCAATGACCGCCGTCGGGACAAATTCCGTGGTAGAGCCCTTCAGGGCCTTTTCCAGCCCGTCAAAGGCCTTGCTGTCCGCAGTGCTGTCGCCGTTAATCACCGTGTCGGTGAACAGGGCCGCGGCCGCCTTCACCTTCTGGGCCATCTGGAAGCTCACCTCGTTGGCCGCGCCGCCCATGTCCGCAATCACCCGGTCCACCTGGAAGGATCCGCCGAAAATTTTCAGATCTACCGAATACCGCTCCTTGGCCGCCTCCTGGGGGGTGTATTCCTTGTTGATTTCCCGGAAGGCCGCGGTGGGCTGGGTCACCACCCTGGTGTAGCTGTAGGTCATGGTGGCCCCGCCGCCCCGGTGGGCCACGCAGTCGTCAAAGGGGATGTGATCCAGCAGGAAGCTGGATTTTCGAAACTCGTCGATGACCAGGGGAGAAAGCTTGTCCTGGGTATTTTTCTTTGCCTGTTCCAGTGTTACCGCCATGTGCATCGTCCTTTCTCTTCTCAGTCAGATTCCATGTTCATGCTCTGCGCAACGGCCTCTGCCAGGGTGAGGGCCGCGCCCCCCTCCTCGCCCAGGGCCATGCCCTCTGCAGGCCGGAAGCCGGAAAGCCTGGGCTCCTCACGCCCTGCAAACAGGAAGGCGGTGGCTTCCCCGGCCTTCAGGGCCGCAACCTGCTCCTCCAGCCCCGGGTAGGCGCCGTCCTCCGCCGGCTGGGCCGTCTCCGGGTCAAAGGCCAGCAGGGCCCGGGCCGCCTTTACGTTCCTGGCCCCCGCCTGGGCCAGCGCCAGCCTGGCCGCCCCCTCCGCCTGCTCCCGGCGCAGGGCCTGTTCCCCCCGGGCCCTGGCCTCCTCCAGCACGCGGGTATGCTCGCCCAGCACCTGGGCGGCCGTTTCCGGCGCCAGGCCCAGCCCCTGCAGAAATTCCTCCGTCATAAGCCTTCTCCTTTCATACAAAAATAATAGCCAAGCGGGAGATCCCCCCCGCATCCGCCGTTCACCGTCCGGAATCCGCCAGGCGGGCCAGCTCTGCGGAAACGTCCTTCACCCAGGGGTGCTGGGCCACGAGGGTTTCCTGCGAGAGAAGCCCCTGGGAATTTTTCACATCCTGAATCACCTGGGACTCGTTCACAATGGTGTCCCGGTTGAAGATGAGCTCTGCCTGCCGGCCGGTGAAATCTCCCCGGCCCGCCGCCTTCAGGGCCAGGTTAAAAAAGTAAAGCAGCTCCTGGAACGAGGCCTGGAACTCCGCCTCCATCCGGTTGGCGTCCAGGTCCATGTCGCTGAACACCGAGCGCAGGTTCATCTCGTTGGGGGTTCCGGCGGCCCGCAGGTCGCGGGCGTCGTAGCCCCTGGCGTTCTCCACCAGGGCCCGCTTCAGCAGCTCCAGCACCGCCCTGTAATTTTCCCCGTTCACCTCCAGGGAAAGGGTGCGCACGTCGCCGCCGGGCGCGCCTGCGTCGCTGCGCACCTTCACCGCCCCGTAGGCCGCCAGGTTCCGGCGGAATTCCCCCAGGTTCTGGCCGTCGTAGTTTACCAGCACCAGAATGGTGTTGCGGGGATCCTCCTGCATGCCGTTTACAAAGCTGGAGAGGATCAGGTTGACGGCGTCCTGAAGGGATTTCACCCGGTTCAGCAGGGGCAGCTCCTCCGGCCCGCTTTTCCAGGGGATGAGGGGCAGCCTGCCCCAGGCCAGCGGCTTCCTGCTTCCGCCTGCCCCTGCCCACAGGTACGGCGCGCGGAAGGGCGCGTCCTTTACCAGCCGGCCGCCCTCCCGCCGGAAGCGGTACACCCCCTGGGGCGTGTAAAGCTCGGCGTACTGGCCCGTCTCTCTGCCCCGGGCCCCGTATTCCTCCCGCCGGTACACCCGCAGGGCGGCCTCCAGGCGGGTGTGGTCCCCGTCCTCCCAGAAGGGGAGCACCTCCCAGGGGGCGAAGCGGCGCAGGCGCAGGCCGTCCTCCCCCCACCAGGGGGCCAGCCAGCCGCAGCCCCCGGCCAGGGCATCGTGGCCCAGGGCCCGCAGGGTGCGGAAGAAGCCGGGCCCCAGCATTGCCTGCAGGGCCTGCCGATAGGCGTTGTCCTCCGTTTCCAGGGCGGGCGGCCTGCCCAGCAGGTAGTCCAGCTTCTGGTCCAGCATGCGGGCGTACTGGTTGTCGGTCAGGCGCGCGTTGGGCAGGTTTGCCACCTCCACCGGCATCCCCTCCGGGCCTATCACCGTCCGCTTCCGGCTGAGAATCTTCTGTTCCCCCCGGTAGTAAAGCTCCCCCAGCAGCTGCTCCCGCCGCCGTGGGGAGGATTCCCAGGCCAGCCACTCCCGCGCCAGGAATTCCAGGCTGCCCAGGGGCGGCGCCCCGGCCGACGGAGGCCGCCCGCTGCCGAACAGCCCCGCCGCCGGCCCGCCCCACTGGAACCATTTTCCCATGCTTCCGCCTCCTTCCCTCTTTGGCTGCGCCAAAGGCCGGTTACGCAAAACTGAACACCTCCCCCCGCAGGATGGTCCGTACAAAATAGCGGATTTCATCCATGGCGTGGTCGTTTTCCTTCACCGGCCGATCCTCCTGGCTGCCGGCGTCCCACTGGTACAGGGCGAACTCCCGCAGGGCCCCCTGGCAGCAGTCGCACACGGCGATGCGCCCCTCCCGCAGGGCGGCCGCCGTGTCCCGAATCCCTGCCAGCACGCTGTTGTCCGCCGGGCGCACCGGGTACCGCCCCCGCCTGCGCAGGGCGGCGATAAAGCTGGAGGCCGAGGGGTCCACCACCACCGCCTCCAGCGGGCGGCCCGCCGCCAGCTGTTCCAGGCGGTCGCAGTATTCCTCGTCGGTGAGCTGCACATGGGTGTCCCGCCCGCTGTGGTAATACTCCGCAAAGCGGTACCACACGCCGCCGCAGTACCCCCACAGGCCCATGGAGCAGGGGTTCAGGGTACCGTAATCCACGCTGGCGCAGAACCGGGTGTACTCCCTGGGCAGGCTGGGCACAACGCCCTCTCCCTCTGCGGCCCGGGGGTACACCAGCCCTTCTGCCGCCGCCCATTTCCCCAGGATGTACCGGTCGTAAAACACCCCGGAAAAGCTGGCCCTGGCCCGCTCTATGGCCCTGGGGCTCAGGCCGGGGTTGTCCTCCATCAAAAAATGCAGCCGCTTGGCGTTCCGTTCCCCGGCGCGGCAGATCCACTCCCGGTAAAACCAGTGGGCGGGGGAGGCCGGGTTGCAGTTGAACCACAGCTTGGCGCTGTCCACGCTCAGGGTTCGGGTCACCGTCTGTTCCACAAAGGAGCGGGGCATGAGGGCCGTCTCGTCCAGCAGGGCCCCCGCCAGGGTCATGCCCTGGATCAGCATATAGCTGGATTCATCCCGGCCGCCGAACACGTAGAAGGAGTTTGTCCGCCCCTGGTATTCCCCCGTGAGCAGCGCCAGAGAGCGGGAGTACCGCAGCCGGTACTTGCGGGCCAGGCTGCCCAGGGCCAGCAGGGGCTGCACCAGATTCCGCTCGGCAGAGCGCACCGTTTTTCCGCACAGGGCGAAGGCCGCCCCGGAAAACCCATGCATGGCCCATTCCAGAAAGGCCGCCGCCATCATAATGGTTTTTCCGCTGCGCACCGCCCCGTCGCAGATGAGGGCCGTGTAGGGCTCGTGGGCGAATTTGAAAATTTCCAGCTGCTTGGGGGAAATCTTCTCAAACCTCACGCTCCACCGCCTCTGCCAGGGCCTGGAACAGGCCGTCGTCCTCCTCTGCTTCCGCCGGGGCCGGCTTGTCCCTCCACCGGTCCGGCCTTCGGTTTTTCAGCCAGAACACCTGGGCCGTGGTGTTCCCCG
>DVMK01000035.1 GCA_018715025.1 Candidatus Caccousia avistercoris
CAAGCCGGCCAAGCGCTGAGGGAAAAGTGAGCGGCGAGGGAAAGGCAGGACAGCCCCGGGGTCGAGGGGCCGGGGCCCCCGCGAATCTTTGCATACTTTCTTTTCGCAAGAAAGTATGGCCCGCCGCGGCGAGCGGCAAAGTAAAAACTAGATGAAATTATAATCAAGTGCATAACAGAAAAAGCGGAGCGAATAAAAAGGGCAATTTTTAGCAGGGCGGCTGGAGGGGTGTAGTTCCGCGGCCAAGTTTCACCACGGTACGGGGGCACCCCTCGCTAGGGTGCCCCCACGAGGAAACAGTCCCCCGGACTGTTTCCTCTCCCCCTCCTGAGCTTTGGGAAGAAAAGGATGCGTTGGGGCGCTGCCCCAAACCCTGCCACCTTTTGAAAAAGGTGGTCGAAAACTTTAACATTCGCTCCATATTTAAATTGTTTCAGGAATAACTTGTATTTTCCAAAAAAAGAACTCTATGCAAATGGCTTCCGCCATTCCCATAGAGTTCTTTTTGTACCTGTTTCTGTCAAAACAGTCCAGGCGTTCTACCATTTTTTACGGTACCTCGTCTTCGCCGCCGGATTTCTGTTCCCATTTTAAGATGTGGGCGTTCAACAGTTCCCGGAAAAGATCGTTGGTGCAGGGCCGCCCTGCGGCGTCCCTGTATTTGACCGGGGCGTACCAGCCGCTTTTCCGCTGCCCCCGCAGAAAGCGGAGAGCCTCCTCCCGGCCGGAACGGCGCTCCACCACCTCTGCCGCCTTAATGAAGTTCATGGCGTTGTAGGGCTCAAGCCTGCAGGCTTCCATATAGTGGGAATGGGCGTCGGAAAGGCGGCCCAAGACCAGCTCTGCCTGGGCCATGTCACGCAGGAGATCCGCGCGGACGGCCGCCGTCTTATTCGTGCGGATCCCGTTTTCCAGCGAAGACCCGGCAGGAAGTTTCGCCCAGGGCGGCCCCTGCAGGTACCCGGCGGCAAATTCCACGTTTTTCTCCCGCCAACCGCTTCCCAGCCAGGCGCACGCCTTGGCAGACAGGTAAAGCGCCTGGGGCGTCTGAGCCGGATCGCAGAGTTCCAGCACCTTTTTCAGCGCCCCGCTTCTGCTGCCGCAGCGCTCCAGCAGGGCCTGAGCCTCCTTTTCCAGTTCCGGCTGGTGAGGAACCTCCGCCCCAAGGGCGGAAAAAAGCGCCGCCGCCAATTCTGTTTTTTGATTCTTCTGCAGCATCCGTTACTCCCCCTTTCTTTCCTGACCTTCCAGCGCAGCGCGGACAAGCTTCCCGCGGAAAGCGTTCTGCTCCGCCTTGGAAAGCGCCCGGCCTGCCCGCAGCATCAGGTTAGCGGGCTGCGCCGCCGCCATCATGGGCGCCATCACATCCATAGACGGCCCTTCCCGAAACATTTGCTGGGCCACCCCCAGCCGCAAATTGGAAAACGCCTGCATAAACTCATTCAGGGGCAGCAGGCGGGCATTTTTCAAAATTCCATAGGCCCGAAAGATCTGGTCCTGGCATTCGATGGTTCCGCACAGGGATTTTCGGGCGGCCCGTTCCTGCAGAACCACCTGCAGGGACATGCTCTTCAGGTTAAAGACGGCCTCTTGCTCGGAAATGCCCAGCGTCACCCGGTTGGAAAGCCGGTACAGCTCTGCCCCGGCCTCGGCGCCCACGCCCTCCCGCAGGCGGAGCCCCAGTTGGGAAAGGCCCGCGGCCACACGCCCCAAAGCCCCGCTGCGGGACAGGGCCGGCAGGTGAAGGGTCATTTCCGCGTGCATGCCGGTGCCCAGGTTGGCGGGATCCTCCGTCAGGTAGCCGAATTCCGGGTCAAAGGCAAATTCCAGCACACGGCTCAGAATGCTCTCCATGTGGTCTGCCGCATTGCTGGCCCCGTCCAGATCCAAACCGGGGCGCATGGCTGAAATGAGCAGGTGCTCGCCCCCGTTCACCGCGACGGACAGGCTTTCGTCACCGCTGCACAGCAGGGCGCGGCCCTCCCGCTTGGCGATAAACTCAGGCGAGGCAACCCCCCGTTCCGCCAAAGCCACGGCCTCGGTTTTGGTAAGCTCTTCCATCAGGCTGCAGCGCAGCTGCCCCGCAATGGAAAGCCGCCGGTCCCCCGCCGCCTCCAGCACGGCGGACAGCACCGCCTTCCGGTCTGCCGCCTTCATCCGGTGCGCAAAGGGCGTCCCGGCCAGGTTGCGGGCCACATTTACCCTTGTGTTTACAATGACGTCGGAATCGTCGCCGGCATACTCATACCACTTCTTGCCTTCACTCATCCTTACCAGCCTCCAATGCGCGAATTTCATCCCGAAGGGCCGCCGCGTCCTCAAAATTTTCCGCGTCAATCGCTTCCTTCAGCTGCTGCCGCTTTACCAGCAGCAGCCCCTTTTGCGCGGGCTCCGCCGCTTGGGGCAGGTTTCCTCCCGGCGTTTTTCCCCTGTGCCGCACGCTGCCATGAATGCGCTGAATCACCGGCAGCAGCCTGTCGTAAAAGGTGTGGTAGCATTCCGGGCAGCCCACATGGCCGCTGCGCACAATGTCCTCCCAGGCGGCGCCGCACCGGCACCGTTCCTCTTCCAGGCCCGGGGCAAAGCCCAAAAAGCCCAGGCTGCGCCCCAGCTCGGCAAACAGGTTCCCATAGCCCATGCGGCGGGCGCATTCCGCGCAGAGAGAAAACTCTGCCAGTTCGCCGTTGGTAATGGTTTTTACATGAGTAACCGCGGGATGCTTCCCGCAAGCCTGACATAGCATGACGTATTTCCTCCTTCATGGCTTTTCCGCCGCCCGGGCCAGGGCGGCCTTCTCTCAATTCTACGGATCCGCGCGGCCTCCTATTCCTGAGAGGGAAGCATCCGCCCCGCCGCCCGCATATTTTAGAAACGGGGCGGGGAAGCGGAGAAAAAAGAAGTCACACATTTTTGCTTCCCGAAATACTATATACCATACCAAACAACCAAGGAGGTCAACGTTATGTACAACAACTTTTTAGGCAACTGCGGCGGGTCCTGGATCATCATCCTTATCATCATCCTGCTCCTGTGCGGCTGCGGAAGCGGCAGCGGCAGCGGCTGTGGGTGCGGCTGCAACTGCGGCTGTAACTGCAACTGCAACAGCAACAACTGCGGCAGCAACTGTGGCTGCAACTGCGGCTGCAGCAACGACTGCTCTTGCAGCTGCTGAAGGCCGGCCGCGCCGAGCCCTGGTAAAGGGCCGCGCAGGCCCGCCGCCTGCGGGAGATGACACCCCAACAGAAACAGGGACTGCTGCGGAACGGTCGTTTTGCAGCAGTCCCTGTTTTGTTCTTGCGGAAACGCCGCTCACAAGCAGGAGCAGGCGCCGCCTCTCCTGCGGCCCTTTTTACGCGCCCTGAGCCGCCACGGCTTCCTGCAGGGCCCGGGCAAGCTGATCCGGGCAGGAGGTAGGCTTCAGACCGCAGGTGATCCCCTGGCAGCGGCGGATCACGTCCTCAGCCTTCATGCCGGCCACCAGGGAGGAAATCCCCTTGGTGTTGCCGTTGCAGCCGCCCACAAACTGGACCGACTGCACCACGCCGTCCTCCAGCTCAACTATAATTTGACGGGAGCAGGTGCCCTTTGTGGTATATACATACTGCATCCCTCATTCACCTCCATAAAGCGGCCGGGCTTTCCTTTCGGAACGCCCGCCTTTTAGAATACTGCAAAAACGGTTCCTCCCTATTATAATACAGAACGGAGGGAAGATCAAATAAAACTGTGTTCCGGCCGTCCTCTGCCGGTATTCTTATGCGTAGCCCTGGAAGGCGGAGGGATATTTGTAGCCGTATTTATTGTAACGCGCCCCGGTATAGTCGTTGTAGTTGTACACGTTGGCTTCGCCCAGCCTGCGGTAGAACAGCCCGGCATAGGGCTTGCCGCCCGCCATGTTCCAGCGGATCAGGTCAGAGCCGAAGGCGTAGGCGTTGGTGTAATTCAGGTCGTTCACCAGCCCGGCCTGGTTGTCAAAGCGGGCATAGCCGGAATTCACCCAGCCCTCCTGCCCGGAGGAGGTTCGCACCCGGTACCAGCCGTCCTGAATGTTGCTGAACTCGCATTCCAGCACGGTAACGGCGGTTCCGCTGGCAAGCTCGGTAAGCTGGGAAGAGTCCCTGCTTGCCGTCTGGTACAGGCCGGCCTTCTTGGTAATCTGAGCGCCCAGCCCCCCGGACGGGATCTCCGGCGGGACCACAGCGTTCAGCATAATGGTGCGCACATCCATGACAGCCGTGCTGTTCCAATAGCCTGCGCCCACGTTGTAGCCGAAGCTGATGAGGCAGTCCGCCTGGTTCTGATTCATGAGAAGATTGTTGTTTTTGATGAATTTGTTTACCTCTGTGGTGTAGGAGCCGGTGTTGATCCGGTTCACCAGCAGCGACCAGGCCTCGGTTTGGGAGATATGATTATAAAAGGTGGCGCCTGCGCTGAAGGTGTAGCCGTAGCCAATGGTGGGCACCCCGCTGGAGGTGAGGGAATCCGCGTATACGCTGGAGGCGTAGCCCTCCCAATTGGCGATCATCTGGATGATGGAATCGCTGGCGCGCCGCTCCTCCGACGATGTGGCCCGGTAATCCTGCGACGCCACCACATAAGCGCTTGTCTCATAGCTTTGGGTGCTCCAGGCGCCGTTTCGGGAGGAAACCGCCCGCACCGTGTAGCTGCCTGCGCCTGAGAAGGTAGTGTAAGCCGTCCACTTTTTCGTGGCGTAGGTCTTTCCAGAGGCGCTCACCGTTTCCACCACACAGGAGGCGGCGTTGACGGTTTGGGTCGAGCCGTCGGCCTGCTCCACATAAAAGCGAACGCCGTCGCAGTCCTCATCGGTCACTGCCACCAGGCTGACGCTCTCGCCGATGGAGGCAATGTTGGGGGAGGTATAGGCGGTGCGAACCGCCTCGGCAGCCGTCACCGTCACCGTGCAGGAAGCGGAGGAATTGCCGTAAGAGGCGGTGATTACCGCCGTGCCGGGGCTGAGGGCTTCCACAAACCCGTTTGTCACAGAAGCCACCGCCGGGTTGCTGCTGGACCAGTTCACGGTGGAAACGCCGGAAGCCTTCAGGTAAAAGGTTTTTCCCTGCGGGACAGTCCCCGTGGAATGAGAAAGGGTGATATCCCCTGAGGGGAGCGTTTCCGGGGGATCGTCCGCATATCGGAGCGTCAGATACTGGGCGCTCATATAGCCGGTCAGCCCGCTGGAGGTTTTCACCTGGATCCACTCCGAATCGGAGGCGTCCAGTACGGAAACCTGCGTCCCTTTGGGAAGGGTGGCCAAAATCCGGCTGGAGGTACTCTTTTCCTCCCGCAGGCGCAGGGCGTCCGCATTCACCACCGCGCCCACAATGGTATGGTCAGAACTGCCGGAGGAGCTGGAGCCGGAGCTGGTGCTGGTGCTGGAGGATGCGCTGCCGGAGGAGACGGGAGGATCCTCCGGTTCGGAGGTTCCCCCGCCGGTGGTGGTGATGCGCAGGTAGTCCTTGCTGCACCAGCCCTCCTTGCCGGAGGCAGTGCGCACCTTGGCCCAGCCGGGGTTGCTGTTGTCGGTCACGTCCACCTTCACCCCGTTGGCCAGGATGAGGATCATGTCGTAGGAAGTCCCCGGGCCGGTGCGAAGCTTCAAATTGGCCGTAGTCACCGCCGTGGTGGAAGAACCTGAGGAGGGCGGCGAAGGCTCCAGCGGCGTTCCGGGGGAAGAAGAGGAAGCGGAGGATGAGGAAGATGAAGGCGGGGCCGTCTCGGTGGAAAAATCAAGATATTCCTTGCTGCTCCAGCCTGTTCTGCCGTCGGCCATGCGCACCTGTGCCCAGCCGCTGTTGGAATTGTCCAGAACCGTCAGCCTGGTTCCCTGGGGCATGGTGACAATGGCGGAATACGTGACGCCCGGGCCGGTGCGAAGCTTCAGATTCGCGTTGGTGGTAGCCACTGTGACCGTAACCCCGCCGGCGGAGGAGCTTCCGCCGGAAGAGGAGGCGCTGGAGGAGGATGAGGATTCCAGCTGCAGATATTCCAGGGAACAATATCCCTCCACCCCCGAGGAGGTGCGCACCCTGGCCCACTCCCCCGACGTGCTGAGCACAGTCAGGGAGGTTCCCTGGGACAAGGTGGCCAGCACCGGATAGCTTGTCCCCGCCCCGCTTCTCAGGTTCAGGTAAACCGTGGCTGTCGCTTTTTGGCCGGAGGAAACAGGGGCGGAAGAGGAAGCCGCCCCGGAGGAGGAACCGGAAAGGGACAGGTATTCCCGGCTGCACCAGCCTTCCAGCCCGGAAGAAGTGCGGACCTTCACCCATGCCTGGTTGGAATCATCCAGCACCGTCAGGGTTTCGCCGGAGGGAAGGGTCGCCAGCACGGCCCCGTCTGTTCCGGCCTTGTCCCGCAGGTTCAAATACACCGTGGTCACAGCGGAGGAAGCGGCGGAAACAGGCGGCCGCCCAAGGGCGGAAGAGGTAAAAAATACAGCGGCTGCGCACAGGGCCGCCGCCACGGCCTGCACCTTCTTTTTTCTGCGCTGATTCAAAAAGCTTCAACTCCCATCCAAAATAAAAACACCGGCCCTTGTTTCCAACCGGCCGGCGGACGTTTTGCGTTCAGGCATGTCCAGAACCGGGGAACCCCCGGCCCCTCCCTGCCAAGGCGCGCCGCCCGCGCACAGGCAAAGGCGGGCGCCGATTCTTCCTGCTTTTCTATGCAGCCCCGCAGAAAAGGGCAAGAATTTATAAAAGACAGCTTTATTATATCGTAAATACCGGCATCTTTCAACCCTTTGCGCCAGGATTCGCAAAATGGGAAAAACACGCCACAAATGTGAGGCTCGCTTCTTTAACACGGCAGCTACCGCTAAGGTTACGTCGCAAAGAAAACACACCCCATAAACGCCAGTAAAAGGGTATAATAACGCAAAAGCCTCGAACGCGACATGCGCGCCGAGGCTCTCGACTGGTGCGAGGGGGGGGACTTGAACCCCCATGAAGTTGCCTTCACTAGAACCTGAATCTAGCGCGTCTGCCAATTCCGCCACTCTCGCGTATTCTTTTCTCTGTCATTTGACAGCTTTAAAAGAATACCATACTTTTTCTTTTCTGTCAAGACTGTTTTTTACAAATTTTCCGCGCTTTTTGCGCGGCCCGCCGGGCAGGGCGCAAAACGGCGTCAGTGGATGCTTCCGCCGGCCTGCCGGAGGTCTGTTTGACAGAGGACGGCGGCCTTCACTGCGGCCTCCAGCGCCGACGCTATGTCGGGCAGGGACATGGAGGGGGCGTTCTGCCGCCCCGCTGCCTGAGCGGTGGAAAAGGGCACATGGAGAAAACCGCCCCGCATGCTGGGAAATTCCTTATCCATATAATATAGAATTCCGTACATCACATGGTTGCACACATAGGTGCCCGCCGAATGGGAAAGGGAAGCCGGGTACCCGGCCTCTCTTATGGCCTGCACCATGGCCTTCACGGGAAGGTTGGAAAAATAAGCGGGAGCGCCGTCCGCAAAAATAGGCGTATCGATGGGCTGATCTCCCGCATTGTCGGGAATACTGAAGTCATCCAGATTCAGAGCCACGCGCTCCGGCGTTACGCCGAACCGGCCCCCCGCCTGCCCCACGGCCATCACAATGTCCGGGGCTTCCTCCCGCATGGCCCGGTGAAGCGCTTCCAGGGAAGCGCGGGCCGCTGTGGGAAGCCGCAGCCTGACAAGCTCCGCCCCCGCCACCTGCCGGGGCAGAAGCTTCACCGCCTCCCAGGAAGGGTTGACGGTCTCGCCGCCGAAGGGCTCGAAGCCGGTGATCAATACCTTCATGGCAAAATCCTCCTTTTCCATCCCTGCGCCTTTGCTGTCTTTATTGTACCGAAGCGGCGGGAAAAAAGCAAGCTGTCCGCTTTGCGGGGCTGCTGTTTTGTAGTATAATAAAAGCCCAGAACCGCAATAAAAGGAAAGGAGAATGCGCTGTGAGCTCCAACTGCGAATACTGCGTCAACTATGCAGACGACCCGGAAACAGGCGGAAAAATGTGCGTCATTGACCTGGACGAGGACGAACTGTACCGCTTTATGACCTACAACACCAGGGACTGCCCCTATTTCCGCATGGGGGATGAATACACCATTGTGCACAAGCAGATTTGAGGGTTACTCCGCCACAGTATCCAGAAAATCCACAGGGGCGCGGCGGGAATTCTTCAGCGACACCCCTGCCCGCTGATAGGAGCGGAGCAGGGCCGGGAACTCTTCCTCCACGTATTCCCCCGGGACAATGAGGGGGATTCCCGGCGGGTAGGCAAACACGGCCTCACGGCTGATCCGGCCTGCTGTCTGCGCCAAAGGAAGCAGGCGGCCTGGGGCTTCCTCGGCGGCGCGGAGAGTCATGGCCCGGCGGGGCAGGCGGGGCGGCTCCGGCTCTTCGGCAGGCGGCCGGGGCGGCGCTTCCCGGTCTGCCCGGAGAAGCGCCTGAGCCAAACGGTGAAAATTTTCCTCTGAGTCGCACAGGCTGGTCATGGCGATGGCGTAGTCCCGGGCGGCCATTTCCAGCTCAATGCTGTCCTTTTCCCGCAGGGAAGCGGCCAGCTCCGGGCCTGTCATACCGGCAAAGCGAGTGGAAATCACGATTTTGGAGGGATCCAGGGCAAACACGCCCTTCTCCCCCACAGCCTCCTGCCCCAGAAGGCGCAGCCTGCTCAGACTGGCTGCCGCCTGCCGGAAGCCGGCCAGCCTTTGCCGGTAGACAGCGAAAGCGGAACCGCCCTGCTGCCGCAGAAACGAAACGCACCGGTCAATGGAAGCCATGAGAATATAGGAGGGGCTGCTGCTCTCGTAGATGGAGAGCTGCCGTTCTATCCGCTGGGGGGAAACCCGATCTCCGTTCCAATGCAGCAGGGCGGTCTGCGTCAGGGAAGGAAGGGTCTTGTGGACGCTCTGCACCACCAGATCCGCCCCCGCCTGCACGGCGTTCCCCGGGAATCCCTCCGCCAGTCCCAGGTGCGCCCCGTGAGCCTCGTCCACCAAAAGGGGTACGCCGTGGGCGTGGCACACGGCGGCAATGGCCGCAATGTCAGAGACAACCCCCTCGTAGGTGGGGGAGGTAACCGCCACCAGCTTCACCTGCGGATGGGCCTGCAGGGCGGCCTCCACCGCTTGGGGCTCCACCCCCGCGGCGGCGCCGAAGCCGGGCAGAAAGGACGGGCACAGGTAATGGGGCGTCAGGCTGTTTTGGTACAGGGCGTTGTACAGGGATTTATGGCTGTTCCTGGCCACCAGCACCTCGTCCCCGGCATGGACGCAGGCCCCCACGGCGGCCAGCACCCCGCAGGAGCTTCCGTTCACCAGGAACCAGGTGCGCCCCGCGCCGTACAGATCGGCAGCGCGTTCCATGGCCGCCCGCAGCAGCCCGTCCGCGTCGTGCAGATCGTCGAAGCCGTGAATCTCTGTAATATCCAGCCCATAGGGATTATCCATCTGAAACTGTTCCACGTCGCGCTTGTGGCCAGGCATGTGCATGGGGCAGCGGCCGCTGTCCCGGTTTCTCTGCAGCGCCTCATAAATTCCTTCCATCGTCTGCAGCCTCCCTTCTTCGCTGTACTAAGTGTACCTGAAACGGGAGATTTACGCAAGGGCTGGGCGCGCCGGTTACGGAAAAACAGCGGCCGCCTTTTCAAAGCGCCGCCTGGATTATATATATCTTTATATTTAATATATTGATTCCCGCAAGGAGGAGTACTCTGTGAAACAGGT
>DVMK01000036.1 GCA_018715025.1 Candidatus Caccousia avistercoris
CCTAGTTCCGGTAATTGTCCCACACGCTCTTGACGGCGGCCGGGTCGGTAAGGCCGTTGTAGGTGTAGCTTTTCTCCCCCGGGCTGGTGGTGGTGATGAAGTGGGTGATGACGGAGGTGCCGTCGATGCCCTTCCACTCAAAGGTGTCGTAGGGGAGGAAATTTTGGTCGTTCCAGCTGATCTTCGTGGTGATGAAGGTTTCAATTTCGCTCTTTTTCAAAATCTGGGGCAGGGCGGCAGAGTAGCCGAATACGTCCGGCAGCCACAGGTAGGTGCTCTTGTTGCCGAACTCCTGCTCGAAGAAGCGGGTGCCGTACAGGATTTGGCGCACCAGGGATTCGCCGGAAGGCAGGTTGCAGTCGCACTCTACCCACATGCCGCCGGCGGGCTCCCACCGGCCTTCCCTGGCCCGGTTCTTAATGTACTGGTACACCTCCGGGTAGTCGTGGCGCACAAAGTCGTACTGCTGGGGCTGGGTGTGCATAAACACATAATCCGGGTATTGCTCCATCAGCCGGTTGACGGTAGAGAAGGAGCGGGCGCACTTTTCCCGGGTGTGGCACAGCCGCCACAGCCAGGCCGAGTCAATGTGAGTGTGGCCCACCACGGTGACGGCCACCTTTTTGGCCTCCTCCGGCAGCTCGCTTTCCAGGAAGGAAACCGCCCTGGCGCAGGAGTCGAAGAATTCCTGGGAGCCTGGGTCGCTGGTTTCCACCATGTCCCAGGCTTTGGCGGCCAGGTTCAGCACATGGCCCTTCTCCGGGTTGGTGTCCTCCAGCACCTGGTGAGAGCCCAGCAGGCAGCGCAGCCAGTAGTACAGGCTGTCCGCGCCGGGATCCAGCACGGCCAGGGCGGCCAGCTTGATCTTGTGGTCGTTGTTGCGGGGGCGGCCGCCGCCCACCAGGCCGGACCAAAGGCGGAACTGCAGGCGCAGCTTTTCGCCGGGGGCGGCGGAAAGGGGAACGTCCTGGTGGTTTTGGTCCACGCCCTGCCAGGGGGTGCCGTTGACGTACAGCAGGCTTTCAAAGCCGCTGTTGTTGCCGCCGCCGGTGATGCCGAAATCGAAGCGGCCCCACAGGTTTTCGGTAAAATCCTCCGGAACGGCGACGGTGGCGTCCAGCCACACATACCGGTCGTAGCCGCTCCAAATATCCCCCAGGCGGAAAATTTCCTTTCCGGGAACGGCCGGGGGCTGTTCGCCGTTTTTGCCGCTGTCCTCCGCGGCGGCAAAGCTTTCAATGGGAAGCTGCTTTTTCCAGCGCTCTTCCCGCAGGCGGCCTGCCGCCCGGTTCAGACGTTCATAGTCATAAAAACGAAATGGCATGACAGTATCTCCTTTTCACAAACAGACATTTCCCCAGCAAGCCGGAAACGTCATTCTCCCTTAATCATACACATTTCTATCTTGTTTGCAATGTGTTTTTTCTCCTTTTCCGCAAAAAAAATTTTGCAGATTATTTGAATAAATTATACAAATAATTCCTGGGAAATCCGCCCTTCCGCCGCTTTTCTCCAGTCGCAGTGCATGTGGGAGGCCGCCTCCTGCCATGGGACGAAATACCCCGCCCCATGGGAGCAGAACACCGAGCCCGCCGGGTTTTCTGTGTCTGCCTCGGGCCGGTAGGGGGAAGCGGCCAGCACCTCCGCTTCGTTGTGGCAGGGCTCGCAGCCGTCAAAGCGGAGGGAGAGGGCGCCGCGGCCCCTGGTGAAGGCGGTCAGCTCCTTCTGGTAGGGGAGGAAGGCGGCGGCGGGGGCCCGGCCCGTTACCACCGCCGCGCCCCCCTCCTGCAGGGGCGGCTCCGCCGTGCCGCACAGCCGCTGTACGTCGGCCAGAACCCGGCCGGCGTACTCCTGGGGAACGGAAATCCGGAAAGCGCACCAGGGCTCCAGCAAAAGGCAGTCCGCCTGCATGAGCCCCTGGCGAAGGGCCCGGTACACCGCTTCGCGAAAATCGCCCCCCTCGGTGTGTTTCAGGTGGGCCCGGCCGGTGAGCAGGGCCACGTGCAGGTCGGTGACAGGCGCGCCGGTGAGCACCCCTGCAATGGGCCGCTCAAACACGTGGGTGCGGATGAGGTTCTGCCAGTTTTTGTCCAGCACATCCAGCGGGCACAGGCTTTCAAAGGTGATGCCGCTGCCCCGCGGGCCGGGGGAGAGCAGAAAGTGAACCTCCGCGTAATGGCGCAGGGGCTCGAAGTGGCCGCAGGCGTGCACCGTATTCCGGATCGTCTCCTGGTACATGACCCGGCACTCCCCAAAGGTCACCTCCAGCTGAAACCGCTCCCGCAGGATTTCCTGCAGGATTTCCAGCTGCACCTCCCCCATTACGTGAACCCGAAGCTCCTGCAGGGCTTCGTTCCATTCCACCGAAAGAGCGGGTTCCTCCTCCTCCAGGGTGCGGAAGGCGGCCAGCACCGGGCGGGGATCCTGCGGCCCCGCCCACTGCACCCGGGAGAGCAGCATGGGGGCAAGCTCCCACCCGGTGCGGAAGCGCCTGGCCCCCAGGCCCTCGCCGGGCCGCAGGCCGGAAAATCCGGCGGCGCAGCACAGCTCACCGGCGCGCACCTGCTGCACCGGGATCCGTTTTTCCCCCTGGCACCGGTACAGGGCCGTCACCTTTTCCTTCTGGACGGAGCCGTCCGCCGCCAGGGTGTCCGCCTCCTCCCGGCAGGCGAGGGTTCCCGCCGTCACCTTCAGGTAGGTCAGGCGGGCGTCGGCCCGGCGCACCTTGTAGGCCACGGCGGAAAAGGGCTCTTTCTCCTTTTCTTCATAGCCGGTTTCCGTCAGCCAATCCATGGCCCGCAGGAATTCCTCCACCCCCAGGCCCTGCAGGGCGGAGCCGGAAAAACAGGGGAACAGTTTTCGCTGCCGCACCAGGCGGCGCAGGGCGGGCTGCCATTCCTCCTGGGGAACGCCCCCTTCCAGGTACTGTTCCAGCAGGGCGTCGTCCAGGGCCGCCAGCTCCTCTGCCAGGGGCTCCTCCACCTGCCCGGCAAAGCCGTCCATTGGCAGGACGGCGGGGCTGCACTTCCTCCGCAGCTCCTCCAGGGCGCGCTCCACGCTGGCCCCCGGGCGGTCTGTCTTGTTCAGGAACAGGAACGCCGGCAGCCGGTAGTGGGCCAGCAGCCGCCACAGGGTTTCTGTGTGGGCCTGCACCCCCTCGGCGCAGCTGACCACCAGCACGGCGTAGTCCAGCACCTGCAGGGCCCGCTCCATTTCCGGGGCGAAGTCGGTGTGGCCGGGGGTGTCCAGCAAAAACCAGCGGGTCCCCCCGTAAGAAAATTCCGCCTGGCCGGAAAACACGGTGATTCCCCGCTCCCGTTCCACCGGCTCCGCATCCAGGAAGGCGTCGCCGTGGTCCACCCGGCCCCGGCTGCGCAGGGCGCCGCCCAGGTACAGAAGCTGCTCTGAAAGGGTGGTTTTCCCCGCGTCCACATGGGCCAGCACGCCCAGCGTCACCCGCTTGCCCGGCTGCGCCGCCGCTCCTTTCTCCATAAAAAATCCCCCTTTCCGCAATATGCCTATCATACCACAGAAAAGGGGGAGCGTCGATAGGGGGGAGGGAAAAGGGAGGGATGGGAAAGTGCTTGCAGGGGAAATCTGCCTTCTTGAACCAAGATTATGGAGACAGCACAAAAAGAGCCCTGAGCTGGAATATTTGGATCGGTTCACGCCAGCGGTGGGCTCATTTTTTGCTGCACAAATCTTACCGCCTCAGCCCCACCTGCGGGGGGAAGCCGGGCATCGGGCGGAACGCTTGGCCGCCCGGATCTCCACATAGCATCCGCACAGCTGGCAGGTGGCGTTCACCAGCTGGACGCATTCCCGGCAGGCGGCCAGCCTGGCCTGGTACTCCTTGTCAGGGGTGCGCTCCCGCGGGGGCATACGCTCCCGGCAGAGGCGGACGCTTTCCAGGTACTCTTCCATGCCCAGTTCTTTCATCAGGCACCGGCGGCATACCCGATCCCCCGCCGCCCGGCTTGCCCCTTCCACAGCCTACCTCAGCTCTACCGCCGCCACGCTGCAGGGGGGCAGGCGGAAGCGCAGGCTCTGGGCGTCCCGTTCCAGGGCTTCCTCCCTGGGGCATACGGCGCATGGGCTGGAAAAGCTGTTGTAGCTTCCCATTTCCCCGGCCAGCAGGCGCAGCGAGGCCTCCGCCTTTTCCCGCCCGGGGACGCGCAGGCGGATTTCCTGGGCCTCCTCTGCGGAAAGGTTGGCTACGGTAATGTGGATGCGGCCCTCCCCGTCCATAGAGGCGGACTGGTGCAGGGCGGGCACCCTCCAGGGGCCCGCCCCGGCTTCCCCGGCCTCCACATAGCTTTCCAGCAGGGCGGCGTCCTGGTGCTCCTTGTACAAATCAAACACGTGGTAGGTGGGGGTGAGCACCATGTCCTCTCCCTCTGTCAGCACAAGGGCCTGCAGTACGTTCACAGTCTGGGCCAGGTTGGCCATGACCACGCCGCCGGCATGACGGTTGAAAATATTCAGGGTGACGGCGGCCGTCAGGGCGTCGCGCATGGTGTTCTGCTGGAAGAGGAAGCCGGGGTTGGTGCCGGGTTCCACGTCGTACCAGTTGCCCCACTCGTCCACAATAAGGCCCACGCGGCCTTCCGGGTCGTACCGGCGCATAATGCGCAGGTGGTTTTCCACCAGTTCCTCCATGCGCAGGGCTTTTTTCAGGGTGGCGTAATATTCCTCCCGGGAGAAATCCAGCGCGCTCCCCTTGGCTTCCCAGCTTTCTCCGGGAACGGTGTAGTAGTGCAGGGTGAGGCCGTCCATAAACCGCCCGGCAGACTGCATCACCTTCTCCGTCCATTCATAATCATCCGCGTTGGGGCCGCAGGCAATTTTGAACACCTTGTTTTCCCCGTAACTGCGCACATAGGTGGCGTAGCGCCGGTACAGGTCGGCGTAGTACTCTGGGCGCATGTTGCCGCCGCAGCCCCAGTTTTCGTTGCCCACGCCGAAATATTTCAGCCGCCAGGGCTCTTCGCGGCCGTTGACCCGGCGCAGATCCGCCATGGGGGACACGCCGCCGAAGGTCATGTACTCCACCCACTCGCTCATCTCCTGCACCGTGCCGCTGCCCAGGTTGCCGTTCACATAGGGCTCGCAGCCCAGCTGGCGGCAAAGCTCCATAAACTCATGGGTGCCGAAGGAATTGTCCTCCACCACGCCGCCCCAGTGGGTGTTCACCATGCGCTTGCGGGTTTCCCTGGGGCCTATGCCGTCCTTCCAGTGGTATTCGTCGGCAAAGCAGCCGCCCGGCCACCGCAGCACCGGAATGCGGATGCGCCGCAGGGCCTGTACAATATCCTGCCGGATGCCCTTTTCATTGGGAATGGTGCTTTCCTCCCCCACAAAAAAGCCGTTGTAGATGCACCGGCCCAGATGTTCGGAAAAATGGCCGTACAGGAAACGGCTGATAACGGCGCCCCGCCGCAGGGGATTTACATAGAGAACTGCCATGGCAAATTCCTCCTTCACAATACGCTTTCCATATAATTTTTGACAAAAATGGGTGCTGTTGGAATAAGTATAGCTTATTGCCTGGGGAGAAGCAATTGTTTTTGCTACAAAGGCAAAGCAGAAAAGTTTACCTCTAAAAAATGTCTTAACACTGCACAAAAAGCATGAGCAGGAGGATGATTTCCATCCTCCCACTCATGCCTCTTTCTGTATTGCCGGTTTGCCGGCGGTTTCTCAGCCAAGCAGGCTGCGGCTGCAGGGGCTGGCGGCTGTCAGGGGTACAGCGCCTCCGCCATGCCCATGGCCTGGGCGTCGTCCCAGGTGTGGCCCTCCATCTTCGCCGCCTCAACGCCGGCATAGAGGAACCCGTAATCCCCCCGGCCCCGATCGGCCGTAGGATCAAAATAGAGCCAGCGCCCCTCTATTTTTGCCAAAGCCCACATGTGGTTTTCCCCCGCCCATTCCCCTGAAACAGTGACGCAGGGAACGCCTGCCTGCTGCAGGAGCAGCCGGAAGGCCTGGGCGTAGCCGCCGCAGATGGCCAGGCCGTCATGGAGGGCGCCGTAGGCGGTGGTAGAATCGTAGGGCATTTCACCCGGCGTGGAATAATAGCGGAAGTCGTAGCGGACGTGCTCTGTCAGGTACGCGTAAAGGGCCTGTGCCTGTTCCGCTTCGCCCATCCCTTCCGTGACCGTCTGGCGGTAAATTTCTTCTGCCAGCGAGTCCAATTCTTCCAGTCGCGCAAGGGCCTCATCCATGCTCATTCCGCCCAGAGGCGTAACCATAATGCTTGTGGCGTCCCGGCTCAGCTGGCAGTAAAGGTAGCTTTCCCCCACCTGCTGAAGCGCCCGGTTCATGTCATCCACCTGCAGGGCAGGGTTGGTGATGCGGATGGGAATATTTTCCTGATTTTTCAGCCCTTCCCTTGCGACCTGAATTAGGTCCGCCATGGAATCCACCTGGGCACCCTGGAAACCGTCGGGGAAATCGCCTGTGCGGTAGGGCATGTAAGAGATGGAACAGTGCAGAAGGCCGTCCGCCCCTATCTCTGCGGTGAGATCATAGGCGTACTTGGCCTGCGGATTTTCGTTCAGGATGGCGTAATAGAGATTCTTCACCGCCATGGGCAGATCTTCCTGGCCTGTTATGGCAGACACATCAAAGGCAGGGGGCTGCTCCACCTCCGCAATAGCCTGAGCCAGCCTTTCCTGAAGCTCCTGCAGGCTGGAAACCGCCGTATCTTCCGGCTCCACAGGGGGCTGCGGCTGAGAGGATTCCTCGGGCCCTGACGGCTCCGCAGGAAGCTGCGGCTGGGAGGATTCCTCCGGTTCTGCCGATTCCTCAGGAAGCTGCGGCTGGGAGGATTCTTCTGGCCCCGGTAAAGCCTGGCTGACAGACGATCCGCTGGACAGCGTTTCCCCCGCTCCGGCCGGGCTGGAGTCCTGCCGCGCCGAGCAGGCGGAAAAAAACAGCAAGGCTGCGCAGAGAAGCAAAGCCGCGCACATTCGTTTCATATTCAACATCTCTCCCCCGAAATGAACTATTCAACTAATAGACGCGCCGGGGACGGAAAAAGTTCTGTGGAAAAGAAGACGCCCGGAAATAATTTTTTCCATGCCGTCCCACAGCGAAAAGCGAGGCCGGACGCCCTTTTTCAGGGGCGCGGCCTCGCTTTCTGCTTCCATAATATAATTATTTTTTGCGCAAAAGAAAAACAGGAGGGGGCAGGCCGCCCGGCCCGCCCTACCAGCTGATCTTGTCCAGAATGCCGGAAAGGTAGGCGATGGCCACGCCGTAGTTGGTCATGGGCACGCCCTGGCGCTTGGCCTGCTCCACCCGGGCCAGCACATACTTCCGGTTGAACATGCAGGCCCCGCAGTGGATGATGAGATCATACCCGGAAAGATCCTGGGGGAAGTCGGTACCGCTTACGATTTGCACAGAGAGCCCCTCCCCGGCCCGCTTCCGCAGCATGCGGGGGATCTTCTCCCGGCCGATGTCCTCCGTGAGGGGGGCGTGGGTGCAGGCCTCGGCAATAAGCACGCGGGAATGCTCTGTCAGGCTGCCGATGGCGGCGGCGCTTTCCGCGAAGTAGGCCAGGTCCCCCTTGTACCCGGCGAACAGCACCGAGAAGGAGGTGAGCAGGGACTGGGGCGGCTTTTTGTCGTACACCTGGCGGAAGATCTGGCTGTCGGTGATGATGAGCTTGGGCGGGGCCGCCAGCGAGGCCAGCGCCTGCTCCAGGGTGTCGCCGGTACAGCAGGAAACCAGGCATTTTTTGTCCAGAAGCTCCCGGATGGTCTGCACCTGGGGCAGGATGAGCCGCCCCTTGGGGGCCTGGATGTCCTGGGGCATGACCAGCAGCACCTGGTCGCCGGGGCCGCACAGGGCGCCGGTGATGCTGGGCTGCTCAAAGTCCTCCGGCAAAGCGCGGATGAGGGCCTCCCGCAGGGCGGGGATCCCCTCGCCGGTGGCGGCGCTTACCAGCAGGGCCGGCGCGCCGCAGGCCTCCCCGGCCCGGCGGGCCAGGGCCAGGGCTTCTTCCCTGCCCTCGTCCGCCTTGTTCACCACGGGGATGACGGGGGTTTTCTGCTCCCGGAAGCGGGCCAGCCAGGCCAGCTCCTCCTCCAGGCCGCCGCCGGAAAACACCAGCAGGGCCACGTCCGTTTTCCGGGCGGCTTCCTCTGTTTTTTCCACCCGCAGGCGGCCCAGCTCGCCCACGTCGTCAAACCCTGCCGTGTCAATGAACACACAGGGGCCTATGCCGTGAATTTCCATGGCCTTGTACACCGGGTCGGCGGTGGTGCCGGCCACCTGAGAGACCAGGGCCGCCTGCTGCCCGGTGAGGGCGTTTACCAGCGAGGATTTCCCGCTGTTCCGCTTGCCGAAAATGCCGATGTGCAGCCGGTTGGCCCGGGGGGTGTCTGTCAGGCTCATAAGCGTCCTCCTTCCCCGGTCAGAACCGGAAGTCCCGGCGCCCGCCGTGGATGTCGCTGATGTGCTCCTCCGCGATGCGGCGCACCTTCTCGTTGGGAATCTTTTTCAGTTCCTCCCGGATCACCTGCTCCCCAATCTCCCTGGTGGCGGGGGAGGCGTAGTCCTCCAAATACTCCTTCAGCGTCATCAGCGCGTTGGGCTGGCAGCAGTTTACAATCTGCCCGGATTTCAGCAGGGACATGAACCGGTCGCCGGTGCGGCCCTCCCGGTAGCAGGCGGTGCAGAAGCTGGGAATGTAGCCCAGCCGCAGCAGCCAGTCCACCACCTGGTCCAGGGTGCGGTTGTCGCTCACGTCAAACTGGCAGGAGTTCTCGTCCTCCGGCTCCGGTTCCTCATAGCCGCCCACGCTGGTGCGGGAACCGCCGCCAATTTGGGAAACGCCCAGCTGAAGCACCCGCTCCCGGCTCTTTTTCGACTCCCGGGCCGAGATGATCATGCCGGTGTAGGGCACGGCCAGCCGGATGAGCGCCACAATCTTGGCGAACATATCGTCCGAGATGGAGTTGGCGAAATCCTCCGGGTTGATGTCGTCCGCCGGGCGGATGCGGGGCACGCTGATGGTGTGGGGCCCCACCCCGTGTACGGCCTCCAGATGCTCCGCATGCATCAGCAGGCCCACAAAGTCGTAGCGGTACAGGTCAAGGCCGAACAGCACGCCGATGCCCACGTCGTCTATGCCGCCCTCCATGGCCCGGTCCATCGCCTCTGTGTGGTAGGCGTAGTTGTGCTTGGGGCCTGTGGGGTGCAGCTTTTCGTAATTTTCCTTATGGTACGTTTCCTGGAACAGGATGTAGGTGCCGATCTCCGCTTCCTTCAGCTTCCGGTAATTTTCCACCGTGGTGGCGGCGATGTTCACATTCACCCGGCGGATGGCCCCGTTCTTGTGCTTAATGCTGTAAATGGTGCGGATGCTTTCCAGTACGTATTCAATGGGGCAATTCTGGGGGTCCTCGCCGGTTTCCAGGGCCAGGCGCTTGTGGCCCATGTCCTGCAGGGCGATGACCTCCCGGCGGATCTCCTCCTGGGTGAGCTTCTTCCTGGTAATGGTCTTGTTCTGGTGGTGGTAGGGGCAGTAGACGCAGCCGTTCACGCAGTAATTGGAAAGATACAGGGGCGCCACCAGCACAATCCGCCTGCCGTAAAACCGTTCCTTGATTTGGATGGCCAGCTCTTCCACCCGCCGGTTCACATCCTCCAGCTCGCAGTCCAGCAAAACGGCGGCTTCCCGGTGGGTAAGGCCCTTGCACTGGGCCGCTTTTTCCAGAATCCCCTCAATCAGGGGGCGGTTTGCCTTATTCTGTTCCGCGTAGGCCAGCGTTTCCTGGATTTCCCCGTCGTTGATGAATTCCTCTGCCTGCAGGGATTTGGGATCGTATTTCATAGCTCATTCTTCTTTCTGCGCTCTCTGCGCCAGTGAATTTCCTCCCGGGCAAGGCCCGGCGGGGCGGTAGTCCCCGCGCTCCGCCGGAAGCGTGAAGCCGATGGCCGCCATGCGCCGTTCCAGGGCGGCGCGGCCCTCGGCCGCCTCCTCGTCCATACAGATTTTGTTGTCGTACAGGGTATACTTCCGCCGCACCCCCACCGGCGAAAGGTTGGGCATGACCACATTGGCCCCGCTGAGCACCCCCTGCTCCCGGCCGTTTTCCAGCAGGGTGCCCAGGGCGGTGGTGGCCGGGATGAGGGCGTCCGGCAGCATGAGCCGCAGCAGGGCCACAAGGAAGAGCGTCTGCTCTGCCGAGCCCGCGGGCTCCGCCCCCAGAGGCGTGTCCCTGTGGGGTACGAAGGGGCCGATGCCCACCATGGCCGGGGAAAGCTCCCGAATGAAGCAAAGGTCCTGGGCCAGACAGTCTGCCGTCTGGCCCGGCGAGCCCACCATGAAGCCGGTGCCCACCTGGTAGCCGATCTCTTTCAGGTCCCACAGGCAGCGCTTCCGGTTTTCCAGGCTCAGCTCCGGCGGGTGCAGGCGGCGGTAATGGGCCGGGTCTGCCGTTTCGTGCCGCAGCAGGTACCGGTCGGCCCCCGCGTCAAACAGCGCCTGGTACGAGGCCCGGCTCCGTTCCCCCACCGAAAGGGTCACGGCGCAGCCGGGCCAGCGGGCTTTGATTTCCCCCACCAGGGCGCAGAGCCTTTCGTCGGTGAAGTACGGGTCCTCGCCCCCCTGCAGCACAAAGGTGCGGAACCCCAGCCCGTACCCGGCCTGGCAGCAGGCCAGAATCTCCTCCTGTGTAAGGCGGTACCGCTCCGCCCGCCGGTTGCCCCGGCGGATGCCGCAGTACAGGCAGTCGTTTTTACAGTAATTGGTAAATTCGATCAGGCCCCTGGTGTACACCCGGCTTCCAAACCGGGCCCGGGCGGCCGCCCCGGCCCGCTCCCGGGCGAAGGCCATGTCCTCTGCGGCGGCATGCTCCAGCAAAAACCGCCATTCCCTCCTGGCAAGGCGGCGGTCCCGCTCCAGCTTTTCCAGCAGGGCGCGGGGGGAGGCGCCGCCCCTTTCCCAGTGCTCCATTTCCTTTCCTCCGGTGCAAGGCGTCCGCAGCGCGGCCTTCGTCAGAATCCGCAGCCGTTTTCGCCGTAATCTGTCTATTACGGTACACTATTATACTACAACTTCTCAGAAAACACAAGAAACTCGACCGGCGCCGGGCCGGGCGGGTAGACGGAGGGCGAAACTTCTGGTATACTGGGGAAAAACGCCGTGGGGAGGAATGGAAGGATGGAACAGGGGGAACGCTGCCTCCAGGCGGAGCGGAGCATCCAGAAAAAATACCGGAAAAGTATTTGGAATAAATTTGTGGGCGGACTGAAGGATTACGAGATGATCCAGGAGGGGGACCGGATTGCCGTGTGCATCTCCGGCGGCAAGGATTCCATGCTGCTGGCCAAGTGCATGCAGCTGCTGCAGCGGTACAGCCCCACCCGGTTTCAGCTGACATATTTGGTGATGGACCCGGGCTACAGCCCGGAAAACAGGGCGAGGATTGAGGAGAACGCCGCCCTGCTGGGCCTGCCGGTGACGGTGGAGGAGACGAACCTGTTCCAGGCCGCCGAGGCGGCGGAAAAATCCCCCTGCTACCTGTGCGCCCGCATGCGGCGGGGCTGCCTGTACCGCCTGGCCCGGGAGCACGGCTGCAACAAGATCGCCCTGGGCCACCACCTGGACGACGTGGTGGAAACCGTGCTGCTCAGCATGTTCTACGGTGCCGAAATGAAAACCATGATGCCCAAGCTGCACAGCAGCCACTTCCCCGGCATGGAGCTCATCCGCCCCCTGTACCTGGTGAAGGAGGCGGACATTGTGGCCTGGGCCAGGTACAACGGGCTGGAGTTCATCCGCTGCGCCTGCCGCCTGACGGCCGGCACGGCCGAGGGGGTGCTGGACTCGAAGCGGCAGGAGATGAAAGCCCTTCTGGCAGAGCTGCGGAAGCGGAACCCCAGCGTGGACTGGAACATTTTCCACAGCTTCCACAACGTAAACCTGGGCACCCTGGTGGGCTACACCACCGGCCGGGAGGATTTCCCCTTCCTGGCAGAGTACAGCCGGCCCGGTTCCCCCTACTGTTCCCTGGGGGAGGAGGCGTCTTTTTCCGGGGAAAATTGACATTTTTCCCATTGTGGGGTACCCTTATGGTACCGGGGGAAGGCGCGCCCCGCTGCCCCGCCCCCTTTCCTTGAAAGAATGCCCCAGACAGATCGAACGATATTTGGCGAGGGAGGCCGTTTCATGAGCAGTCAGTTTGACGAAATTATCGACCGCAGGCACACGTTCAGTGAAAAGTACGACGATTACGAGAGCTTCGGCAAGCCCCAGGACGCCATGCCCCTCTGGGTGGCGGATATGGACTTCCGCTCTCCCCCTTCGGTGCGGGAGGCCCTGCAGCAGCTGGTGCAGCGGGGGGTGTTCGGCTACAGCCGGGTGGATGAAACCTACTTCGCGCCGATTCAGGACTGGTACCGCACCCGCTTCGGCTGGGAGCCCCAGTACCAGTGGCTGGTGTGCACCCCCGGGGTGGTGTACGGGTTTTCCGCCGCCCTGCAGGCCCTGACGGAGGAGGGCGACGGGGTCATGATTCAGGAGCCGGTGTACCCGCCCTTCCGGGGAGCGGTGCAGGCCAACGGCCGCCGGGTGGTGAACAGCCCCCTGCGGGAGGAAAACGGCCGGTACCAGATGGAGCCCCCGGAGGAGATGGAGCGGCGCATGGTGGAAAACCATGTGAAGGCCTTCCTGCTGTGCAGCCCCCACAACCCGGTGGGCCGGGTGTGGACCCGGGAAGAGCTGCTCACCATAGGCCGGCTGTGCCAGAAGCACGGGATCTACGTGATCTGCGATGAAATCCACGGGGATTTTGTGTTCCCGGGCCATAAGCACCATGTGTTTGCCTCCCTGGATCCCCAGTTCGCCTCCTTCACCGTCACCTGCACGGCCCCCAGCAAGACCTTTAACCTGGCGGGGCTGCAGACCTCGAACCTGTTCGTTCCCAACCCGGAAATCCGGGAAAGGCTTCGCCGTGTGCTGGGCCGCCTGCACTACGAGCAGCCCAACCTGGCCGGCCTGACGGCCTGCATGGCGGCTTACCAGGGCGGCGCGCCCTGGCTGGAGGAGCTGCTTCTCTACCTGCAGGGGAACGTGGCCTTCACCCGGGACTTCCTGCGGGAAAACCTGCCTCAACTCCGCTTCCCTGAGCCGGAGGGCACCTACCTGCTGTGGATGGACTTCCGCGCCCTGGGTATGGAGGAAAAGGAGCTGGACCACTTCCTCACCCACAAGGCCAAGCTGTGGCTGAACATGGGCGGTTCCTTCGGCGAGGCGGGCCGCGGCTTCGCCCGCATGAACATCGGCTGCCCCCGGTCTGTGCTGGAAAAGGCCCTGCGGCAGCTGAAGGACGCCATTGGGTAAACAACGGGATTCTTTCCATAAAAAACTCCCCTCCGGCCGGAGGGGAGTTTTTTCGCTCTTTTCTATCAGGAAAGGGTCAGCGCACCGGACAGACGCCGTTGGCGCATTCGCTGTCGCCGATGTCCAGAAGGGATTCCTCGTGCTCGAATTTGGAGATGAGGGAGGGGTTGAAGGGCTTCATGGCCGCCTTGCGCTTCTCGTACTCCTCCCGGGAAATGGCCTCGTAGGGGAGCAGCTCGTAGAAGCTGTCGTCATAGCTGAGGAACGAGAGGGCCACCACATCGTCCCAGTTGTTCCAGACCCATTCCTCCACCTGCTCCCACTCGTTGTCGCGCACATGGACGGTGATGGAGCAGTTGTGGTCCACATAATGCGTCATGAACAGCTTGTAATTTTCCAGCTGCTCCACGGCGGAAACGTCCGCCTTCACCCGGCCCTCGGGGGCCTTCACGGGGAATTCCACCACCTTGGTGCGGCAGGTTTCCGGGTCCTGGCCCACCTCGGGGAACACCGGGTAGCCAAGCTCCTCGCACACCTTGCACAGAGGGTCGGTGGCGGTGATGCGCACCCGGCGCACATAGTAGGGGGCGTGGGAGTAATGCACGCCGCTGGACACGGTGGGCAGCAGCGAAAGGGTGCCCTCCGGCTTTACCGTGGTCACCAGCAGGGGTTCCCTCTGGCCCAGCTGGCCGGCAATCTTTTTCGCGGCCTCGTGGGCGGTTTCCCGCAGCTTTTCCAGCAGGCGGGCCTGATCCTCCCGGGTGAGGCCCGCAGCGTTCACCATGTCCTGCCAGCCGGTGAGGGAGCAGCCCAGCAGGCGGTCCCGCTGCTGCACCCGGTTCCACTCGTGCATTTCCAGCTCACGGCAGGTCATGCGGTAGCCGGCCCGGGCAGAAAGCCGCTGGGCTTCCAGCAGGGCCTCTTCGTCCAGCACGCCGCCGCGGACAAAGGCCATCACGTTCAGGGTGGTCAGGTTGCACATGCCGTGGCTGTCCAGCAGGATTTCCCCGCAGGGGTTGCAGCCGCGGAAGTTGGGGCGGCGCTTCAGGCCCGCCTCCTCGTTGACCCAGCCCGGCTCGCCGGAGTACCGCATCTGCTGCAGATGCCAGTGAAGCTGCTCCCGGGTGGGCTTGTGCCGGTAGAAGATGGAGTTGTTGCTCATTTGCCGGTGAGCGATGGATTTGTCAATCTCCCAGCGGCCGTTTACCTGGCGGTACAGGCTGCCCTTGGCCTTGATGCACTCCTCGTCGTCCTGGTCGATGAGCCCGATCTCCGAGGTGCGGCGCACCCCGCCGGACACCACGTTTTCCCCGATGATGTTGGCAATATCCAGAAGATCGATGGGGGCCAGCTGCACCATGCGGGATTCGCCGCGGGCCCCGGCCTTGCTGATGACCTTGTGGATCTTGTCCAGCATGGCCATCATGGACTCGTAGCCGCTGGCGGTGCCGCCGAACACCTTCAGCCGCTCCCCTCTGGGGCGGATGCTGTCATATTCCACAATCACCGTGTCGATTTTGCTGTATTCGCTGTTGGTGAGAATTTGGAAATAATGCTCCAGCGCCTGGGCCCAGCCCTCTTTGGAGTCGCCGATGGCGATGGTGACGGTGTTGGCGGTGAAATCCAGGTTGGTGTACTCCAGCCGGTCCTTCACCGGGCGGGGGGAGTAGGCCTTGTGGAGGATCTTCATGTCCGTGCGGATTTTCGGCAGCTTTTCCGCATCCTCCTTCAGCACGCGCACCCCCACGCCGCTGCCCACCATGAGCAGGTAAAACAGGTCGTGGTAGGCGTGGAAGCTGTCAATAACCTCAAAGGCGCAATTGTAGTTGGCCATGGGGTACGCGTCCGCCACCGGGGTGTTGCCCACCCACAGGGTGCGGCCCGACAGAAACTGGCGCAGGTGGTAGACGTTGTCGTACAGCTGCTCCGCCTCCTCCCGCGAGGTGGGCGCCAGCGAGCAGTTGTACTCTACCGCCCGGCGCACCGTCTCCCACCAGAATTCCCGCCGGCCGTACTTGGGCAGGTAGCGGGAATAGGTGCGGGAATACACAAAGGAGCCCAGCTGCTCCATGGGGTTGGGGGCATGCTTGTACTTGCTGAGGAACTCACGGGAAAGCAGCCCCTCCCGCCAATCCTCCCTGCCCCGCTCCTTCTCCTTCTCAATGCGGTACAGGATGTAGGCCTTGGCGGTGCGGAAGCGCTGCTGCTCAAACAGGCACTCCTCCACAGTGTCCTGAATGGTTTCAATGCCCACCGTTTCCTGCTGGGCGGCCTGCAGCTTTTGGACGATGGCCTCTGTGGTGCGGGCTACGGCCTCGTCGTCGTGCTCCCCCGCGGCAGCGGCGGCAAGGCTGATGGCCCTGCTGATGAATTCCTTCTCAAAGGGAACCACCGCGCCGTTCCTCTTGCGTACATACATTGTATTTTCCCCCTTCAGTTATACCAAATGTAGTATGGTCAAAAAATCGGAATCAAACATCTTGTATTATACCACGAAGGGGAGAAAAAGCAAGAGCAATTTCCGCGGGCCGCGCGGCAGGCGTTCAGCTCAGCTCGAACATGCCGTTGTACAGCTGGTAGTACATCCCCTTCTGGGCCAGCAGCTCCTCGTGGCTGCCCCGCTCCACAATCCGGCCCTGGTCCAGCACCAGGATGGCGTCGGCGTTGCGCACCGTGCTGAGCCGGTGGGCGATGACGAACACCGTGCGGCCCTCCATCAGCTGGTCCATGCCCTTTTCAATGAGGGCCTCGGTGCGGGTGTCGATGGAGGAGGTGGCCTCGTCCAGAATGAGCACGGGCGGGTCTGCCACGGCGGCCCGGGCGATGGCCAGAAGCTGGCGCTGCCCCTGGGAAAGGTTCGCCCCGTCGGAGGTTACCATGGTGTCGTAGCCCTGGGGCAGGCGGCGGATGAAGGAATCCGCGCTGGCAATGCGGGCGGCCCGCTCCACCTCCTCCTGGGTGGCGTCCAGCTTGCCGAAGCGGATGTTGTCCGCCACGGTGCCGGTGAACAGGTGGGTGTCCTGCAGCACGATGCCCAGGGAGCGGCGCAGGCTGGCCTTGCGGATGTCCCGCACGTCGAAGCCGTCGTAGGTGACGCGGCCCTTCTGCACGTCGTAGAACCGGTTGATCAAATTGGTGATGGTGGTTTTCCCCGCGCCGGTGCTGCCCACAAAGGCGATTTTCTGGCCCGGCTTGGCGTACAGGCTGATCCCCTTCAAAATGGGCCGCCCCACCTCGTAGCCGAAGTCTACCTGTTCAAAGCGCACGTCCCCCCGCAGGGGCGTCCGCGCGCCGTCCTCCCGCTGCCAGAACCAGCGCCCGCCCTGGGCGGCCAGCTCTACGCGGCCCTCGTCCGTTTCCGGCTCCTGGTCCATTACCTGGAACACCCGCTCGGCCCCGGCCAGGGCGGCCAGCAGAAAGTTGCTCTGCTGGGTGAACTGGTTGATGGGCGCGGCCGCCTGCCGCACAAACACCAGGTAGCTGGCCAGGCTGCCCAGGTCGGTGGTGCCGTTCATGGCCATAATGCCGCCCAGCACCGCCACAATGGCGTAGTTGACGTAGGAGATGCTCACCACGGCGGGCACCATGGTGGCGGCGTAAGACTGGGCCCCGGTGCCGGCCCGGCGCAGGGCTTCGTTTTTCTGCCGGAAGCCCTTCAGGTTTTCATCCTCGTGGCTGAACACCTTCACCACCTTCTGGCCGTTCACCATCTCTTCAATGTACCCGTCCAGGTCGCCCAGGCTGGCCTGCTGGCGGGTGTAGTACGCCTTGCTGCGCCTGCCGCTGAACCGCACGTACCAGAACATGACCCCGTAGCACACAGCCACTACCAGGGAAAGCCGCCAGTTGAGAAGGAACAGGATCACCAAAGTGCCCGCCATCTGGATAAAGCTCTGAATGGCCATGGCGAAGCTGTTGTTCAGCGCGTCAGAGATGGTGTCCACGTCGTTGGTAAAGTAGCTCATCACATCCCCATGGCGCCTGGTGTCAAAAAAGCGCAGGGGGAGCTTCTGCAGGTGGGCGAACAAATCCCGCCGGATGTCGAACAGCACCTTCTGGGCGGCCCGCACCATAACCTGGGTGTAGCCGTAGGCGCAGGCCGCCCCCACAGCGTAAATGGCGGCGGTCGCCGCTACGCCGGCAGCCAGGGCGGCGGTTCCGCCCTCCTGCAGGCTGTTTACCACCGGGCGGATCATATATGTGCCCAGCAGGTTGGCCAGAGCGCTGACGGTCACCAGAAGGGCCACCGCCAGCAGCAGGAATTTGTGCCGCCCCATGTAGGAAAGGAGGGTGCGCACGGTGTACCCCAGATCCTTAGGCTTTTTCGCACTGAGCTGCCGCGCCGCCATAGGACGCACCCCCTTTCTTCTGGGAAGCATAAATTTCCTGGTAAATGGGGTCTGACGCCAGAAGCTCCTGGTGGGTGCCCGCTGCGTGAACCCTGCCGTCGTCCAGCACAATAATCTGGTCCGCGCCCATGACGGAGGAAATCCGCTGGGCGATGATGATTTTCGTGACCCCTTCCAGCCGGGCCAGGGCGCTGCGGATCTGGGCTTCGGTGGCGGTGTCCACCGCGCTGGTGGAATCGTCCAGAATCAGCACCCTGGGCTTTTTCAGCAGGGCCCGGGCAATACAGAGGCGCTGCTTCTGCCCGCCGGAAAGGTTCACGCCCCCCTGGCCCAGGTCGGTGTCGAGCCCCTTGGGCAGTTTTTCCAGAAACTCGCTGGCGCAGGCGGCCCGGCAGGCGGCCCACAGCTCCCCGTCGCCGGCCCCCCGGCCGCCCCACTGCAGGTTTTCCCGCACAGTGCCGGAAAAGAGCACGTTTTTCTGCAGCACAATGCCCACCGCGTCCCGCAGGCTGCGCAGGCTGTACTGCCGCACGTCGCGGCCGCCCACCAGCACCGTCCCCTGGGTGGCGTCGTACAGCCGGGGGATGAGCTGAACCAGGGTAGTTTTGGCAGAGCCCGTCCCACCCAGAACGCCCACAGTCTGCCCGGCGGGGATGCGCAGGTTCACCTGGGAAAGGGCGTACTCCCTGGCGCCGCTGTCATATTTGAAAGAGACGCCGCGGAATTCCACGCTGCCGTCGGGCACCTCCTCCACCGGGTTTTCCGGCGAGGTGAGCACCACCTGTTCGTCCAGCACCTGGCCTATGCGGCGGGCGCTGGCCAGCGACCTGGTGAGCAGCAGAAACACATTGGAGATCATCATCATGGAATTCATCACCTGGAACACATAGCTGAGGAAGCCGGTGAGATCCCCCACCTGCAGGGTGGAATGCAGGATCATGCCGCCGCCGAACCACATGATGAGCACCACGGCGGTGTACATGACCACCTGGAAGGCGGGCAGGTTCAGCACGGCGAAGCGGAAGGTGTTCTGGCTTGTCTTCATGAGGGACTCGTTCACCTGGCGGAATTTTTCCTCCTCATACTCGTCCCTGACGAAGGCCTTTACCGCCCGGATGGCGGCGAGGCCCTCCTGCACCACGCTGTTCAGCCTGTCCACCGCCTTCTGCAGCGGGCCGTACATGGGGGCGATTTTCCGCACAATGAAAAAGAGGACGACCCCCAGCAGGGGGGCGCACACCAGAAAGACCAGGGCCAGGGCCGGGTTCATCCAGAAGGAGAGGGCCACGCCCATCACCAGCATGACGGGCCCCCGCACCAGCGGCCGGAACCCGCCGTTCACCGCGTTCTGCAGCACGGTCACGTCGGTGGTCATGCGGGTGACCAGGGAGGAGGTCTCAAAATGATCCAGATTGGCGAAAGAAAACTGCTGCACCCTCTCGTACTGGGCCTGGCGCACCTGGGCGCCCCAGCCGTAGGCGGCCTTCGCCGCAAACCGGGCGTACAGCAGGCCCGTGCCCAGGGAAAGAAGGGCGCACACGCCCATCTGTACGCCCTTCTGCAGAATGAACCCCATGTCCCGGTTGGCCGCCCCCTCGTCGATGAGGGAAGCCATCAGCAGGGGGATGAACAGCTCGAAGCCGGTTTCTGCCACAATGAGCAGGGCGCCCAGCGCCATGTCGCGCCGGTAGGGGCCAAGGTAGCGGAGCAGGCGCTTCAGGTCACGCATGGCCGTCCCCCTCCTCCCTCAGGTTGCGGTAGGCCCTGGCCAGGTAGGCAGAGAACTGCGCCTGCTCCTGGGGGGTGAAATCTGCCAGCATTTTGTCCTCCAGCTCCCGGCAGCGGTTCCGCCACAGGCGGTTGGCCTGCCGCCCGCGCTCTGTGCACGCCACCTGGTTGCAGCGCCGATTCCCCTCGTCCATTTTCCTGGTGACAAAGCCGCCCTTTTCCAAAGAATCCAGCATACGGGAAACCGCCGCAGAATCAATGTCGAAATATTCCGCAATCTGGTTCTGCCTGCTGGGGCCGTTGTCGGCCAAATAAGCCAGAAGCTTGGGCTGGCCCACCTCCAGCCCCGCTTCCCCCAGGCAGGGGCGCAGGTACGCCCGCTGGGCGTGGAACAGGCGGTACACCAGCATGTGAAAGCTTCGTTCCATGACTTCTTCCCCCTTTATTATTGACAGGTCAATAGTTAATCTGTCAACTATTATATCCCTGCGGAAGGATTTGTCAAGGCGGAGCAGCGCCCCCGGAAATGCTTCCGGCGGTGGCGGAAAAAGAGTTCCTGTGCTATAATCCTTCTCAGCAGCGTTTGTTCCGCCCCGCCCGGGCAGGAAAAAGGAGGAGAGGAAGCCTATGCAAGAACAGAAAACGATCCCCCTGCATATCGCCAAAGAGCAGGAGGGCTCTTACTTCACCCTGCCGGTGGAGGTCCCGGCGCATGTGGAAAGGCTTGACATTGCCTATGAATACCCCCGATATGAAGAGGTTTCCCACGAGGGGTGGACAGAGCGCCGGGAGGTGTGCGTGGTGGATCTTGCCGTCAGCGCGCCGGGCGGCGCCTATGTGGGTTCCTCCGGCTCTGACCGCAGCCGCATCTGGATCTGCAGCGCAGGCAGCGCGCAGGGGTACGATTCGGTTCCCATTTCCCCAGGCACATGGGAGATTATTGTGGGCGCTTATAAAATTCCTGCGGAAGGGGCCGACGTGCGCTACACCGTGACCTTTACCAGGAAGGAGCTCCGGCTGTTCCGGGGGGACACCCACCTTCACACGCTGGGCTCCGACGGCTCCATGAGCGTGCTGGACGCCGCCCGCTGCGCTCAATTCCGCGGCTTGAATTTTATCTTCCTTTCCGACCACAACAATTTTGCCCAGAATTTTTCCAGGGTCAGCGTGCCGGGCGTCACCGTGCTGCCCGGCACGGAATGGACGCACTACAAGGGGCACTGCGGCATGCTGGGGGTAGAACGCCCCTACCGCAGCGCGTTCTGCGTCAACACCCGGGAGGAAGCCGCCGCCAAGCTGGAGGAAGCCAGGGCCAACGGGGCCGCTGTTGTTCTCAACCACCCCTTCTGCCCCAGCTGCGGCTGGAAGATGTGGATTATTTCAAAAGGATCAACGACCAATACGGCCACCCGGAGGGGGATCGCTGCCTGGAAGGCGCCGCCCGGGAGCTGCGGAAGGTTTTCGAGCAGGAAGGGATTCTGGGCCGGCTGGGCGGCGATGAATTCGCGGTGCTGCTGTACCTTCCCATCCCCCGGGAAAGGTTGGAGGAAAAGCTGCGCCGCCTGCAGGAGAGACTCCGCCACATTGAGACGGAAGGCGGGCTTTCCTGCAGCATTGGGGCTCTTCCCGTGGCGGAAGAGCAGTCTGCGGAAGAGCTTTACCAAAGTGCTGACCGGCTGCTGTACCAGGCAAAGGAGCAGGGCCGCGGCCGGTATGTGGTGGGAGAGCCGGAAGGGGCAGGCTCCCCCGGCGGCGCGTCCTGACGGAAAAAGAGGAAAAACCTCCTGTTTTGGAGGTTTTTCTTGCTTTTGCGGAGAAGATGTATTACAATGAATAAGTATTCACCGGAAGGGGATTCCCCCGGAAGGTACAGCGGCACTTTTTGTCTGAGGGAACAACCGCGAGGGCGGTTAAATAACTAAGGAGGGTCAATCTTTATGGAACGTTTCTTCAAGCTGAAGGAGAACGGCACCACGGTGAGCCGAGAGATCATCGCGGGCCTGACTACCTTCTTCGCCATGGCCTACATCATTGTGGTCAACCCCAACGTGCTGAGCGGCCAGGCTGCCGGCACTGAGCTGATGCCCTGGGGCGCGGTATTCCTCGCCACCATCATCGCCTCCATCATCGGCACCCTGATTATGGGCCTGGTGGCCAATGTGCCCTACGCGCAGGCCCCCGGCATGGGCCTGAACGCCTTCTTCGTGTACACCGTCTGCCTGGGGCTGGGCTTCACCTGGCAGCAGACCCTGTCCATGGTGTTCATCTGCGGCCTCATCAACATTTTCATCACCGTTACCAAAATCCGCAAGTACATCATCAAGGCCATTCCCCGCAGCCTGCAGAACGCCATCGGCGGCGGCATCGGCCTGTTTGTGGCGTACATCGGCATTCTGAATGTGGGCATTGTAAACTTTGATTCCGGCGTGCCCGCCCTGGCCACCCTGAACCAGCCCGCCCTGTGGCTGTTCATCATCGGCCTGGTGCTCACCATTGTGCTGCAGGTTTGCAAGGTGAAGGGCGCTATCCTCATCGGCATTGTAGCCACCACCCTCATTGGCATTCCTATGGGCGTGACCGTCACCGCCAACACCATCAGCTTCCAGGATGCCTGCCAGCAGCTGCCCACCACCTTCGGCGCCATCTTCACCAGCGCGGGCCTGCCCTCCCTCTTCTCTGATATGGCGAAGCTGCCCCTGGTGCTGGTCACTATTTTCGCCTTCAGCATCTCCGACACCTTCGACACCATCGGCACCTTCATCGGCACCGGCCGCCGCACCGGCATTTTCAGCGACGAGGACGAGCGTTCCATGGAAACCAATCCGGGCTTCAAATCCAAGATGGACAAGGCCCTGTTTGCTGACGCCACCGCCACCTCCATCGGCGCTATTTTCGGCACCTCCAACACCACCACCTTTGTAGAGAGCGCCGCGGGCATCGGCGCTGGCGGCCGCACCGGCCTCACCAGCGTGGTGGTTGCCCTTTGCTTTGCCGCCAGCGCTTTCCTGGCCACCTTTGTGAGCGCCATCCCCTCCGCCGCCACCGCCCCCGCGCTGGTAGCCGTAGGCATCATGATGGCCTCCTCCTTCCGGGAGATTAAGTGGGACGACTTTGACGAGGCGGTGCCCGCTTTCTTCGCCGGCGTATTCATGGCCCTCTGCTACAGCATCTCCTACGGCATTGCCGCCGGTTTCATCTTCTACTGCATCACCAAAGTGTGCAAGGGGAAGGCCAAGGAAGTCCATCCTATCCTCTGGGTGGCTACCGCACTGTTCATCCTGAACTTCATTCTGCTGGCGATTATCTAAAGGTTCAGGGGCAAAATTCCAAAAACTCCCGCAAGGGCGGAAGCGCATTGCTTCCGCCCTTGCTTTTTGTCTTGCTTGAAAAACAGGCAAAAAACCGCCCTCACATTCTGTGAGGGCGGCTGAGAATTATGTTTCAGAAGGCCTCTGCTGCCGCTTTTCCCGCAGCCTGCGGAAAAAGTCCCGCAAAGCGGCGGCACACTCCTCCTCCAGCACACCGGCGGTCACCTGGGGCCTGTGGTTGTAGGGCAGGGCGAACAGATCCACCACCGAGCCGCAGGAACCGGCCTTCGGGTCGCCCGCCCCGTACACCACCCGGGCCAGCCGGGCGTTGATGATGGCCCCCGCGCACATGGGGCAGGGCTCCAGGGTGACGTACAGGCTGCACTGCCACAGCCGCCACCCCCCCAGGGCGCGGCAGGCGGCGTCAATGGCCTCCAGCTCTGCGTGGCACAGGGCGTTTTTGGCCTGTTCCCGCCGGTTGCGGCCTGCGCCCACCACCTGGCCGTCCTTCACCACCACCGCGCCCACGGGCACCTCCCCCTGGGCGGCGGCTTCCCGGGCCAGGGCCAGGGCTGCCCGCATGAAATACTCGTCGTCACGCTGTTCCATAGCCCGCCCCCGCTCAGTAGTAGATCAGGTAAGAAACGCAGGAGATAAGCACATAGCACAGGAACACAATGACGCCGGGGTTGCCGAACAGGGCCCCCGCCTTGCCGCCGGTGGTGAGCAGCGACGGCCTGGGCTGGGGCAGGCGGAACAGCCCCCCTTTGGAGCGCAGCAGCAAGAAAAGCAGGGCGGCGGCCCCCAGTACCCACAGCACGATGGGGAACACTGTGCCGTATACGACGGCCGCCGCAGTGCCCTGGTACAGCTCGATGAGCTGGTAGGCGGCGGAAAGCCCGTTGTTCAGGGCGTGCACCAGAATGGGAAGCCAGATGCTGCCCGACTTTACCGCCAGGAAGGCCATGACAAGCCCGCAGGGGAAGGCGAACACAATTTGGGCGAAATTGCCGTGCATGGCGGCAAACAGAAAGGACGAGGCCACTATGGCAAAGCCTGTGCCGAAGCGGCGCAGACTTCCTAAAATTACCCCGCGGAACAGGAATTCCTCCACCAGGGGCGGGATGACGGCGCTGGAAATGACGAAAAGCACCGCCACCTCAGGGGACTGGGAAAGGGGGGAGGAAGGCATGTCGCCGCTGAAGCCCATGCCCTGCAGAAGGATTGTCACCAGGTTGGCCGGGTAGTTGGCCAGGTTGCAGACGGCGGCGCCGAACAGCACCAGGGGAACGGCCGTGGCCAGGGAAACGCGCCCCATGGGAAGCGCGGCGGAAAGGGGCATGCGCAGCCCCCACATGAGAAGGAGGGCGGGCAGAAAAAAGCCCGTCAGGTAGCACAGGTTTGAGATGTAATAGTACTGGTTGTCCGCCATCTGGCTTGCGCTGAGGGTGAACAGCAGGCTGCAGAAGGTAAACAGCAGGTTCAGCAGCAGAATGGCGCCCAGCGACGCCCAGCCGGCCCAGCTGCACCGCCGCCGCAGCAGCTTGCTCTCTGCGGCCCGGTTCCGCAGAAGATCCTCCTGGTACGGGCTGCGCTGGGGGAAGAAGCCGGCCTGGCCCTGGCCGGGAAAATATGGGTATGACGGGGGATAATACATCACAGCACCCCTCCTGTATTCTTTCGTTTTGGGCCTTGCGCGGCCCTTTTCCCATTGTAGCATAAAAGGGGAGGGGCGTAAACAGCGCCGGGCAATAATTCACAGACCGGTAAAATTTCACAGGGCCCATTTTTCGAGATTTCACAAAAAATACGAAATTTGGGGGTGGATCCTTCGCCGGATTTACGCTATAATAAATCATAACGCGCACTGCGCGGTGAATTCACATAAAGGGACGAGGAATAGAAACCATGAAACGAATTGCATCTGTATTGATGGCGCTGCTGCTGGCCATTGGCTGTGCCGTGCCTGCCTTCGCCGACGTGAAGGAGTACACCATCCCCGACATGGACATGACGGTGGAGCTTCCGGATGATCTGTATATTTTCGAGCGGGAGGATGTGAGCATCCTGAGCCCGCACCCTGACCTGGAGAAGGCGGGCATTGACGATGTGCAGGGCCTTTCCCAGCAAATGCAGGATTACGGGATCTACCTGACCGCCGTTTCCCAGGATCAGCAGCTCACCATTAACATTTCCAAAAAAGAGAGCTCCACCACCCAAAGCGTGTACAACCTGAAGGACTTGACGGACGAGGAATTCGAGAGCTTTTTGGGCACCATGGAGCAGACGGAGGAAAACCCCGAGCTGGAGGAGTACGAGGTGGCCCGCTATGACGGCCAGCCGGAACGGCCCTTCTTCACCCTGCGCCTGAAGGCCAGCGGCGAAACGCTGGGCCAGCTGGAAGAGCTGTGTTACGTCACCGTTGTGAACGGCTTCTCCATTACGGTAGACGGCGTGGCCCAGGGGGAAATGACCGACGAACAGGCCGCCATCGTGAAGCAGATTGCCGACAGCGTACACATCACCCAGGAGCTGGAAACCCCCGCCCAGGAGGAGATTACCCCCATGGCGCTGCTTTCTCTGCTTCTGCCGGTGATCGTGATTCTCATTCTTGTTCTGGTCTCTGTGATCATGCGCATTCGCCGCCGCAAGGCCATGAAGGAGCGCAAGCTTCTGGCCGACCGGCTTTCTGAGTACCGCAGGCAGCAGAAAAAGCTTGAGGAGGAGGCCGCCGGGCAGGGTGTGGTTCTGGAAGAGCCCGCCGCCCTGTTCCGCAATTCCACCGAGTACAACGAAGAGGTGGCCCACGCCTTCTGCGCCTTCCATTTCCTGCGCCGCCGGATCGGCACCATGGCTGCCTACGCTATTTTCGGCGTTCTGATGGTGGCCGCCGCCGTTTTTGTGGATTCCGAGTGGTATATGCGGCTTATTTTCGCCGGCGCGGGCATCTTCCTGATCGTGTGGGAATGCCTGCTGCCCGGGAAAATGTTCAACAACGTCATGGCCACCTTCCGCAAATCCAAAAACAAGGTGAACGAGTACACCTTCCGGGAGGAGGACTTCCGTGTGGCAGGCATCCAGGCCGCATCGGTGTACCCTTATTTCCAAATCACCAGGGCTTACGAGACCTCCCGCTATTTCTACCTGTACTTCGGCGAGGATCAGGCCTATTATTTGAAAAAGGATGGCTTCACCGTGGGGGACGCCGCCCAGTTCCGGGAATTCCTGAAAAGGAAGCTGGGCAAAAACTTTAAATGAACGCAGGCAAGCCGGGGCGAAGCGACCCGGCTTGTTTTTGTGGGGCCAGGGCCCCCAGCCTGCGGCAGGCAGGAGATTTGCTTATGACAACGTCAAACAAAAAAGAGGGCGGCCTGGCCCAGCGTGTGGCGGGGGAGATCCTCTCCCTCATCACCATTGAAAAGGCGTTCCGCCCAGGGGATAAGCTGCCCAACGAGCTGGAGCTGGCCGCCCGGCTGGGGGTGAGCCGTACCACCCTGCGGGAGGGGATCCGCATCCTTTCCTCCCGCAATGTGCTGGAAATCCGCCGGGGCAGGGGCACCTTTGTGGCCGTGCGGGGCGAGCACGAGCCCCCCATTGCCCGGGGCGATCTGCTGCGCGCCCCGGTGAATGTGAAATCCCTCTATGAAATGCGGCTTATGGTAGAGCCTCAGACGGCCTACTACGCCGCCAAGCGGGCTTCCCAGGAGGAGCTGGAGCGCATCCTCATGTACGGGGAACAGGAGGAGCGGGAGATTGCCCAGGGGAAGGACCGCACCAAAACGGAGCAGGCCTTTCACAAATCCATCGCCATGGCCGCGCACAACGAGTTTGTGGAACGGCTGCTGCCCATAATTTACGAGGCCATCGACTCTGGCGTGCGCCTTTCCGAGGAGCGGGCCGGCGTGGTGCAGGACACCCGCGCCGACCACCGCATGCTCATGAACGCCCTCAGGGCCCGGGACGCGCTGGCCGCCCGGGCCGCCATGGAGCTGCACATTCTTCACGCCATGCGTGCCTTTGGCATCTGCGACGAAGCTTACTAGGAGGCGCTTATGGAACGTTTTTACCGCGTCCGCCCGCCGGGGCGCGTTCCCCTGGGCAGGGCGCTGCTTCACGCCGCCCTGGTGCTGGCCATGGGCGTTCTGCTTTCCCTGGCGCTTTGAGGGGCGGCCCGCAAAACCGGGAAAAAATCCGCAAATTGTTAATTAAAATTTCTCCAATTTGCAGATGGAGTATAGTATAATAGGAAAAGAATGATACAAGACCAGAAGAAGAGGGATTCGTATGGTGACAAGGCGGAAGGGAAACGTGTTGGAGGCGGACATTCACGGCATGAGCGCCATGCAGGCGAAGAAGGCCCTGGAACAGCTTCTCTCCCGCGCCGACGATTCCCTGCAGGAGCTGGTGGTAATCCACGGCTACAACGGGGGGCAGGTCCTGCGGGACATGGTGCAGCGGCAGCTGAAGCACCGGCGCATTGCCGCCAAGCTGCTCAGCCTGAACCCGGGGGCCACCAGGCTTCTGCTGAAAAAGCGAGGTGACGGAGATGGCCTTCGTTGAGTTTCGGGATGTGACAAAGTTTTACCAGATGGGCGGCCACCAGATCGCCGCGGCCGACGGGGTGAATTTCCAGATTGAAAAGGGCGAGTTCGTGGTGATCGTGGGCCCCAGCGGGGCGGGAAAGACCACCGTGCTGAACATGCTGGGGGGCATGGATTCCTGCTCCGGCGGGGAAATCTGGCTGGACGGCAGCCTGATCAGCGCCTACAGCCGGAAGCAGCTCACCGAGTACCGCCGGTACGACGTGGGCTTTGTGTTCCAGTTTTACAACCTGGTGCAGAACCTGACGGCCCTGGAAAATGTGGAGCTGGCCTCGGAAATCTGCCGGGATCCGCTGGATCCCCGGGAGGTCCTGCGGGAGGTGGGCCTGGAGGACCGCATGGGCAACTTCCCCGCCCAGCTTTCCGGCGGCGAGCAGCAGCGGGTAGCCATTGCCAGGGCCATTGCCAAAAACCCCAAGCTGCTGCTGTGCGACGAGCCCACCGGCGCTTTGGACTATAATACCGGCAAGGCGATTCTGCGCCTTCTGCAGGACACCTGCCGCGGCACAGGCCGCACGGTGGTGGTCATTACCCATAACCAGGCCTTTACCGCCCTGGCAGACCGGGTCATCCGCATCCGGAGCGGCAGGGTGACGGAAATGCTCACCAATCCGTCCCCCGCCTCTGCGGAAAGCATTGAATGGTAAGGAAGGAATCACAGGGGGCGTATCGTATATGCGCATAAAGTCCTTCTATAAAGATATCGGGCGGGCCGTCACCCACTCCTGGAGCCGTTTCCTGGCGCTGCTTGTCATTGTGGCGCTGGGTTCCGGTATGTACAGCGGCCTGCGCGCCACCGCGCCCGACATGCGCGCCACCGCAGACCAATATTTTGACAGCAGCCGTTTTATGGACGTCCATTTGGTCAGCACCTTCGGCTTTACCCAGGAGGACGTGGAGGCCATCCGCGCCGCCGAAGGCGTGGAGAATGTGATGGCCGGCTACACAGCCGACGTGCTCTCCCGGGTGGGGGAGCGCGACCTGGTGCTGCGCCTGCACAGCCTGCCGGAGTATATGGGGGAGGACAACGGGGATTACCTGAACCGCCCCACCCTGCTGGCCGGGCGCATGCCGGAAAAGTCAGGGGAATGCGTGCTGAGCACCGACTCCCTGGAAAACGATCCGGTTTCCCTGGGGGACACGATTGTGATCGAGGACACCGACGGCACCCTGGAGGACAACCTGGCCCGCAGCGAATTTACCGTGGTGGGCTTTGTGGAGTCCTCCTATTATATTTCTGTCAGCCTGGGCTCCAGCACCATTGGCAGCGGCACGCTGGACCGGTATATGTACCTGCTCAGCGAGGATTTTTCTCAGGAATATTACACGGATTTGTTCGCCACCGTGACAGGCGCCGCCGCGCTGGACACCTTCACGCAGGAGTACCAGGATACGGTGGACCCGGTGCTGGACCGGCTGGAGGTGCTGGCCGAGGATCGGGCGGAGATCCGCTACCAGGATATCCGCGACGAGGCCCGGCAGGAGCTGGACGACGCCCAGAACACCTACGACGAGGAAAAGGCCAAGGCCGAGCAGGAGCTGGCCGATGCGGAGCAGGAGCTGCTGGACGCAGAGCAGGAGGTGGCCGACGGGGAACAGGAGCTGGCCGATTCCCGCCAGAAGCTGCTGGACGCAGAGCAGGAGCTGCAGGACGGCCGGGAAGAGCTGGCCGACGCCCAGCAGTCTTATGAGGACGGCCTGCGCCAGCTGGAGGAAGGAAAGCAGGAGTATGAGGACGGCGTGAAGGAGATCGCCGACGGCCGGGAGCAGTGGATGGACGGCTATTCCCAGTACCTGACCGGCCTGAACCAGTACGAGTACGGCCTTTCTCAGCTGGAAATGCAGAAAGAGGACGCCTACGCCCAGCTGGCGGACGCCCGCAAGCAGCTGAACGACGCCCAGAAAGAGCTGAACGACGCGAAAGAGCAGCTGGAAGAGCAGAAGGAAAATTACAACCTGGCCAAGCAGCTGTCCGGCGTGGTGGACAGCCTGCTGGAATCCAAGCCGGAGGATCCGGAAACCCCGGAGGAGCCGCAGATTTCCTCCGAGGAGGAGGCCGCCGCCTTCCTGCAGGAGCTCATGGGCCAAAACCCGGCCGACGCAATGACGGCGGTGAGCGGGCTGGATGAATCCAGCAAGAGTTATTTGTCAAATTATATACAAACAGTATTGGAAAATCCAGACGTACCAGAGGAGCAGCAGGCCCTTCTGCGGCAGCTGCTGGCCTTGCTGGGCGGCTCCGGCGAAGAGGAAGGCGGCGGGGAGCTCACAGAGGACAATGTGGCGGACTTCCTGCAGGAGCTGGCCGGGATGGACGAGGCCCAGGCAGCTGAGAAGCTGATGGGGCTGAGCCGGGACGAGCTCGTCATCCTCTCGGACTACTTGCACAGCGCGGTGGACCAGTACGAGGACGGCAGGGCGCAGATTTCCAGCGCCAACTGGCAGCTGCGGGAGGCCAGGGCAGAGTACAACCGGCAGAAGGCGGAAGCGGACGAACAGTTTGCCGAAGCCGAGCAGGAGCTGGCCGACGCCAAGGCAGAGCTGGACGACGCCGCCCAGGAGCTGGAGGATTCCAAGGCGGAGCTGGACGACGGGGAGCAGCAGCTGGTGGACGCCAAGGCGGAAATTGAGGAAAACGAACAGAAGCTGGCGGACGCCGAGAAGGAGCTTGCCGACGGCCGCCAGGAGCTGGCCGACGCGGAACAGGAAATCCGCGACGGCTGGCAGGAGCTGGCCGACGGCGAGGCGGACTTGAACGATGCGAAGCAGGAACTGGCCGACGGCTGGCAGGAATATGAGGACGGCCGGCAGGAGGCGGAGCAGGAGCTGGCCGACGGGGCGAAAGAGCTGAACGACGCCCGGGACGAGCTGGCCAAGCTGGAACGGCCCGAGTGGTACGTGCTGGGCCGGGACGCCAACGTGGGCTACGTAAGCTTTGAAGGCGACTGCGACCGCATGGAGTCCCTCTCCACGGTGTTCCCGGTTATGTTCTTCCTGGTGGCCGCGCTGGTGGCCCTCACCACCATGACCCGCATGGTGGAGGAAGAGCGCGGCGTCATCGGCACCTACAAGGCCCTGGGCTACGGCAGGGGGAAAATCGCCTCCAAATACCTGCTGTACGCCGCCATCCCCACCCTGCTGGGCAGCGTGTGTGGCGTGCTGCTGGGCTTCCAGACCCTGCCCCGGGTGTGCTGGAGCGCGTATTTGATGATGTACAACGCCCCCGCCCTGATCAGCGGCTTCCATTGGGCTTACGCGCTGACGGGCACGGCCGCGTCCGTGCTGTGCACCCTGGGCGCCACCTGGCTGGTGTGCCGTTCCGAGCTGAAGGAAACCCCCGCCGCCCTGCTGCTGCCCAAGGTCCCCAAGGCGGGCAAGCGCATTCTGCTGGAGCGGCTGGGATTTGTGTGGAAGCGGCTGAAATTCACCCAGAAGGTGACCTGCCGCAACCTGTTCCGCTACAAGCGCCGCCTGTTTATGACGGTGGTGGGCATTGCGGGCGCCACGGGCCTTCTGCTCACCGGCTTCGGCATCAAGGATTCCATTGCCGATATTGTGGAAAAGCAATATAGCGACATTTACCGCTACGACACTGTGATAAGCTTGAAGGACGGCGAGGTGAGCGAGGGGCTGCGCTCTGTGCTGGAAAGCGACGCCTTCAGCGGCTGGCTGCCGGTGATGAAGAAGGCGGTTGACATTGAGGCTGGCGAAAACTCCCTTTCCGGCTATGTGTTTGTGCCCCAGGAGACGGAACGCCTGAAGGAATTTGTCTCTCTGCGCAGCCGCACCACCGGCGAGGACGTCCCCTTCGGGGAGGACTCCGTGGTTCTGACAGAGAAGGCCGCCGACATCCTGGGGGTGGAGGTAGGCGGCACCATCACGCTGGAAAACGAAAGCAGCCGGAAGATCAATTTGACGGTGACGGGCATTACCGAAAATTATGTGTACCATTATGTGTACATCGCCCCGGAGCTGTTCCAGCAGGAAATGAACGATCCCGTCGAGATTACCGAGGTGGAGGCCGTCTGTGTTCAGGGCCCGGAGGAGCGGGAGGCGACGGCCCGCCTTCTGCAGGAGCAGGAGGGAGTGGCCACCGCAGGCTTTACCGAGGACACGCGCGCTTCCTTCGACGACCTGGTGGAAAGCCTGAACGTAATCATTGTTGTGATTATTTTCTGTGCCGGAGCCCTCGCCTTTGTGGTATTATATAACCTGACGAACATCAACATTACCGAGCGCCAGCGGGAGCTGGCCACCATCAAGGTGCTGGGCTTCTTCGACGGCGAGGTGGCGGGTTACATTTACCGGGAAACCACCATCCTTTCCCTGCTGGGGTGCCTGTTCGGGCTGGGCTTCGGGGTGGTGCTCCACTCCTTTGTCATCCAGACGGTGGAGGTGGACATGGTGATGTTCAGCCGTTCTATCGCCTCCCTGAGCTTCTTGTGGAGCGTCCTCATTACCATGGTGTTCACAGCCGTTGTGGACGTCATTATGCTCCCCAAAATGAAGCATATCAACATGGTGGAAAGCCTGAAATCAGTGGATTAATTTTTAGATTTGCCCCAGGGCAAGCGGCAGAGGAGTGCGGGACAATTGAAAATTGAGGATCTTCGGAACATTTTCACCGGCAGCCGGGTGGAGCTGATCGAGCTGAGCGGGGAATACATTTACTATGCGGAGGAAAAGCAGGAGGAGGGGCTGAACAGCCTGTTCCTGCTGGAGTACAACCGGCGCACCAAGCGGGAGCGGGTGGTGGCCAACTATATTTTGAACGATCCTTCCTTTGTGCACCATTATTTTGCCTTTCCGGCAGATATTGTGATGCTCATTGAGGACGGCGGAAGCGAGCTCTGGATCCTCTCCCTGGACAAGGAGAGCGGCCGGGAGCGCACCATGGCCCGCCTCAGCCTGATCGGCGGCTTTCAGGGCTGCGCCGCCCTGGACAGCAGCCACCTGCTGGTGTGGACGCAGGAGAATGAGAAAAGCCGCGAGCTGTTCCGGGCTTACCGCTCCATGACAGGCCAAGAGCGGGTCTGCTACCTGTACGACCTGGCGGAGGGAAAATACTACTATGTGAAGGACCCCCGCCTCTGCGCCGCCCAGCCGGGCGAGGTGGTGCCCTGCCAGGTGCAGGGGGCGGAGCAGCTTCTGGTGCTGGAGCCTCACGGCGACGAGGCGGAAAAGCGGAAATGCTACCGGAACCGCCGCTGGCTGGGGGAGGATGTGAACGACAACGTGTGGCTGTGCCCTGTGCTGGACGCGGTGGTGTCCATCAAGGCGGGGGAGCCGAAAACGCCCATGGATCTGGTGCTCAGCGTGGGCACCGGCGGGCTGCTGCGCTATGCCGGCCTGGATTCCCAGGGCCTTTATTTCCGGGCGGAATACTTCCCTGACAGCGACCAGCGCCTGGTGGTGCTGCGCCGGGAGGACGGCGGCAAGGAGGCCGTCTGCTCCCTTCCCCAGGGGGAGGGGGACCGGCTTCTGTTCCAGTCCGGCGGGGCCGGGCCCTTCCGGGCTTACCTGGTGCAGGACAAGGGAGAAGAGTACCAAGTCAGGGGCCTTTACGGCGCTTCGCTGGACACGGCCTTTTCCAAGGAATTGGGAGAACTGGTTGCCTGCGTGGAGGACCGCTACCTGGTGGCCCGGTACATACTGGCAGACGAAACCGACTCGTTTGAATTCCACTCGGTGCGCGACGCCCAGACGGGAAGCCAGCAGAGCTACGAGTGCCGCTGCGCCGTCCTGGACCAAACCGTGGTGCTGTATTGAGTGCTTGCGCCCTCCTCCCCTTTGCGCCCGGCAAAATCCCCTGCGGAATTTTTTCTTGACAAATCCGGGCGTTTAGAGTATATTAAAATTTATCACGTTAGTATTGCAAAAAGACAGATGCTGTGATGGGGAAGGAATGCG
>DVMK01000037.1 GCA_018715025.1 Candidatus Caccousia avistercoris
AAGACCAGATACAGCACCCGCAGCACCGGCACGACCGAATAGGAATTGATGAACAGCCCGGAAAGAGGAGCGAAAAAGATGGCAACCAGCCCGCCGATATTGATCCAGGTGTACAGTCCCACCAGATCCGCCGGTTCCGCGTCCTCAATCAACAGGCAGTACCAGGCGGTTTGATTGATCTGCTCGAAGCTGTTCAAAACAGCGGCGGCCAGAAAAAGCCAGAAGTTGTTGGAAACAGACCATATCAGGCAGGTGACTGCCCAGCCAAAGAAATCGCCCATCATGGTGGTAAATTTCCGCCCCAGCTTGTCCGTCAAAATACCGCCGAAGAAGGAAAAGAATACCTGCACCACCATGGCGACAGATAAGATGAGCCCGATCTGCACGTCTGTAATTCCCTGGGTATACATATACAATGTGGCAAACGGCGCGATCAGATTATAAGGGATTCCCCACAAGGGCTCAATCAGAACCAGAGTCCGGGGATTGCCCCCATTGCGTGACAACACCTCCACCAGGGGGTGGTTCGCCATCCGTCTCAGTATCCGCTTTCCGCTCATAAATTCTTCCATCCTCGCTTTTTAACAGGCTGCATCGTCCGGGGCGGGGCTCTCCCCTTACGGCCAGGAGCGCCTTCCCCTTCGCAAAACACCTCGATCATACCATAACAGAAGGGCAAATACAACTCCTGGCCGCCGGTATTTTTACAGGCCTTCCAAAAGGGCCTTTTTCCCTGCCCGGCTTCCCCTCTTCAGCGGTCCTTTTCCGGCAGATCAGAAGGAACGCCTGCATACAGCAGCTTGTTGCACTCCGCCCCCAGCAGCAAAATGATAAGGCAGAAGTACACCCACAGCATCAGCAGGCATACTGCGGCCAGGCCCCCGTAAACCGAAGCGGCGTTGGGGAAGCAGGTGACATAGAGGGAATAAAAGAAAGAAAACAGCACCCACCCCACCGCCGAAAAAACAGCGCCGGGCAGGTGGACCCGCAGGCTGGCCGGGAGCACGCGGCTGCGCCGGGCGATGGAAGCGTAGGCCAGGCAGAACACGGCGCACATGAACAGGAAGGCAACCGGGTAGCGCAGCGAGAGGATCAGGTCTGCCAGCTGCGGAATGGGGATCCACCCGGCGAGGGAATCGCCGAACAGAAGCACCAAAATCAGGGCGATGAGCAGCGCGATAAAGAGCAGCGTATTCACCAGCGAGTGCAGCCTCCGCACCAAAAAGCCGTGGGAGGACTCTGCCTGGTAAACGGTTTCCAGCCCGGTGCGGATGGCCGCCGTCCCCTTGGAGGCAGTCCACAGGGCGGTCACGGCAGAGAGGGAGAGCAGCGGGATGCTGGGGGTGGATTGAATATCCTTGAGCACAATCCCCGCAAAGGCCACCATATTTTCAGGGATGGGGATGGACCGCAAAAAGCTCCCCAAATCTGCGGGAATCATCAGGCCTGCAATGGAAATGAGAAGCGATAAAAAGGGCACGGCGGAGATGACGCAGAAAAACGAGGCCTGCGCCGCATGGACGGTAATCTTGTCCTCTGCCAGCACCCCGGCAATCCGCCGCAGCGCCGGGGGAAGCTTTTCTTTCATTTCCCCGCCTCCTTTCGGCTATGGTTGGCAAACGTCCGGCTCTCGCCGCCCTTGATAGCTTTCTGCACAGCGGCGGCAAATATCCCTCCGAAGGAACAAATAACATAAAAACGAGGGAGTCCTCCGCGCACAGTCCCCCGGAAAAGGCGGCTTTCATAAATGGGAAGGCGGCTATGCGAAGGAATCGGACAGGACGTTCCCCGCGATTTCCTTTGCCAAGGAACTCGACACGTCCCTGCCGTCCGTCTGTCCCAGACGCACACAAAAATACGCTTCTCCTGTTTCGCTTTCTGCAAGCCCTGTGAACCATGCGTCAACCACCACGCCGCCGGCCGTTCCCATTCCCGTTTTACCATAGACGGAAATACCGGCGCTGTCAAGCTCTGGCGCCCGCATAACCTGTTTTAATTCGCTCTGTGCTGCTTCGGAATACTCCGAAGCTTCCCCAAAGATACGCTCCATCACCTCCACCTGTTCTCTGGGCGAAATCAGCAAGGAGGATTCCAGCCAAAAGCCGGTCAAAGCCCGGTTGCTGTTGTCCGCATTGAGTCGGCCCTCCCAATCGGAAATATCGCAGTTCCCATATTGGAGCCTGTCCAATTCTTTTTGCATGCGATCCTTCCCAATCTCATCCGCGATCTGCCTGTAATACCATACGCAGGAGGTGCGAAAGGCCTCGTGAAAATCAATGTCTTGATTCCAATCCTCGTTCCAGAAGCTTTCGCCGCTCCATGCCCGGGTGGAGTTCTCCGGGTCAAGGATCCCGTTTTCCAAAGCAATCAGGGAGGAAACGATCTTAAAGGTGGAACACGGAGAGCTTCTTACAGCGGCAAGCTCCGGGTTGTAAATGGTATATTTTTGGCCTTCCGCGTCGTAAACAACAGCCGTTCCGTTTCGCCCGTCAAAATAGCTTGAC
>DVMK01000038.1 GCA_018715025.1 Candidatus Caccousia avistercoris
GTCCTCCTTTTGATACTTTAGTGCAGTTGGCAGACCGCATCTTTATTGTATCAAAAGGAGTTTTTATTTCCTATGCAACGCTAATGCTTTTTTGAACTCCCCGGCACTGCTGGGGAGTTCGGTACACAAAAAATCCCCAGGCTGTCTTTTGGGAAAACAGCCTGGGGATTTCTTGTATTCTCTATGAAATGGAAAAAACAGCCCTGTTTACCTGCCGAAATAGGCGCTGATCTCTTTCATGTGGCTGGATTGGGCCACGTGGAAGGGGCAGCGGGAATCGCAGTGGCCGCAGGCGACGCACTGGGAAGCGGTTTTTCCCAGGTTCACGTAGTGATCCTTTGCCAGGGCGTCCCCGGCAAGAGCCAGGTCGTAATATTTATTGATAAGGCCCACGTCCAGCCCGGCAGGGCAGGGCTGGCAGTGGTTGCAGTACACGCAGCTGCCCGCCGCCTCGCGGGGGGTGAAGCCGCCCAGCAGGGAATAGTCCTTCTCCTCGGGGGAAGCCTGCAGAAAGCCCAGCACCCGGCGCAGGTCGGCTGTGCTGCGCACGCCGGGCAGCACGGTGAGCACGCCGGGCTTGTCCAGCGCGTACTGAATGCACTGGTACTCGGTGAGCGCCTGGCCGAAGGGAGAGGTTTTGGCGCTGAGCAGCTGGCCGCCGCTGAAGGCCTTCATCACCGAAATGCCCACGCCCTCCGCCTCGCAGCGGCGGTACAGGGCCATGCGCTCGTCCGCCCTGCCAATGGCGTACTCGCCGTGGTGGTAGTCGTAGGCCGGATTGATACTGAACATGAGCATTTCCAGCAGGCCGGTGTCCAGCATTTTTTCCACCACCGCCGGGGTGTGGGAGGAAAGGCCGATGCGGCGCACCACTCCCTGGCGTTTCAGCTGCTGCAGGTAGTCCAGGGTTCCCTCTGCCTGGGCGCGTTCCAGATCGTCTTGCTCGTCGATGCAGTGAAGAAATCCGAAGTCAATGTAGTCGGTTTTCAGCTGCTTCAGCTGCCAGTCTACCGAGCGCTTGATGTCCTCCAGCTTTAAGGTCCAGCCGTATTTGCCGGTGCGGTAGTCCGCGCCGAAGTGAACCTGAAAGTACACCTTCTCCCGGCAGCCCGCCACGGCCCTGCCGAAGGCGGCGAAGGGGGCGGCGTCCCCGGCGGCCATGTCGAAATAGTTCACGCCGTTTTCCACCGCCAGGCTGACGATCTCTTCCATGCCCTTTTCCCCGGCCTGGCTGGTGGAGCTGTTCCCAAGGCCCAGGATGCTGATTTGCTCGTCCCCCTTGGGAAGCTTGCGGTATTCCATGATATATTTCCTCCTGTTCCGGCCGGGCGGCTTATGCGCCCAGCATGCGGGTAAAGTCGGCCATTGCCTCTGAAATCTTGATCTGCTGGGGGCACACGGCCTCGCAGCTTCTGCAGCCAAGGCAGGCGCTGGGGCGCTTGTCTTCCGGCACGGCGGCCAGAGCCATGGGGGCGATGAAGCCGCCCTTGGTGAAGCTGTGCTCGTTGTACAGGGACAAAAGCTCAGGGATGTTCAGCCCCTGGGGGCAGTGGCTGACGCAGTACCGGCAGGCCGTGCAGGGCAGGACAATCTTTTTCACCTTTTCCTCCGCAATCCTTTGCAGCGCCTGCCGCTCTTCCCCGGTGAGGGGAAGCTCTTGGGAAAAGGTGGCAAGGTTTTCTTTCAGCTGCTGCAGGTTCGACATGCCGGACAGCACCACCCCCACCTGAGGAATGGACTGCAGGAAGCGGAACGCCCAGGCGGGCACGGTTTCTTCCGGCCGCAGGGCCTTCAGCGCGGCTTCCTCCTCTGGGGTAAGCCGGGCCAGCGAGCCGCCCCGCAGGGGCTCCATCACCCAGACGGGAATCTGGTACCGGTTCAGAAGTTCTACCTTGGCTTTGGCGTCCTGGAAGGTCCAGTCCAGGTAATTCAGCTGCAGCTGGCAGAATTCCATGTGGCTGCCGTAGGCCTTGAGGAATTTTTCCAGCACCGGGTAGGCCCCGTGGGCGGAAAAGCCCAGGTGGCGGATGCGCCCAGCCTTCTTCTGCTCCATCAGGTAGTCGAAAATCCCGTACGCTTCATCCAAATACGCGTCCACGTTCATCTCGCACACATTGTGGAACAGGTAAAAGTCAAAATACTCCACGCCGCATTTTTCCAGCTGCTTTTCAAAAATCTCCTTCACCTTCCCCATGTTGGAAAGGTCATAGCCGGGGAACTTGTCCGCCAGAAAATAGTCCTGCCGGGGGTACTTGGCCAAGGCCCGGCCCAGCACCACCTCAGACTGGCCGCTGTGGTAGCCCCAGGCGGTGTCGTAGTAGTTGACCCCGCCTGCCATGGCGCAGGCCACCATTTCGTTTACGGCTTCCTGGTCCGGCGCGCCGTCGTCCCCGTTCCGCACCGGCAGCCGCATAGCCCCCAGCCCCAGGGCGGAAAGCTTTTCCCCTTGGAAATCCTTGTAAATCATAATGGAATCTGCCTCTCTTTCCTTTTCCGCGCCAAGACACGGCGCAAATCCATAATCGCTTTTTTCATTATATTCCATGGAGTATGCTCCAAGTCAAGAGAAAAAAGAAAGCCCGCGCTCAGGGGCGGCGGGCAGGAGGCCGGCGCGCCCCTGCCCCTGCGGGCTTTGCTGAAAGACCCGAGGGTGCGCCAGGCCTGCCTGGTGTTCGTTGGCTCCTGCGGGCTGGAATACACCTGCGGCTCCTGGGGAAGCACCTTTCTGGTGCAGGCCAAGGGCATGGCGGCGGATGCGGCCGCGCTGACGGTTACGTTTTATTATGTGGGCATGGCAACCGGCCGGTTCCTTTCCGGCGTGCTGGCCGGAAGGCTGACGGCCCGGCAGCTGGTGCTCCTTGGCCAGGGCGTAACCCTGGGGGCCCTTCTGCTGGTGCTTCTGCCGCTGCCGCCCGCCTGCGCCGCCGCGGGGCTGTTCTGCATCGGCCTGGGGAACGGGCCGGTGTTCCCCAACATGCTGCACCTGACCCCTCCCTTTTCGGGCGGGAACGCTCCCAGGCGGTGATGGGGGTGCAGATGTCGGCCTCGTATGTGGGGATTCTGCTGGCCCCCGCTCTGTTCGGCCTGGCGGCCCAGTACATCAGCGCCGCCCTGTACCCGGTTTACCTGCTGGCCCTGTATGCCCTCATGATGGCCGGAAGCCTTCTGCTGCTGGGAAAACGGCAGGCGGAGGGTTAAGCCCCGCCCACCCGGCCCAGCACCAGGGGGCGCTTTTCCGGCTGCTCCGGCCCGAAGCGCAGGGCGGCCCGGAACACCTCTTCTCCCCGGCGGCACAGGGCGGGGGAAGCGGCGAACATCTCTGCCAGCAGATCGCCCTTGTGCACATAATCCCCGGGTTTTTTATGAAGCAGAATTCCGGCGGCGCTGTCAATGGCGTCGCCCTTTTTCTCCCTGCCCGCGCCCAGCTCCACAGAAGCAGCGCCGCACAGGGCGGTGTCCATGGCGGTGAGCCAGCCCTCTTCCCCGGCCAGCACCGGCAGCCTGGCCCCCGCCGCCGGGAAGCAGGAGGGATCCTCCAGCACGGAAACGTCGCCGCCCTGGGCCGCGGCCATCTCCTTCAGCTTTTGGAAGGCCTGCCCGTTCTGGATCTGCCCTCTGGCCAAGGCGCGGCCCTCCTCCCACCCGGCGCGGCCCGCCAGCACCAGAAGCCCGGCGGCCAGCTCCACGCAGAGATCGGTCAAATCCGCAGGCCCCCGGCCCTGCAGGGCGGCGCAGGCCTCGGCCACCTCCAGGCTGTTGCCCACCGCATTCCCCAGGGGACGGTCCATGTCGGTAATGAGGGCGGCGGCCTTACGCCCCGCATGGGCGGCAATGTCCACCATAGCCTGGGCCAGTTCCCTGGACTGTTCGGCTGTTTTCATAAACGCGCCGCTTCCGGTTTTCACGTCCAGCAAAATGCACTGGGCCCCCGCCGCCAGCTTTTTGCTCATGATGCTGGAGGCAATGAGGGGGACGCTCTCCACCGTGGCCGTCACGTCCCGCAGGGCGTACAGCTTTTTGTCTGCGGGCACCAGGTTGCCGGACTGCCCGGCCACGCACAGTCCCACCTGTTTCACAATGCGGAGGAATTCCTCCCGGCTTAATTCCGTGCGCAGGCCGGGGATGGACTCCAGCTTGTCGATGGTGCCGCCGGTATGGCCCAGCCCCCGGCCGCTCATTTTCGCCATGGTAAGCCCCAGGGAGGCGGCGATGGGCCCCAGCACCAGGGTGGTTTTATCCCCCACTCCGCCGGTGCTGTGCTTATCCACCGTCACCCCCTCCAGCGTGGAAAGATCCACCGTGTCGCCGGAGGCGGCCATTTCCAGGGTAAGGTCGCCTGTTTCCCGTGGCGTCATGCCCCGCAGGCAGATAGCCATGGCAAGGGCGCTGGCCTGGTAATCCGGCACATCCCCCGCCGTGTAGCCCTGCACAAAGAAGCGGATCTCCTCCCGGCTCAACTCGCCGCCGTCCCGTTTTTTCGCAATAATATCATACATTCTCATACGCTTTCCTCCTGGCGGAATGCTTTGGGTTAACATGATGAAACGCAGATTGAATGTTAAAGTTTTCGTTCCCCTTTTTCAAAAGGGTGCGGCATGCCGGTGGCATGCAAATAACACCGTCCGAACCGGCAGGTGAGACCTGGCGGGGTTTGGGGCAGCGCTTTCATTTTCATTTGCAGAAAAGCTGCCAAAAAGCAAAGGTATAAAGTTTTCGTCCACCTTTTTCAAAAGGTGGCGGGGTTTGGGGGCACCGTGCGCCAGTGGCGCACAAACAAGGCGCCGACCGAAGCGGCAGCGGAGACCCGGAGCCCCAACGCATCCTTTTCCTTCCCAAAACTCAGGCGGGGGAGCCAAAACAATCCAGTGAATTGTTTTGGCGTGGGGGTACCCTAGTAAGGGGTACCCCCATACCGTGCTGAAAACTGCTTCGGAACTGCACCCCTCCAGCTTCCCCGCTAAAAATTACTTTTTTACGAAGAAATGCTCCGCTTTTTCTGTTATGCACTTGCTTTCATTACATCTGATTTTTCCTTTGCCGCGACCGCACGCGGCGGTGCGGTTTCTTTCTCTACGCGGAGAAAGAAACCAAAGACGCGCGGGGGTCGCGACCCCTCGACCCCGGGGCTGTCCTGCCTCTCCCTCGCCGCTCGCTTTTCCCTCAGCGCTTGGCCGGCTTGTGCCCTTAGGGTCACTAAACGCCGGCCCCCTACAGGAACACTCGCAATCTTACGATTGCGAAAGTTCCTCCGCATTTTTTGGGGTACGGCACGCCGGTAGCTAATGAGCAACAGCAGCTGCCTGCGGCGGGTTAGCTGTTTCACCTAGGAAAAATGGGAGCTGCGCGAAGCGTAATTGG
>DVMK01000039.1 GCA_018715025.1 Candidatus Caccousia avistercoris
GTGACTCTTGCCCCCGACGGGCGGATTGACACCATTACCGCGCCTCAGCTTCAAAGCGCCATTCTGCAGGCCTTTCAGTCGGAAAAGAAAGTGGTGCTGGACTTTGCCAAGGTTCCTTACATCAGCAGCGCCGGGCTGCGCGCCCTGCTGATTGGCCAGAAAACCGCCTCTGCCAAGGGCGGTTCCATGACGCTGTGCCATGTTTCCCAGACTGTGATGAGCGTGCTGGATATGTCGGGCTTCAGCAGCATCCTGAATATTGTCTGACAAAGCCCGCCTTGCCGCCGGGCCCTCGGCTTTGCGCGCCGGAGCCGGCGGCAGCGTTTTCCGGGGATTGACCGCAGGAGCATAAAAACAGGAGCTTTCCCCGGCTTTTGAGGAAAAGCTCCTGTTTTCTTATTTCCGGCTTGTCAGGAGGCCAGGCGCTCCGTCCCCTCCGGCGCGGATTCCGGAAGGACGATGTGGATTTCCATGCCCTGGCCCAGGTCGCTTTTGGCAGACACGCGGCCCCCGTAGGTGTCTACAATTTTCCACACCCAATAAAGGCCGTAGCCGTGCCCCTCCTTCTGGTTGGAGCCCTGGTAATTCTTCTCAAAAATATGCTCCGCCTCCTGCCGGGGAAGGCCCATGCCGTCGTCCTTCACCACCAGGTGGGCGCAGCCCTCCTTCCTCCACAGCAGGAAGGTGACGATGCCCGGCCGCTGCATGTATTTGGAGGAGTTTTCCATCAGATTGTAAATGATGTCGTTGATCCGCCGGTGATTCGCCGTGACAAGCACCGAATCCGTCTGGGCAATCACCTGGAAGTGCACCTCGTTGAACGACATGCTGCGCTGGATCTCCTGCACGCATTCCTGCGTGACCAGCACCAGATCCACCGGCTCCCTTTCCTCGGAGGAGAGGGAGCGGAGCTCCAGGCTTTCCTGCACCTTGGGGAAGAAATCGGCAATATCCTGGCTTTTCTGGATGATCTTTTCCAGGTACTGCGATTCTGTCTCTTTGTCGATTTTTCCGCTGCCCAGCAGCTCCGCATAGCCCTTGATAATGGAAACCGGCATGCGGATGCCGTGGGAAAAGGTGGAATAAAACTTCGCCTGCTCTTCCGCGCAGCTCTTCCGGCAGGCCTCCATTTCCTGCCCTGCCTGCCGCAGCTTTTCCCGGAAGCCGGCGGCTTCCGCCAGGCGTTCTTCCTCGCTCCGCCACAGGCGGAACAGGCAGCAGCCGGCGGCGGCCGCCGCCGCCAGGGCGCCTGCGGTCGCCGCCCAGGGGGCGCCCAGCCAAACCGCCAGAACGATGGCGGCCGTCAGGGCGGCCAGGCCGGCAAACGATCCTACCAATTTTTTGAAAGTCAAGAAAACTCACTCCCCTCTTCCGGGAAAGCCGTCGAAAACGGCGCTCCCATGCGCGCCCCCGCCGCGGGACACGCTTGAAACTACATCTTCATTATACTGGGAACGGGAGAAAATTGCAACGGCGGCAGGGGGATTTTGGGCCGCCCCCGCAGAAACGGCCCCTGTAAGGAGGTATTTATGGACAGCAAACTGCTTTTTCCCGCAGAGAAGAAGGATATCCCCTTTTCCTCTTATGAGGAATTCACCCGCTGCCTGTTCGCCTGTGTGGACAACCGGCTTTTTTCCTACATCAGCACGCTGATGTCCCTGTTTGCGGCGGAGGGCGGCGGCTTCAAAAATATCCTGTACCCTGACATTGAGGTGGCGCATGATCTGTGCGAAAAGCACCTTTCCGACTACCTCCGTTCGCAGGAAAGCGGGAAAGCGGGCCCGGAAGGGCAGGAGGAAGAGGTGGATTTGGACGGGGAGCTTGCCGGCCTGTTCGGCGCTTTCTCCTCCGCGCCGGAGAAGCCGGAGGAGCCGGAGGACGGCATGACCATGGAGGAGCAGCTGGACTACGTGCGCCGCAGGGCCTCGCTGACAGGGCCGCAGGTTTCCATGCCCCTGTGGAGCCTGTGCGAAAAGCTGGAATTCGCCCCCTTCACCCTGTTCGCCTTCACCTGCGCCATTCTCTCCTCCACGCAGACCAATTATTCCTCTGTGTTCCAGGTCATCAACCAGAACGGGAACCTGTCGGCCCCCAGCATTGAGTCTGCGGCGCGCGCCTACTACGGCAGCGGCTTTTCCATTACGGGGGCCTACGGCCACATGTCCCAGGCGCTGGAGCAGCTGCGCCCGGTGCTTCCCATGCAGGTGAACGACACCATGCCCTTTTCCACGGTGCTCTCTCCCGACAAGCGGCTCATCGACTTTCTGTTTTCCCCCAACCCGCTGCGGGTGGACGAAAACTATTCCCGCTTTTTCTCCCGCATGAAGGAAACGGAGGACCCCTTCATCGCCAACCAGGGGATTCTGGATGCGGTGAACATCTCTTACGACGACGGGGGCCGGCTGTTTTCCCTGTATGGGGACGAGGGCTCCGGCAGAAAGTTCACCATTGCTCATTTCTGCCGGCAGAAGGGGCTGGGCTGCGTTTCCATCAACTGCGGCAAGCTGTTCGTGTATGACTTCGGCTACGTGGACCACGCCCTCTGGTCCGTCACCCGGGAGTGCATTCTCACAGGCGCCTGCTGCTGCATGGATAACCTGGGCTACCGGGAGGAGGAGAAGGACAAATTCTTCGGCTATATGGACCTAGCCTTCGGCAAGCTGCTGGACAAAGACCTGACGGTGTTTACCGTGAGCAAGGAAAAGCTTCCCGTGCGCGACATGACCACCCTGGACTACGCCCAGCTGGAGCTGCCCACCCCCAACAACGGCGAGCGGCAGGAGGTCTGGAAGTACTACTCCCAGGGGTACGACCTGGGAGAGGATGTGGATTTGACGGAGCTTTCCACCAAATTCCTGTTTACCCCCGGCAAAATCAAAAGCGCCCTGCACCAGGCGAGAAGCCTTTCCGCCATGGCCAAGGAGCATAAAATCAGCCGCAAGACCATGTTCCAGTCCTGCAACAACCAGATGAGCCACGAGCTGACCCAGAAGGCCACCCGCATCGCCGCCAACTTCGGCTGGGACGACATCGTCATGAACCCGGACCAGCGGCTGGCCCTGAAAAACGCCTGCGACCAGCTCACCTACCGGAAAACGGTGTACGAGGATTGGAACTACATTAAAAAATATCCCTACGGCCGCGGCCTTTCGGTGCTTCTGTTCGGCGCCCCCGGCACCGGCAAATCCATGTGCGCCCAGGTAATCGCCCATGAAATGAACCTGGAGCTGTACCGGGTGGATCTTTCCAAGGTGGTTGACAAGTACGTGGGCGAAACCGAAAAGGCAATCTCCATGATTTTCCGCGAGGCAAAAAAGTGCAACGTGGTACTGTTTTTCGACGAATGCGACACCCTGTTCGCCAAACGGTCTGACGACGGAGGCTCGAACCAGTCCTCCAACAACAACAAAACCGCCCTGCTTCTGCAGGAGGTGGAGGCCTACGACGGCGTTTCCGTGCTGGCCACCAACTACAAGCACAACATAGACCCCGCCTTCTTCCGCCGCATGAAATTCATTGTGGAATTCCAGTTCCCCGACGTGGAGACCAGAAAGGTGCTGTGGCGCACCACCATTCCCAAAACCACCCCTCTGGCCGAGGATGTGGACATCGACTTTCTGGCCCAGCGCTTTGAATTTGTGGGCGGCAACATTAAGAACTGCATCCTGAACGCCGCTTTCCTGGCCGCCGCCGATCCGGAGGCCGGGGGCGAGGTGCACATGAAGCACTACCTTCAGGCGATCAAATACGAATTTGTAAAAACGGGCAAGGTATTCACCCGCTCTGACTTTGAACCATACGCCAGCCTGGTGCTGTGACGGCATGCCGTAGGAAAGGAGGAAGTCCTCTTGAAGCTTGTGATCACGCCCCGCGCTCCCCTGGAGGAAGAAAAAAAGAAAAAACGGAAGCCCCCCGCCCCGGAGGAGGAAATGGAGGAGGAGCTGGAACGGCCCGCCTTCCAGCCCATTAACCGGCAGAAAAGCGCCTTCGACCAGGGCGCCCTCAACCGGGCGGAGGGCATCAACACCGCCCCCTCCGTATTTGACAGGACGTGCCTGTTCCGCACAGGGGAACGCCGGTGACGGGCCTTTTCCCCTGCCGGCTGCTCCTGTGGGAGCTGCCCCCCGGCTGCAGGGCGTCCCCCCGCCGGGTGCTGGAACGGCTGCCCGCCGGGAAGGCGCAGGCCGTCGCCGCCTTGCGCAGGCGGGAGGACGCCCTGTGCGCCGCCGCCGCCTACGCCCTGCTGGAACGGGCGCTGGGGCGGCTGGAGGACCCGCCTTCCCTGGCCGACCTTCATTGGGACGCCCTCGGCCGCCCCTTCTTTCCCGCCAGGCCGGAGCTGTTCGTGAGCCTTTCCCATTCCCGCCGGGGCGCGGCCTGCGCCCTGGCCCCCTGCCCGGTGGGCGTGGACACGGAGGAGACGGATCAGCCCCTGGAGGACTGGCGGGAGCTGGCCCGGGAAGCCGGTTTTTCCGGGGTTTCTTCCCGGGAAGGATTCCTGGCCCTGTGGACCATGTGGGAAAGCTTTTTCAAGCAGGCCGGGGGGCGCTGCGCCAGGCCCCGCCCTCTGCGGGCCCGCCCCTGGGGGGAGGGCTTCCGTCTGGAGGGAGAGGGGCTGCCTCCGGCCCTTTTTCTGCTTTTCCCCTCCCCCGCCCGGCTCACGGCCCTGTGCCTGCCGCCCGGGGCTTCCCGGCCTCTTTTTGAAACCATAAAGGAGGAGCTATTCTGCCTATGAATTCTGAAAGGATTTTTTATCCGCTGACCGATCCCCAATATCAAATCTGGCTCTCTCATGAGAGCTGCCCCGACCGCGCCCTGTTTACGGAATCCGCCCTGGTTTCCTTCCCGGCTGAGACAGCCCCCTCCTTCCTCTGCGAAAAGCTGAACCGGCTGGTGGAGGAAACGGAGGTGCTGCGCATCCGCCTTTGCCTGGGGGAGGACGGCCCGGCCCAGTACGACGGGGGCTACCGCCCCTTCTTCTGCCACCCCTTCCCGCTGGAGTCGGAGGAGGAGCTGGCCGCCCAGTTCGACGCCGCCTCACGGGAGCCCTTTTCCCTGTACGGCGGCCCCCTGTTCCGCTGCCGCATTTACAGCGCCCCGGAACGGCAGGCGGTGCTGCTGCAGGCCCACCACCTCATCACCGACGGGTACGGCTTTGCGGCTGTCTGCGACCGGTTTGTGAAGCTGTGCGCCGGGGAAACCCCGCCCCCCTTCTCCTCCTTCCTGGGGCTGTGCGGCAAGCAGCAGCCCGCCGGGGAGCGGGAGCTGGCGGAAAGCCGCGCCTTTTGGATGGAATATCTGGACGGCGCAGATTTCGGCGCCGCGCCCCACCCCCTTCCGCCTGAGCTGGATTACCGCATCCAGTGGGCCTCCTTCCCTCTGAAGGAGGGGCTGGCCCAGTCTCTGCGCAGCTTTCTGCAGCGGGAAAGGGTCAGCGCCTTCTGCGCCTTCTTCGCCGCCTGCGCCGTGTACCTTTCCCGCGTGCTTTCCTCTCAGGACGTGACCATCCTGGTGCCCAGGCTGAACCGGGACACCGAGGAAAGCCGGCGCGCATCCGGCATGTTCACCGCCGTAGTGCCGGTGCGGGTGCAGGTGCAGCCGGGCCTTTCCTTCGGGGAGTTGTGCCGGCGGGTGCAGGCGGAGAGCCGGGCCGCTGCCTGCCATAAAAATTACAGTCTGAGCCGCATCCTTTCGGATCTGCAGCAGGAAAAGGCCGCGGGGTCTCAAATTTCCTATTTCACCCTCTCGTTCCTGGGGGGAGCCCCCCAGCCGGCGGGAAAGGTGCTGGCGCTGGAAACCCACCTGGGCGGGGCCATGGTGAACCTGGCCACCTTTGTGGTGATTGACAGCACCGGCCGGGGAGACTACCGGTTCCAGATCGATTACCGCAGCGGCTACTACACCGCCCGGGAGGCGGCCCGCATGGCCGGCAGCATCCTTTTGGTGCTGGAGCAGGGCGTAACCGGAGGAGCGGCGGACTGCTCCAGCCTGGAGCTGATGGGCAGCCGGGAAAAGCTGCGCCTGCAGCAGCTTCTCTCGGGGGCGGAAATGCCGGAAACCCGCAGCCAGACCGTGCCGGGCCTGTTCCGCCGGCAGGCCGCCCTGCGCCCGGACGCGCACGCTTTGTCGGGCCGTGGGCGGAGCTACACCTTCCGCGAGCTGGACGAGGCCTCTGACCGGGCGGCCCAGGCCCTGGTGGCCGCCGGCGTCACGCCGGAATCCCTGGTGGCCTTCCTGCTCCCCCGCACCACCGATCTTCCGGTCATCCTGCTGGGCATTCTGAAGGCGGGGGCCGCCTTTGTGCCCATTGATTTTTCCTACCCGGAGGAGCGGATCCGCTATATTCTGGAAAACAGCGGAGCAGCCCTGCTCATCACCCCCCGGCTTGAACTGGCAGAGGCGGTGGGCTGCCGCGCCCTTTACCCGGCCGAGGTGCTGAAGGGGCCCGAGGGCCCCGCCCCCGCCCTGCCGGAGGTGCGGCCGGAATGGCTGTGCTATATTATTTATACCTCCGGCACCACCGGCCGCCCCAAGGGCGTAATGATCGAGCACCACAGCGTGGCGAATTTCGTCCATCCGGACGGCAACCCCTTCAACCGGGACGCCGCCGCCAACGGGACGGGCATTGTGGCCGTGGGCTCCATCTGCTTTGACATTTCCATGTTTGAAATCTTCTCCACCCTTCTCAACGGGGTGCCGGTGGTGTTTGCCGACGAAAACGGGATGAACGACCCGGTAGCCCTGGCCCAGTACCTGCGGGAAAGCGGCGCCAATATCCTGCACTGCACCCCCTCCCGCCTGCTGGCTTACCTGGAAGAGCCTGAGTTCAAGGACGCCATGGCGGGGGTGGACATTATCCTGGCCGCCGGCGAGGCCTTCACCCAGCCCCTGCTGGACGCCCTCACCGCAGCCACCTCTGCCCGGCTGTACAACGGCTACGGCCCCACAGAGGGCACCATCGGCGTAACCGTAGGGCAGGTGACAGACCAGATCACCATCGGATCCGTGGTGAACGGGGCCAGGGTTTACCTTCTGGACGGGGAGCGCCGCCTCGTTCCCCAGGGCGCCGCCGGGGAAATCGCCATTGCCGGCGAGGGGCTGGCCCGGGGCTACCTGCACCTGGACGGCCTCACGGCAGAACGCTTCGTCCCCCTTCGGGACGGCCCCATTCAGGACAAGGTTTACCTGACAGGCGACTACGGCTGCGCCCTTCCGGACGGGCGGCTGTCTTACCTGGGCCGCCGCGACGAGCAGGTGAAGCTGCGGGGCCTGCGCATTGAGCTGCAGGAGATTGAGCACTGCGTGGAGTCTTACCCCGGCGTGCGGCAGTGCGCCGTGCTGGTGCGGGAACTGGAAGGCCGGCAGCACCTGTGCTGCTACTATTCCGCCTCGGAGGAGCCGGTGGACGCCGCCGCCCTCAAGCAGTATGCCGGCGGCTTCCTGGCCCGGTACATGGTCCCCGAATTCTTTATCCGCCTTTCCTCCCTTCCCTCCACCTCCAACGGGAAAATTGACAAAAAGGCCCTGGCCGCCACGGAGCTGCACCTGGACCACTCTTATGTGGCCCCGCGGGACGAGCGGGAGCGCACCCTCTGCCGCATTTTTGCCCAGGTGCTGGGCCTGGAGGAGAATAAGGTGAGCGCCGCCGACAGCTTTTTCCAGCTGGGGGGTACCTCTCTGCTGGCCGCCCGGGTGGTGCTGCTTGCCAAACGGGAACGGCTGCCCCTCAGCTACAGCGACGTGTTTGAGTCCCCCACCCCTCAGGCCCTGGCGGAGCGTCTGGGCGGCGTCCCGCATTCCAAAGCGCCGGAAGAGGATTCCCAAGCCGCGCCCCAGCCCTGCAGCAGGCAGGAGCTTCCCCGCCTGCGCGCGGCGCTGAAGGGCAACACCTGCTACCAGCCGGGCCGCAGGCCCCTGGGGAACATTCTGCTCACCGGGGCCACAGGCTTTTTGGGGATCCACCTTCTGCGGGAATTGCTGAAGGACGAGAACAACACGGTCTACTGCATTGTGCGGCCGAAAAACGGGCTGAGCCCGGAAAAGCGCCTGGCGGCCAGCCTGTTCTACTATTTTGAGGACAGCTTCCAGAGCATGTTCCACCGGCGCCTGTTCGCCGTGAACGGCGACCTGCTGCGCAAAGGGCTGGCAGAGCTTCCCGAAGGGGTCAAAATAGACACGGTGGTCAACTGCGCTGCCGACGTAAGCCATTTCGACGCGGACGGACGCATCCGGGAAACGAACGTGAAGGGCGTGCAGAATGTAATCGACTTCTGCAAACGCCGCAACGCGGCGCTCCTGCATATCTCCACCCTCAGTGTGGGGGGCTTTATCTCCCGGGAACTGGCAGACATGGGCGTTTGCCTGAACGAGCGCCGTCTGTGGATCCGGCAGGATCTTTCCAATGTATATTTGGAAAGCAAATTCACCGCGGAAAAGCTCGTCCTGCTGGCGGTACACGACGGTCTGCGGGCGAAAATTATGCGGGTGGGCAACCTGCAGGGCCGCATCAGCGACGGGGAATTCCAGATGAACAAGGCCACCAACGGCTTTGTAAAGCTGCTGCAGTCCATTGTGACCACCGGCAAATGCCCGGAATCCTTTGCCCGCTCCCTCATCAATTTCTCCCCGGTAGACTCCTCCGCCGAGGCCATCTGCCGGGTGGCGGGAAGCCGGCCGGAGTACACCGTGTTTCACATTTTCAACGACAAAAGCCTGCCGGCCAGCCGCCTTCTGGAGCAGCTGCGCCGGATGAACCGCCCCGTGGAGGTGCTGAAGGAAAAGGATTTCGACCAGTTTTTGCTGGAGGCGGCGGAGGACCCGGCCCGCCACGGGCTTCTGGAGGGCTTCCTCACCGGCGTCAGCGGCGGCAAGGATATGGTGGAAGCCCCCTGCGAGAGCAGCTTTTCCATTCAGGCCCTGCAGTCGGAGGGCTTCGCCTGGCCTGAAATTTCAGACGGCTACCTGCACAGCTATTTAAGCGGCCAGGAAACCCTGGGCGCTTTCGACCTGTAACAAAGCCCCGCAACATAAGCAAGGAGGTATCTGAACCATGCAAGCGGATTTGACTTCCACCCTTCTGTTCACCCTAGCGGCCGCCCTGTCGGTGCTTCTGGCGGCAGGCGTGACGGATGTGACCCTCACCCGCAAATTTTCCCTGGGAAAAACGGCGGCTGTCTGGGGAGGCTTCCTGATCCTGTATTATCTGGTCACCTTCGCAGGGTATTCCATCAACATTACCGACGACACCATGGCGGGCATGGGGCTGCTGCTGTTCCCCATCCCCCCCACCCTCATCCTCTACCGGGAGAACACCTCCTCCAAGGTGTTCGTGCCGGTGATGGCCTCTCTCATTGCCAGCGTCACCACCTTCTTCTTCTGCGGCACCACGCTGAGCTTTGTGGACAATACCCCCAACCCGTACAACCTGCGGACCCTGCTTATTTTCAACAGCATCAAAATTGTATGGTTCCTGATCTTCTTCCTCTTCTACCGGCGCTTCGTAAGCGCCACCGTGCGCCAGGTGATTGAGGTGCTGGGAAAGGACACAAAAAAATACGTTCCTGTGGCTATTTTCACCTTCCTGGCCTTTTTTGTCATCAACCGGCTGACCAATACCCTGGGAATTATGCCGGGAATTCCGGAAACCCGGGTGTATTTTATCATTTTCTACCTTATTATCTGCTCTATTTTTATCATACTATATTGGGAGATCTTTTCCACCGCCCTGTGGTCCTCCCGGGCGCTGAAAACGGAGGCGGAGCTGAACGTGGCCAGCAGCATCCAGCGCGACATGCTGCCCAACATTTTCCCTCCCTTTCCGGACTGCTCTTATTTTGACATTTACGCCACCATGGACCCGGCCAAAGAGGTGGGGGGCGACTTTTACGACTTTTTCCTGGTGGACAAAACCCACCTGGTATTCACCATTGCCGACGTTTCCGGCAAGGGGGTTCCCGCTGCTCTGTTCATGGTCATTGCCAAAACCATCATCCGGAACCAGGCGCAGAGCAGCATGTCGCCGGCGGAAATTTTCCGCCATGCCAACAACCAGCTGTGCGAAAACAACGGCGAAGGGCTGTTTGTGACCTCGTTTCTGGGCATTCTGGACCTGAAAACGGGCAAGCTCACCTTTTCCAACGCAGGGCACAACCCTCCCCTTCTTCACCGGGCAGGGGGCGGCTTTGAATACCTCGCCGTGCGGCCCGGCTTTGTGCTTGCCGGCATGGAGGATATGGAATACCCCAGCGCCGAGATCACCCTCAGCCCCGGCGACAGCCTGTTCCTGTACACCGACGGCGTAACGGAAGCCGTCAACAGCAAGCTGGAGCTTTACGGCGAAGAACGCCTGCTGGAGGCCCTGAACCGGAAGGAGGCCAGCGGGCTGCGCCCCACAGAGCTGCTGCCCTACATTAAAAACCAGGTGGAGCTCTTTGTGGAAAAAGCGCCCCAGGCCGATGACATCACCATGCTCGCCGTCCAGTTTTTTGAAAAATACCAACCCGGCCAGACAGCCGAAGGCTAACGATAAAAAGCCCAGACAACAGCCGCCGCGGAACCACGGGACAGTACCGGCGCGCGGCAGAAAGGTGTACCGCCATGAAATCTCTCACTGTTCCCGCGGAAACGGATCAGCTGGAAACCGTGCTCAGCTTTATCCACGATGAGCTGAAAAATGCCTCCTGCTCAGAGGAGGTTCTTTTCCAGGTGAACGTCGCCGTGGAGGAAATCTTTGTCAATATCGCTCACTACGCCTACGCCTCCTCCAAAGGAGACGCTACTGTGCTGTGCCAGACCGGCGGATGCCCCCTGCAGGTAATGATAGAATTCCAGGACAGCGGCATCCCCTACAACCCGCTGTCCCGGCCGGACCCAGACCTGACTCTCTCGGCAGAAGAGCGCCAGGTGGGAGGGTTGGGCATTTACATGGTAAAGCAGATGATGGACAGCGTGTCCTATGAATACAGAGACGGGAAAAATATCCTCACCATTTTGAAAACGGTGGCCTGACGCGGCCCTCGCTCCTCCCGCGCATTGCCGGGGAACGGAAAACAGCGCCTTCCGCGGCCGCGGAAGGCGCTGTTTTTCGCTTGCCCGGTCAGCCCAGAGCAACGTCCAGAACCATCATCAGCAAAAAGCCGGCAGTCGCGAATAAACATCTTTTGAAAGAAATTCTGCGGGACG
>DVMK01000040.1 GCA_018715025.1 Candidatus Caccousia avistercoris
CAGGGTCTTGGATTCGTCGATCCGGTACTGGATGTCGTAGTATTTGCGGATTTCCAGCCTGCCGTTCTGGTACTCGAAGTAATGCCCCCCCAGCAGCTTGTACACGTGGCGGAACATGGTTTCTTCGCAGGGAACGTACTCGTAGCATAGGTACTCCGGCAGACGCTCCTCGTTCAGCTCTTTGACAAAATGAGGGTGAGAGAGGAAGGACTTGATTTCAGAGCCGTAGAAGAAATCCCCGTTGTTCTGGTAATAGTAAAAGGGCTTTATGCCGAAAATATCCCGCGCGCCGAACAGCTTTTGGGCGGCGCTGTCCCAAATGACGAAGGCGTACATGCCCCGCAGGCGCTGCAGCAGCCCGGCGCCCCACTCCTCGTAGCCGTGCAGCAGCACCTCGCTGTCGGTAGAGGTCTTGAACACGTGGCCGCTCTCCAGCAGCTCTTTGCGCAGCTCCTGAAAATTGTAAATTTCGCCGTTGAAGGTGAGCACCTTGGTGCCGTCCTCGTTCAGAATGGGCTGGCTGCCGCCCTTCAGGTCGATGATGCTCAGGCGGCGGAAGCCCATGGCAATGTGCTCGTCCACATAATAATCGTCCTGGTCCGGCCCGCGGTGGCGGATCCGATCCGCCATGGCGCGGATCACCGAAGCCCGGTCACCGTCCCAGCCGTTGGTAAAAAAGCCTACAAATCCACACAAACGGTATCATTCCCTTCCAAGTTGTCCTGTCATTCTGAGATAAGCCGCCGGTACTGCGGCTTCAGGGGCTTTCCGCAGGCCAGCACGGCGGCGCGGGCCAGCACGTCCAGGGCGTCCAGGCAGCCCGCGCCCAGGCCGCAGCCCTCTTTGGCCAGCGAAAGCTCTGTGCAGCCCAGGATGAGGCACTGGGCCCCCTGCCCGCGCAGGGAGGAGGCGGCCTGCCGCAGCAGCTCCCGCTCCACCGGCAGGCCCGCCTTCACGTTGCTGTAAATGACGTGCATAACCATGGCCTGGTGTTCCTCGTCCGGCGTCAGGCACCGAATGCCCTGCTCTGCCAGGGCCCGCTGGAACAGCCCGGCCTGCACCGTGCCGGTGGTTGCCAGCACCCCCGCGGAGGAAACGCCGTTCTCTTTCAGGTGGGCGGCGGTTTCCCGCAGGATGTTCAGGAAGGGGACGGACACGGCGGCGGAAAATTCGTCGTAAAAGTAGTGGGAGGTAATGCAGGGAATGGCCAGGCACCCGGCCCCCAGGGACTCCAGCTTTTTGGCCAGGGCCACAATGGGCGGCAGGGGCGAGGGGTTGCTCCTGTCAAGGATGTAGGCGGTCCTGTCCGGGATGGAGGGGGATTCCAGCAGGATGGCCTCCAGGTGGTCCTGGTCGCGGGAGGCCTCCGTCATCCGCACCGTAAGCTCTAGAAAGCGGGCGGTAGCCATGGGCCCCAGGCCGCCGATGATTCCAAGTGTCTTGCTCTGCATTCCGCGCTCCTCTCCTGTTCAGTCCCGCAGGCTCTTGTTGCCGAAGCACTGTTTGTATTTTTTCCGGTAGTTCATCTGGCTCAGGTGGAACTGGACGAACCGCTTGCGGAAGGTGTCGGCCCCGTACCGCATAGACTGGCAGTATTTCCCTTCCCGAATGAGCTGCCGCGCCTGCCGCTTCAGCTCTTCGTCCTGTACGTAGTGGAAAATCACGTCCTTGGGGATGATGCTCCACAGCACCTGGTTTTCTGCAATGGTAAGGGGCAGGTCCTTTTCCAGCAGCACGTCGTCCACCAGCCAGCGGGCCATGTTGTACCCGGCGGCCGTCACATAGTAGCTGCTGCGCCCCTGGCGCAGGTTCATTTCAAACAGCTTGTAGCGGCCGTCACGCGGGTCCAGCTTCATGTCGAAGTTGGCGAAGCCCACGTAGCCCACGCCCTCGAGGAACGCCCGGATCTGCTGGGAGACGGCCTCGTCGCGGCTGCTGATGATGGCGGCGTAGCTGCCGATGCCCTCGGGGGAATGCTCCTCCAGCAGGGTGCGGCCCAGGGCCATGAGCTTCACCTTGCCGTCGCCGCCGCAGTAGCAGTTCATGACGCGCATGGCGCTGTCGTCCCCTGGAATGTATTCCTGCAGGATCAGGTGATCCTGGTAGGAGGAGCCGTAGATGGCGGCCAGAATGGCGTCGAATTCCTGCCGGTTCTGGGCCACGAACACCTTCTTTTTGTGGGGGAAGCTGCAGTTCCAATAGGCCACGGAATTGCTGGGCTTGATGATGACGGGGAAGCCGAAGGGGAGCTTCACGTCCCGGTAGGTTTCCGGGCTGCAGGTGGTGGTCTGGGGGAAGGCGAAGCCGTGCTCCTGGCACACCTGGTAGAAGCTTTCTTTCATGCTCAGCCGCAGAAGCAGGGGTTCGCCGATGCACCGGAACCGGTAGGCGCCCCGCAGGGCGTCCTGGTTGCGGGCCAGCAGCTTGCTGTAGTTGTCCCCGCAGGAAACCAGCAGCAGCTCGCGCCCCGGGTGCTGCTCTGCAAAGCGGAGCAGCGTGCGGCAGAACACCTGGTCGTCCTCCAGGTTGGGCTCTGCCACCTCTACGGTGACAATGCGGCTGTGGGCGGTGGCGTTCAGCCGGCCCTTGCCTATGGCGGCGCTTGTGACCCCGTACGCCTCGTGAAAGGAACGGGCCATGCCGTATACGTTCATGTCGCTGCCCAGCAGCACGGGAAGAAAATCCGGAACGGATGTGGTACGCAAGGAGCATCCTCCTAGTTCTCAAAGAATTGTCAGGCAGATCCCCGCAGGCGCGCCCGCGGGGTGCTTTTGTTATTATACTCTCCATGGGGAAAAAAAACAAGGAACACACCGGGGAATTTCGCAGGGCCGCAGGATTGGCCCGATGTCTTGACATTCCCACAGGGAGATTTTACAATACAAGGGAGAGGGAATACTCCAAACAGGCAGCAGGTTCCCGGCAGGCGGAAAGGCCGCCGGGCTTTGCGCAGAGAAGGGAAAGGGACCGGATTTTATGACGTTGGATCAGCTTGCCGTTGGAAAGGCGGCAAAAATTACGGCGGTGAACGGGGAGGGCGCCCTGCGCCGCCATCTGCTTGACATGGGCCTCACCCCCAGAACCACGGTGATGGTGCGGAAGGTGGCCCCCATGGGGGACCCCATTGAGCTGCACCTGCGGGGGTACGAGCTTACCCTTCGCCTGGAGGACGCCAGAAGCATTGAGGTGGAGGAGGGGGCCGAATGACAGTATTTGCGTTGGTGGGCAACCAGAACTGCGGCAAAACCACCCTGTTCAACCAGCTGACCGGCTCTAACCAGCATGTGGGGAACTTCCCCGGCGTGACCGTGGAGCGGAAGGAGGGGACCATCCGCGGCCAGGAGGCCACCGTGGTGGACCTGCCCGGCATCTACTCCATCTCCCCCTACACCAGCGAGGAGATTGTCACCCGGGATTTCATCATCAACGAGCACCCCGACGGCATCATCAATATTGTGGACGCCACCAACATCGAGCGGAACCTGTACCTGACCATGCAGCTCATCGAGCTGAACGTGCCCATGGTGGTGGCCCTGAACATGATGGACGAGGTGCGGGGCAACGGGGGCACCATAAAGCTGGACGCCTTCCAGGAGGAACTGGGCGTGCCGGTGGTGCCTATTTCCGCCAGCAAAAACGAGGGCGTGGGCGAGCTGGTGGCCGTGGCCATGGAGACCGCCCAGAAAAAGCAGAAGCCCAAACGGCAGGACTTCTGCTCCGGGGCGGTGCACCGGGCCATTCACGCGGTGGCCCACATGGTGGAGGACCACGCAGAGCGCATCGGCGTGCCCAGCCGCTTTGCCGCCACCAAGCTGGTGGAGGGCGACAAGCCCATGCAGGAGTCGCTGCAGCTGTCGGACAATGAGAAGGACATGATTGAGCACAGCGTCACCGAGATGGAGCAGGAGCTGGGCACCGACCGGGAGGCCGCCATGGCGGACATGCGGTACAGCTTTATTGAGCGCCTCTGCGCCGACACGGTGGTAAAGCCCCACGAAAGCCGGGAGCACGCCCGCTCTGTGCGCATTGACGGCCTGCTGACCCACAAGTATTTCGCCATTCCCATTTTTATTTTGATTATGGCGTTCATTTTCTGGCTTACCTTCGGGCTGGTGGGCTCCTTCCTCAGCGACCTGCTCTCCGGCGGCATCGACTGGCTGACCGGCGTGGTGGACGGCGCCCTGGAATCCTACGGCATCAACCCGGTGGTGCAGTCCCTTGTGGTGGACGGCGTGTTTGCCGGGGTGGGCAGCATGCTTTCGTTCCTGCCCACCATTGTGGTGCTGTTTTTGTGCCTTTCCCTGCTGGAGGACAGCGGCTACATGGCCCGGGTGGCCTTCGTCATGGACAAGCTGCTGCGGAAGATCGGCCTTTCCGGCCGCAGCTTCGTGCCCATGCTCATCGGCTTCGGCTGCACGGTGCCCGCCGTCATGGCCACCCGCACCCTTTCCAGCGAGCGGGACCGGCGCATGACCATTCTGCTCACGCCCTTTGTGAGCTGCAGTGCGAAAATTCCCATTTACGCCATGTTTACCCAGGCCTTTTTCCCCAACCAGGGCGCCCTGGTCATGACGGTGCTCTATTTTACCGGCATAGCGGTGGGGGTTCTGGTGGGCCTGGTGATGAAAAAGACCGCCTTTCACGGCCAGCCCGTCCCCTTTGTGATGGAACTGCCCAACTACCGGCTGCCCAGCCCGAAAAGCGTGGGCCTGCTGCTGTGGGACAAGGCCAAGGATTTCCTGGAGCGGGCCTTCACCATCATCTTCGCCGCCTCCATCGTCATCTGGTTTTTGCAGACCTTTGATTCCCGCCTGAACGTGGTGACAGACAACACCCAGAGCCTGCTGGCCATGCTGGGGCAGTTCCTGGCCCCCGCCTTCGCCCCCCTGGGCTTTGGGGACTGGCGCATCACCACCGCCCTCATCACCGGGTTTACCGCCAAAGAGGCGGTGGTCAGCACCCTTACGGTGCTGACGGGGGCCAGCGCCGCCAGCCTGCCCACGGTGCTGGCCGGTATGTTTACGCCCCTTTCCGCCTGCTCTTTCCTGCTGTTCACCCTGCTGTACACCCCCTGCGTGGCGGCGATCTCTGTGGTGAAGAACGAGATGCACAGCGGCCTGCGGGCCCTGGGCGTGGTGCTGTTCCAAACCGGCCTGGCCTGGGCGGCGGCGTTCCTGTTCTACTCCGTGGCCAGCCTGTTTGCGTGAGGCTGCCCCATGTCGCCCGCCGACTGGTGCATCCTCCTGGCCCTGGGCCTGCTGCTGTTTTTCGCCCTGCGCCGCATCCGCCGGGGCGGGGGCGGCTGTTCCGGCTGCTGCGGCGACTGCTCCCAGTGCCATAAAAAGAGGAAATAAAACCCAGGAACCCCCTGCCGCGCTGTGCGGCGGGGGGTTCCTGGCAGGGTATGAATTTCCCAGCGGCGCTTTTGGCTACATGGTGGTGTGGGCCGGTTCGGTGTCGTCCCGGAACAGCAGAGAGATGCACCAGAGGGCGCAGACCGCTACCAGGGTGTACACAATGCGGCTCAGCAGGGCGGACTGACCGCCAAAAATCCATGCGACAATGTCAAACTGGAAAATCCCGATGGACCCCCAGTTGATACCGCCGATAATCAAAAGCGTCAGTGCAATTTTGTCCAGCATATTTGTTCATCCTCTCTCATTGGATTCTTTTGTGAAATAGGAGGACAAGGTCTATTCTTGACAAAGGGGCCTTTTTTATTCCAAAATAGGAAAGAACATTTTGGCAGGACTGCCAGGGAAAGAGTGAAAAAGATGGAAATTAAAAAAATTGAGGAAAACAAGCGGGATTATATGCCGCTGCTGCTTCTGGGGGACGAGCAGGAGAGCATGGTGGAGCGCTACCTGGACCGGGGCGACCTGTTCGCCCTGTTCGACGGCGGCCTGCGGGCGGTGTGCGTGGTGACCCGGGAAGGGGAGGGCGTGTACGAGCTGAAAAACCTGGCGGTGGACACGCCCTTCCAGCGCCGGGGCCTGGGCCGCATGCTGGTGGAGTTTGTGTGGGAACGCTACCAGCCCCAGTGCCGCACCCTGCTGGTGGGCACCGGCGACAGCCCCCTCACCCTTCCCTTTTACCAGGCCTGCGGCTTCGTGTTTTCCCACCGGGTGGCGAATTTCTTCCTGGAGCACTACGACCACCCTATCTTTGAGGGCGGCAGGCAGCTGGTGGATATGGTGTATTTGAAGCGCACCGCCCCCGGCGGGGAGGAGGAAGCCCCCCGGGCGTGAGGGGCGGCGGCCCCTTCCTGAAAAACGGGACTATGCCGCCGGAAGATAAGGGAACCCCCTGCCTGGACGGACGCCGGGCAGGGGGTTCCTCTGATAACGGGGGCGGGGCGGCGCCTCAGCCGGCTGCGCTTTCAGCCGGGGGATAGCCGCAGATCTCCTGCGCGCGCTCCGGGACGGTGTTGCAGACGGCATAATTCACCGAAAGAAGGCCGTCCGCCACCTGTTCCGCCTCCTCCAGGGTTCCCGTCAGGCCCTGCTCCACCAGGGCGGCGGCGAATTCCTCCCGGCTCATTCCGGAAAGGGCCAGGTCGGCGCCGTCCACAGCGCCGTCGCGGTTTTGGTCCAGCGGGTGAAAGGCCTCCTCCTCCGCCAACTCCGCGGGGATCCAGTCCAGCTCCGCCAGCGCGTCCAGCACCTCCTGGGGCAAATCCTCCGGCGACCCCTCCTCCAGCAGGGTGCAGCTGTACACGCCCACCTGGGCGGGGTAGGTCTCCTGCACCGCGCCGTCGGTGACAACCTCAATCCTGTCCCCAGAGCCAAGCCCCTGGAACAGATCCTCCCGGCCGCTCTGGTTGCTCATCACAATGGGCTCCCCCTCCTCTGTGAGGATCAGGTAGCCGCCCCCCTCCGCCGCCAGGCAGAGGCCCGTCATAGAGGGCCGGGGCTCCTCCTGGGCGCAGCCTGCCCACAGCAGCAGGGCGCACAGGGCGGCAAGGGCGGCGAGAACGCTTTGCTTCATACGGCAATCCCCCTTTTTCCATTTCTGGCTTCTACAGGGAAAACCGCCCGGCGGGGGAGAATGTTACAGCCGGGGCAGGCCGCTTACCGGGTGGGCGCGTAGTTTTTGCTCCATTTTTCCTTCCATTCCCGCTCAATCCCGGCCCGCCAGGCCGTGGCCTTCTCCGTCAGCTCCCGGGTAAGCTCCGGCAGCTGATCCTTCAGGTTGTGCTGCTCGCCCGGGTCCTGCTCCAGGTCAGACAGGAACACTGGGTCTTGGGCAGGCTCCCCCTCCACCAGGGCGCCGTTCAGCACCAGCTTGTACTTTCCCTGGCGCACCGCCGTCTGGCCCTCCATCTCCCAGTACAGCTCCCGGTGGGGGGAAGGGGCCCCCTCCAGCAGCACCGGGGAGATGTCTTTGCCGTCGATGTCGTACTGCCCCGGGTCGCCCCCCGCCCAGGAGAGCACGGTGGGGAACACGTCCATGGCGGCGCAGGGCTCGTGGATCACCTGCCCGGCCGGAATGTGCCCCGGCCAGGAGAAGATGCCTGGCACCCGGATGCCGCCCTCAAACAGGCTGTATTTGTGGCCCTTCAGGCTGCCGGGCAGCCCGCCGTAGTACGGGTCCGGCCTGCCGTCCAGCCAGTTGCGGGCCTCCCGGGAGGGGCCGTTGTCGCTTTGAAAATACACCACGGTGTCCTCGTAAATCCCCTGCCGCTTCAGCTCGTCCAGAATCTGCCCCACGCCGTCGTCCACGGCGCTCAGCATGGCGGCCATAATCCGCCGGTCCCAGGGCAGGTGGGGGAAGCGGTCCAGGTATTTCTGCGGGGCGTGCATGGGGTAATGGGGCGCGTTGTAGGCCACGTACAGAAGGAAGGGGGCGTCCTTCCGGCTCATGCTGCGAATCTGCTCCACGGCGTGGCCGGTAATCTCTTCGGTGAGGTATTTCCCGTTATGGTACACCTCCGTCTCGTTCTCCCACAGGTCGTGGGTGGGGTTGGATCCCCCGTCAGACATGGAGTAATAAAAGATATGGGAGTAATAATCCAGGCAGCCGGCCAGAAAGCCGTAAAAATAGTCGAAGCCGTTCTGGTTGGGGCGGCTGCCTTCCTTCAGGCCCAGGTGCCACTTGCCCACCAGGGCGGTCTGGTACCCTTCCTTCTTCAGGGCAGAGGCGATGGTGGGCGCTTCCGGCGTCAGGCCGGAGGCCTTCCGGTGGCCCGCCAGAATCGCCCGCACCCCCGCGTGGCCCGGGTACCTGCCGGTGAGCAAGGACGCCCGGGAAGGGGAGCACACCGGGCTGTTGGAGTACCAGTTGGTAAACCTGGCACCGGAGGCCGCCAGCCCGTCGATGTTGGGGGTGCAGAAGTCCCGGCACCCCATGCAGGACAAATCGCCGTACCCCTGGTCGTCTGTCATAATGAAAATTACGTTTGGCTGTTTCAATGGCTTCTCCTCCTTATATGGTTCCATACCGGTTGCCCCGCCCATGCTGGGGCCGTCTCTTTTATCGTACTGCCGGCAGAATATTTTTGCAAGAGGAATATTTCCTTCTGCCTGAAATCCGGATTTTTATAAAATTTTGCATACCCTGTAGCATCCTCCTGCGAAATCGTAGGATATTATTGAGGGAAGCTGGAAAGGAGACGGTGAGGGGATGGACGACGAAAAGATTATCGAACTGTTTTTTGCGCGCTCTGAACAGGGCATACGGGAGATGGACAAGAAATACGGGGCGATCTGCCGCAGCCTCGCTTACAACATTGTAAACAGCAGGCAGGACGCGGAGCAGTGCGTCAACGACGCTTACCTGGGGGCGTGGAACGCCATTCCCCCGGCGCGGCCCAGCCCCCTGCTGCCCTACCTGGCGAAAATTGTCCGCAACCTTTCGCTGAAATCCTATTGGCGGCGGGAGGCCGCCAAGCGGGGCAGCCGCTGCACCGTTGCCCTGGAGGAGCTGGAATCCTGCGTGCCGGGCCGGGGAACCGTGGAGGAAGAAATGGACGTCAGAGAGCTGGCGCGGCTTCTGGAGGGCTTTCTGGACACCCTGGCGCTGGAAAACCGCGTGGTCTTCATGCGCAGATATTGGTTTTCTGACAGCTGCAGGGAAATTGCCGGGCTGGTGGGCCTTTCTGAGAAAAACGTCTCCGTCCGGCTGGCCCGCATCCGGGGAAGGCTGAAGCGGTATCTGACAGAAAAAGGGGTGTCTTTATGAACGGGAAAAAGCTTTCCGACGCGCTTGGCGAACTGGACGTCCGGTACGTGGAGGAAGCCCTCGCGTATAAAAAGAAGGGGAAGAGGCTGTCCTGGGCAAAATGGGCGGGCATAGCGGCCGCTTTCTGCATCATTTTCGCTTTGGCCGCCTTGTTCGGCAGGCAGCTTGCCCTGCCGGTTTCAGACCAGGAGGGGACGGCCGCGGCGGACGGCGGCGTTGCCATACCGGCCCCGAAGGTTTCCCTGTCGGCGTCAAACGGAACGGCGGACATGGTTTCGTTCTTTATCTATCAGGGGCGGGTGTACACCTATTGCGGGCGGATCGACGGCGGCGAAACCCTGGCGGGAGAGCGGCTTGGCGCCGTCGCAGGCCTGGTGGATGAATGGACGCCGGAGGAGGGGTATGTGGAATTGGCAGGCAGCGTGAGGGGCGATTTTTATGCGGTAAACGGGTTTGCCCCCTCGTTTATGCTGTGCATGAAAAAGGAGGATGGGAACCTCTCGTTTTATCTTTGCCGCGGCGGCTTTACCCTGCATTACGGCAGCGAGCTTTTTGAGGACAGGCTGCATCTCTCTGGAAATGTTGTTTCCGTTTCCTATGAGAGCCAGGATTCCTGGTACCATGAAAAGGGCGAAAGAGTTCCGCTGGATTCCCATGGCATGGAAGCGGTAAACGACCTCATCGGCGAAATGAACGCGGCCAGGTTCCTCTGGACCGGCGGCGTTCCCCTGGGCCAGGGAGAGGATTCCTTCTATGACAAGGTGGTTTATTATTTGTATTTTGAAATGAAAAACGGCATGACCATCCAGCTTGGCCTGGCGGAGGGCGGCTATCTCTTTTTCCATGGAATTCCGGAGGCTTGCGTACAGGTGCCGGAGGACGTATTTCTTTCGCTGACGGATTTGTTTGGGTAGGGTGGGGTGGCGCGCCTCCTCCCCTTTGCGCCCGGCAAAATCCCCTGCGGAATTTTTTCTTGACAAATCCGGGCGTTTAGAGTATATTAAAATTTATCACGTTAGTATTGCAAAAAGACAGATGCTGTGATGGGGAAGGAATGCG